>JAETQH010000057.1 GCA_021770785.1 Lachnospiraceae bacterium
AAGAAGCGAAGCGGGAAGCAGAGCGCAGGGAAAGTTTTTATAAGAAGGAGGCAGGGAGCGATCAGTTTACGTTCAACTGGCCCCTGGAAAGGTTAGAGGTATGAGATGGAGAACAGAAAAAAAGCGGAGCGAATACTGGCAGCTCTGGATAGTTCCAAAGCCCCTATTTCTTGGCACTGTATTGATGAAGAAGACCTTATCCTTGCCATTGTCCGGGAGCTTAACCGGATTGATAAAGAGGAAAAGGCTGGTGTCGGATGAAGGCGCGGTGTGTAATGTGTGGATTATCATGGAATGTCAGTGTATTACA
Organism: Lachnospiraceae bacterium; assembly: GCA_021770785.1. Taxonomy (GTDB): domain Bacteria; phylum Bacillota; class Clostridia; order Lachnospirales; family Lachnospiraceae; genus Roseburia. The sequence continues at coordinate 311 of JAETQH010000057.1, forward strand.
GAAGATTCCAAAGTCCGGGTATATCTGTCCAAAGTGCGAAAGGGCAAATGGCAGGCGACCAGACGATTCATTAAAAAAGCGGCGCCGCACGTACTCAGGCTGCTCGGAGCGGTTGCTTTGACGTATCTGTGTTCAGTGTGGTCCATAGAACAGGCGTTTATCCAAAGGGGGTATAAAGCCTATGGCGGGGAATATCTCATAATACCATTTGTGTTTTATGGGGTATATAAGGTGCTAGGAGGGATTCAAAAATTATTTCACGGGGGTGTTACATATGAGAACTTATCAAAAACTTACACCGCTGACACAAGAGGAACAGAGGTTTGCGGAAGAAAATCACTGGGTAATTGATTGGTTTTTCCGGATCAGTAATTACAGTCTTTCAGAGTATTACGATGTGGCTGCCATAGGTTATTTGAAAGCAGTCAAGTCATGGCATGCAAGGAATGAACTGCATGAATATAGTTTTTCTACAATAGCGAAACAGGCAATGCGGGCTTATATCGGCAATGAGCTTAAAAAGGCAGATCGCAGGATTAAGACCATCAGCCTGGATGCTGTTGTGGGGGAATCGGATGGAATGACTCTAATGGATATGGTTACATATGACAGCTACCTCAACTGCTATTCCTTGTGCGGGGGGTAAAAACGCAGACGCTATGTAAAGGAGCGTGAGAAACAGTGGCAATAAACATGCGAAATATGGAAAAAGAGCGTTCGGCAATTTGCCAGAACACTCCCTGAACACCCATATTGTAGCATGGAAATGCAAATAAATCAATATGGAGGTTGAAAAAAGTGAGTGATTTATCAATTCAGAATGTCCTCGCCCAGAGGAATAACTACAATCTTGCGATTCCGTTTGTGGAAACTCAGCAGATTAACCCCTTTTACAAAATGAGTGTTTCCCTGCTTTACGTGGATACGGATGAACGGGCGTCACAGATTTTCAAAGTAGGTTCCCGGAGCATCAATAATCGGTGGGAGGATTTGTATTCCCTGACAAAACCGTTTCTTCAAAGGCTGGCTACTGAGGCCGGGATTCAGTTTGGCCCTGGTGCTGGTGATGTGTCGAAGGTAGATGAAAACACATGGAAGGCAAGCGCGTTTGGCGCAATCCGGCTTCCTGACGGAAGTGTGCGAACCAGCAACAATTTCAAAGTGATCGATTTAGCCACAGAGGAAAAGAAATATCGTTTGGCTTACGAAGAAAAGGCAGAAAGAGGAATTTTAGATTATAAAGCAGCCACAGAAGCTTCCAAAAAATATGCGGGAAAGTGGGTGGATACTGGTCGGACAAACGATAAAGGATACCCTATCAAATTATATATGGTGGTTGAACAGGAAAGAGGAAAATATATCGAAAACAGCCTGCTTGACGCCATGACACAATTACGGGCCAATGCTCCGCAGAAAGCTGCCACAGGAGCTATCCTGAGGGTTATTAGGGACCTTTTGGGAATTAAGGGTACTTACACCATTGACGAACTGAAAAAGCCCTTTGCAGTGGCAAGGACTTCTTTCTCACCGGATTATAACGATCCGTTAGTTAAGCAGATGTTGTTACAACAGGCAATGCAGAGCGTGGGGAATCTGTTTGGAAATGTCCAGCCGGTTGTGCAGACAATCTCCATTCCTGTGGCAGATGATGAAGTGGATATTCCTGCAGATGTATGTGAAACGGGACAGATTCAAAAGGAATCGGCACCAGAACCACAGCAGCCAGCAGAATCACAGCCAGCACAACGGCAGCAAAGTCAGAATCCCCCACAGGGAGCGAGCCGGGTAATGACAGAAGCGGATCGCAAGAATGATTTTTGCTGTGATAAATGTGGAATTGTCGTATCGAAAGAGGTATGGAGATATTCCAGTGAAAATTTTGGGCGTCCACTTTGCTATAAGTGCCAGCGCATTGTAAAGAGCGAGCAGAGAGGGGGACAGAGATAATGAAGATTATCAGAATTAGTACAGATAATGAAGTTTCTGTCCATGATTTTCCAGAAGGCTCATATTCCGAACAGAACCGAGTATTGCGTGAACTGATTGGTCCATGCTGTGAATTATATGAGCATGTTATGCCAAAGCGGTTATACACAGAACTGGGGGCTTCTGGCAAGGCTGGAAAGCAAAAAGGCAGTTGTGTCAGTATGTTGATGGATGAAGAAGCCCTTTATCATGATCTGGATGATAATTTGGTTGGCAGCTATTTGTATGAATCAGATAAACATGGATGGGCGATTACGGGAAATATTTTGTTTGTAGGCGAAACGTGGGGTAGAGATGGGATTGATTTCTGTGGGATAGCAGAGGAACAGTTTACAATGTTACTTCCCAAATTAACTGACTTAGCGGAGAAAGCGAGGAATCATAAATGAAGATTTTCCATTCAGGAGATTGGCATATCGGCAATTTTAAGGGACCGGAAAGGGAGGGAGTGAATCTCCGCTCCCTGGACACAAAGCACTGCCTTGAATTTATGGCGGAACGCGCGGAACAGGAGCGCCCAGAGCTGGTGCTTGTACCGGGGGATATTTTTCACACTGGCAAGACATGGAGTGACCGCTGCTGTGATGAGGTGGTAACAGCGATTGAGATTATTACCCGTCTGGCTGCGGCTTCCGGGCATGTGGTTATCATGAAAGGTACTCCGAACCATGACGGAGAGGGACAGTTTAAAGTCCTGGAAGCGCATTTTTCCAGTTTCTATAACGTTCATATCGTTATCAATCCGGAAGTGGTTCAGACGGAATACGCAGATATTGCAGTCCTTCCGGGATTTGACCGGGGCGTATACCGGGCAAAGTTTCCCGGTTTGGGAAAAGAGGAAGAAAATGAAGTGTTTTCCCAGGAACTTGGCAAGATTGTGATGGGACTTCGGACACATTGCCGTGGAGATCGGCCGACGGTCTTAATGGCACATTATACAGTTCCAGGGTGCAATACAGAAAGCGGACAGTCACAGCTCCTTACCCAATTTGAGCCGATTATACCGCCGGAGGCGTTATCAGCCGCGGATTTTAATTTGGTGGTTTTAGGGCATATACACAGGCCGCAGTTGGTGACTGGATTTGACAATGTATATTATTCTGGTTCCATCAATGCTAATAATTTCAATGATGAAGGGCAGGAACGGGGGTTCTGGATTCATCATGCCGAACAGGGAGCGTTTGGTCGGGAGGGCTTGATTTTTACGGATTCCGAATTTGTGAAGACTCCTTACCGAGAGTTTATCACATTTCGGTTTACCGATACAGATATTACAGCAATTATCTATGGCCACATGGATGAAGTGGCTATGAATTACTGGCGCTGGAATGGCGCCGTGGCAAATAAGATTGTCCGGATATTATACGAATGCTCCGCAGAAAAAAAGAAGGCTTTCAACGAAAATATTGTGTCAAATGTTTTGTATGAGGATGGGGCTTTTTGGGTAGCAGGCGTGACGCCGGAAAGAATAGAAGCATCTGCAGATCGAACCGACTTATCCAGAGAAACAGATCCGGAAGTAAATCTAAAAGCCTATCTGGAAGAAAAGGGAATGGAGCCGGAAGAGATTGAACGTCTGATTTTGAAAGCAAGGCCGATTATCGCTGAAGCAATGGCAGCGGAAACAGGTACGGCTTTTGCCGGAATGTTTGTGCCCATTGAAATTGAAGTGAAAAATTACCGGGCTTATGCTGAGGAAAAATTTTCTTTTGAGGACATTCAGTTTTGTACCATAAACGGACAGAACGGAGCTGGCAAATCTTCCCTCTTTATGGATGCCATTATTGATTGTATTTATGAGGAGCCCAGGGAGGGGAAAAGTACATCAGTAAAGGTTCCGTGGCTGAGAAATGATGAAGGGGTACGTTCCGGGTACATAGCATTCACTTTTTCCATTGGTGATAAGGTGTACCGCATAACCAGAACGAGGGCAAAATCCGGAAAGGGGACTTTGAACCTTGCGGAGCTGGTGGCCGGAGAATGGGAAGACCGTTCACAGGAAAAATTTAACGATACACAGGCGGATATTGAGCGTCTGATCGGCGTTGACAGCATGACCTTTAAGAGCTGTGCCCTTATCATGCAGGATCAGTATGGATTGTTTCTGCAGGCGAAAAAAGAGGAACGCATGGTAATCCTGTCCAACCTTTTGGGGCTGGGGATTTATAGCAGCATGGAGGAAAAAGCAAGGGACCAGGCGGCGGATTATAACCGGCGGATCGCTGGGAAGAAGCAGACTATTAAAGTCCAGTCAGATAATATTCTTGCCTTTGGAAAGCCGGATGAAGAACTAGCAGAGGCTAGGGAAGACCTACGAGGGGTAGAGAGTTCAGTCCAAATCAAGAAGCTGGAGCTGCAAAACGCGAACCTTCATCTGGGAACCACAAGGGCAGCGGAGGAACGCTATCGTGCCATCATGGTGGATATTTCCTCTTTGGAAAATAAAAAACAGATTGCAGAGAGCGGAAAAACGGCTGAGGAATCCACAGTACAGGCATGTGATGTGAGTTTGGCAGAAGAAAGTGTGATTCTGGAAAATGCCGGTAAATACCGTTCGCTGGTGGAACAGGAAAAGAGGTTGATTGAGGGAACCGCTGTTTATGAAGCCAAATCAGCGGAACTTGCTAGGATAAATGGGCAAATATCCGAATCGGAAAAAGTAATTGCGGATTATCGGCAGATGCTTACAGAGTATCAAAGCCGTTTGAAGTCTGCTGAATCCCAGGAAGACCAGGAAGAAATCAAAAGCAAAGCAGCGGAATACCAGGAAAAGAAAAAGCAGCTTGATTCTATGTATGCGCTTTCCCGAAAGGCTGCAGATCTGCAGGATAAAAGGAACCGCTGTGCATGGGCGCTTGACAGCAAAAAGGCATATTTTAACGAACAGGAGAGAGCACTTCTGGCAGAAAAGGATTCTCTTAGAAAGCGCATGGAGCTTTTGGAGGATTCTGGGTGTATTGATATGGAAAAAGCGTCATGCAGATTTCTGGCGGATGCGGTACGCGCAAAGGCAGAATTTGAATTATATCCGAAAAAGCTGGAAACTCTGGCTGAAGAACGTAATAAAGCCCTGGAAGCTCTAAAAAAAGCTGTTGAAGCGGCGGAGGCCGAAATCCGGGAATTGAATTTTTCGGAAGAGAGGCTGGATGCGCTGCGGGGAGAGTGCGGTTCTCTGGAAATTTACACGGAAAAGCTGAGAGAACTGGAACGCCGGGAAAGCCAGATTGCCTTAATTAAGGCTCGGATTGAAGGGATACAACTTAATATAGGCAACACCGAAAAAAACCTTTCAGAATTGAAATCCAGGGCTTTGGAGGCAGAATCAGAGAAAGGGAAGTATGCGGAAAGTTATCTGGAGCATGAAAAGATACAGAACCGGATGGAAGGATTGAAAGTCTGGCTTCAGAAAGAAAATGAAATCCCGGTTATTCGTGAGAGGCGTACTAATGCGGAACGGAGAGCAAAGGAACTGTCAGAGGAAATCAAGTTGCTTGAAGCGGAGCTTACCGGAAAACGGGAACAGGCCGGCAAGGAAAAGGAGGCTGCTGCTGGGGTTGCGGAAGCAGAGCGGCAGGTAAAGGATATTCAAACAGAGATTGACAGTCTTGATCGGAAAGTCAAAGAAATTCAGGTGAAAATCGGTGGTTTTGAACAGAGGATCCGTGAAATTCAGAGAATGCGGCAGGGAATAGCTGCTATTCAGGAGGAAATTGCGGATATGGCCGAGGATGCGGCAGATTATGAGGCTTTGAAACTTTCCTTTAGCCAGGACGGAATTCCCCATCAGATTATCCGGACAATTCTTCCGAAGCTGTCAAACACGGCCAATAATATCCTGGGACAGATGACCGGAGGACAGCTTGGTGTGGATTTCGTAACTGAGAAGATATTGAAAAGCAACAGTAAAAAAGAAGTGGTTACGCTGGATATTTTCATTGAGGAATATGGAAAGAGCAGCCTTCCCTACTTGTCAAAGTCAGGTGGCGAGAAAGTAAAATCTTCCCTCTCTGTTATTCTTGCCCTGGCAGAAATTAAAGCTACAACTGCAGGTGTCCAGTTTGGCATGCTGTTTATTGATGAACCGCCGTTTTTGGATGCGGATGGCATTCAGGCATATTGTGACGCCTTAGAAACGATTCAGGAACGGTATGGGAATATTAAGATTATGGCGATTACCCATGATCCGACCATGAAATCCCGCTTTCTGCAGAATCTTGATGTAGTGAAGACAGAGCATGGGAGCAAGGTGATTTATTAAGGGATAACCGGAGGGTTATCCCCCTCCGGGCAGGAGGTAAGTTTATTGGCAGAGAAAAGATATTACTGGATTCAGCTCAAAGAAGGATTTTTCAAGCAGAAGGAAATCAAAAAGCTAAGAAAAATTGCAGGAGGTGATACATATACCGTTATTTACCTTAAAATGCTCCTGGCCGCAGTAAAGCAAGGAAATAAACTGTACTTTGAAGGGGTAGAGGATACTTTCCCGGAAGAATTGGCTTTGGAACTTGATGAAGATCCAGAAAATGTGAAGGTGACATTATCATTTTTGGAGCGTCAGGGCTTGATTAAGGTGATGGGGGAAGATGAATTTTTACTTCTTCAATGTGAGGAAATGGTTGGTTCCGAGAGTGAGTCTGCGGCCAGAGTAAGACGGTATAGAGAGAAAAAAGCGTTACAAAGTAACACTGGCGTAACGCTGCTGTTACAAGATGGTAACACAGATATAGATATAGAAAAAGATATAGAGAAAGACACAGATAAAGAAAAAGAGAAAGATACTTGCCCGGAGCTGGACTCCGGACCAGAGGAACAACCCATCATAACGCTCCCTCTGAATACAGGTGAAGAACACTTGATTTTTCAGCGTGATATTGATACATTTGCTGACCTGTATCCGGCAGTGGATATACTGCAAGCAATGAGGGGTATGAAAGGGTGGCTCATGACAAATCCGACAAAGCGGAAAACCAAGCGAGGCATTGGCAGATTTATAAACTCCTGGCTGGCGAGAGAGCAGGACAAGGGAGGGAAAAAAGCTGTCGGTTACAATGCCCGGAATATGACTACGGAGCAATACGCGGAATCAATCAGGGGGTGGAATGAGTGACAGACCAGGAGTTTGAAACAGTTGCGTTGGCGATAAAAGCAGCCTATCCCAATTCCAACGTGCTGCCAGATAAATATGCCATGAAAGTCTGGTACCGGATGCTGGGAGATCTGGAATCCGCCGTGGTAGAAAATGCGGTTTGGGAACATATAGGCACATCCCCGTTTCCTCCCAGTATTGCAGAAATTCGGGAAAAGTGTACGGCCAGACTATCTCCGATGGTGGATGGGGTTTCAGAATTTGTGCAGCAGCGATAATCCGGTGGCAGACCGGGCGCATTTTCAGCGAATGTATGAAGGAATGGTGAAAGAAGAAAAGAGGCAGACACAGATTCCGGAATTTGTGCGAAATGAAAGAACCCGGATGATTGAAAGCCATACACCGCCTGTCCGCCAAATTGAGAGCAAAGAAAGTCAGGCGCCCGAAAGCGTGGTAAGAGCAGCCCCGGAACATATCAACAAACTTTTGGAGGAACTCTATCAGTCAATGGGAACCGGAAGGAGGGCATAGAAAAGCATTTATTCAGGAGGACATATGGGAGATATAGGGATTTACTTGATTAAAAATAAAAGCAATGGCAAAAGTTACATTGGCAAGAGTATGGAACTGCAAAAGAGAATTGAAGCCCATAAATATAAATTCCAGGCGGGGAAAGAAATTGAGGATATGCAGAAAGATTATGATTCTGGAAACAAATTCTCTTTTGATATTTTGTTTGATATTGATTCTAAGGATTTTAACATGAAATCGTTAAAAGTCAGGCAGGAAGTATCCAAAATCATAGACTTGCTGGAAGCGTGGTATATCATTCGTTTTGGAACCGCATTTACAGGATATAACACTAAAATTGGGAGTTTCAACGATAAAGAGAAGGCATTTCAACAGTGTATAAGCCCGGATATGGCACAGAAGCTCTTGCAACATATTGAGCCAATAGAACTGGGAGAAACAGGGAGATTTTTTCTGGATATGGTTTGTAATGGTTTGAAGTTGCTGAATATCACTCCAGAATGGTTGTACTTAAAATTAAAAAGCGGAGAACTTTAATTCTCCGCCTTTTCAGGATTGGGGTTGGGGATATGCTCAAATACATCACACACATCACAATTAAGAACTTCACAGATAGAATCCAATGCTTCTACTGGAATCTGCTTGATTTTATTATTCACAATGTTGGTGATTGTTTGAGGTCTAACCCCGGTAAGCTCTGCAAGTTGCTTTTGGTTCATGTCATGCATGGCAAGTAAAACCTTTAATTTTGACTTGAGCATGGAGCACCTCCCTTCCGTTATATTATAACGTGTAAAAGAATTTAGTCAAGCAATAAAAGAAAAAAATCTCTCTATTCGTTATTTTTGTGTTGACGAATAGCGTTATTTGTGATATGTTGAGGGAGAAAAGAAAACGCAACACGTTATTTTGTGACGGATGGAGGAATTGCAATGAAAAATAATATTATTCAGTTCACAGGGGTGGAGGAAAGAAAAAAGCAGATTACCGAAATGGTGTTGCAAGGGGTTCCAGAAGACCGGAAAGAGGCTTACTGGGAAAATGCATTTACCAGGATGTTGCTGAAATTCGATTATCTGAATGCAGATAGTCAAAATAAACTGTTTGATTATCTTATGACACAGGCAAGGGAGAACGGAGGTTTAAGAAAGAGGAATTTTGTTTTGGAGTTATTGGAAACACTTAGCGGAAAAGAAGCCTGGGAAAAAGTAGAGAATATGGCTGATAAATTTTTAAGCCAGGAGATACGGGCATGAAAAGGCATGCAAAAAGAAGCTTTCAGGGGAGCAAAGGGGAATTTGTAAAAATCATCCGGGAGTTATGTTATTCCCGCCAGCCATGGGAGGTTTGGTCTGATGTAATTACGGTTATGGCCTGCTCGATAGCAAATGCCGTGGATAAGTCACCGAAGCGGCATGAGAACCGCGAAAAGGAATATGCAGAGTGCATAAAGCGCCTGGGCGGTGTGGAAAAGCCTGCACAATTATTCGCCATTCTGGTGGAAGAGTTAGAGGCAAAACCCGATCAGGACTTCCTCGGTGAGTTGTACATGACTTTAGAGCTGGGAAACCATTGGAAAGGGCAGTTTTTTACGCCGTACAATATTTGCCAGCTTATGTCTGAAATGACAATGGGGGATTGCCAGAAAGCGATTGAGAAAGATGGTTGGATTTCTATATGCGATCCATGTATAGGCGGCGGGGCCATGATGATAGCGGCAGTCCATACGCTGCGGCACCAGAATGTATATTATCACAATCATGTGCTTTTTGTTGGTCAGGATATTGATCGGGTGGTTGGCATGATGGCTTATATACAGCTTTCTCTTTTGGGGTGTCCCGGATATATCGTCATTGCAAACACAATGACAAATCCGATAGTGGGATCGCCGCTTATGCCCATAGAGAAAGAGGGGCAGGAGTTTTGGTATACACCACTTTATTTTAGCGAAGTATGGCATTTCAGAAGGGCGTTCAGCCTTTTGAAAAATATCAGTGGAACCGGAACCACTCAAAAAACAGTGGAAAAAGAGCGTTATTTTATGTTTTTCGATTTCAAAGAACAGGAGGTTGAATATGGGAATCAGCGGAATTGAAAACAGCAGCTTGTCAGAAGAAAGCAAGAAAGCCCTGCAGTCCGAAACCTGGCAGAAAGCTAGGGAAGGAATTAAGGCAAGAAGGGAGATTAAACATTTCTCGGAAGAAGCTGAGGCTGGCAATGAATATGGGCCGGAATGGGGCGCAGTTGTCAAGGAGTATTTCAAAATAGGGTACAAAGCGGCTGACAAGGGATGCGATCTGGAAGTAGGCGGTGTTATATACAAAGTGCTTCGGCGGGATAAGGTTACGGCATTTTATGATTCGGATGGGGATACGCTTTTTGATGTGACAAATGAGCGATTGACAAAGGAATATGAATCTCTGGAAAAGGGCAGTAATCTTTCCGGAGAGGAAAAATTGACTTACGAAGAACAGGAGGAATCTCCTGAAAATAAACCATCAATACCAGAAGAAGACGGGGAGCCGGAGGGAAACAAAGGTGCAACTGGGGAAGCGGAGCATACGCATTCAGCACCAGCGGAGATTTCTGAAAATGCTGCGGCTGTAAAAGAAAGAGCGATAAAAAAGCTCAAAGATGAATTGAAAAATGCCAAGGATAAGTCATTTGCGGATCCGATTATTAAATATCTTATGGGCCGGTGTGAAGATGATAAAGGTTTATCGGAGGATATTCTGCAGAAGCATAAAACTTGGGAGAAATGTTTGAGTTATGTATATTCTCTTGCCAGGAAGCAGGCAAATGGAAATTGTGCGGCTGTCCGTGACGAAGTGGTTTATGAATGGGCTGAAGATTATTACCATAAAGACGATAAGGCGGAAGAAGCGGAAAAGGCTAAAAAAGCAGAAGAAGCAAAGAAGAAAGCGGCGGAACGGGCTGCAAAATCAAAGGCCAGTACCGGCAAGCCTAAATCTGAAAATAAGGCAGCACAGGAAAAGGGAAAATCTCCTGCTCCTGCAGAAAATGCGGAGGAAAAACGAACCCGAAGAAACAATAAAGATTTGGAAGGCCAGATGGATATGTTTTCCATGATGGGTATGTAAGGGGGCGGCTCGTATGGAAAAACGGAAATTATCTGCAATCGCAAGGGAAAAAGCCAGTGAAGATATGATAGAGATTGCCGGACGGCTGAAAGGAATGCGCCATATTGTAACGGCGCAAATGGTTGAGGATAACAGAATACTAATTCTGACTTTTTATAAAATTTCAGACATTGCAAAGGGGAAGGAGGGAGCAGCTTTCAGAACATTTCTCTCTCACGAAGATTATATAACTCAGGATTTGAGAGTGGAAAAAGTCAAGTGGCTTACGGCATCCTTTTCCATGATGAACGAATTTAATGTATATGAATCAACGTGGGATAAGGAAAAAAATTGCTTTGTACGAAAGGAGCTTATTTTTATTCGTTCCAATGAGGAACAGGAGCTTATCTCAACATTTTTTAAAGAATACACAAGGCAGGAAGATGGAACAGTTCCGTGGGATGCGGTTCATAGATTCCAGGAAAAAGTAAAAGCCATAAGACTGGCTGCAAAGCATAAAAAAGAAACAGATTTAATTGATGCGGTAATGGATCCGGTCAAACAGGAGCCAGAAGAATTCCGGTCATGGGCTTTTGATTCTGCTATGAGTTTTAGCAGATACCTTATTTACCAGGAGATTGAAAAAGGGGTTGCTCAATGCGAATGTACACATTGCGGTAAAATCGGTCGGGTAAACAGGAAAGATATTCGTTTGAGGAATAATGAAAAAGGAATATGCCCTTTCTGTGGAAGCAAGGTCACCATAAAAGCCAAAGGAAAACTCCCTTACCGCATTACGGATGAAAGATGGGTTGCATATGTAGATCCTACAAAAGAAGGATTTATCTGGCGGTATTTTCATGTTTATCGTGAGATTCATAAATATCCAGAACAGACGATTAGACATAAGCGTGTTTCCCAGGGGATAAAGGAATATGCCAGACAGTTTTACTCCTTTCCGGATGGAAAGCCAAAGTGCGATCCGTATGAGTACGCAGTATTTAAGCAGTCTGGAAAAACGCGCTGGTGCCATGATGAAGGTAAAATTGCCTGTGCAGAATGTATTTTATATCCGGGGAATTTACCACAGGCATGGGAGCATACCCCTATGAAATATTCCGCCCTGGAAACGCTTTCTAAAAATATGCCGACCATATCACTTGTATATGAGCGCGGCATCCAGCGTTTCCTGGAGTTCCCGGAATTAGAATGGATCTGCAAGATGGGGCTTAACCAGCTGGCAAAGGGAATCATCAACGCTACATATCATGGAGCTACCGGAAAAATCAATATGAAAGGTGGAACGATTTATAAAATTTTAGGTCTGAATAAGGTGAATACTAAAATTTTGCAGTCCATTGATGGCAACTATGATGAATTACGCTTGCTTCAGGTGGCCCAAACAATAGGCTTACAATTAAAACCGGATCAGCTGAGGGAATACTATGAAACCTTTGAGTGCAATACAGACCTGTTGAAACAGGCAAATCGAAAAGTGTCACTTCACAAATTGGTGAAATATATCGGAAAAGAAAGTGAACGGTATCCGTTGGGAGATAGCTTTGGATGTGGCAATTATGCGTGTATGAGATACCGGGAACGTGAAGATCCCCGTGTTGAAAGAAAGCGCAACATGGCAAGGGATTGGCTGGAATATCTCGATTGGTGCAAAGCATTGAAATATGATTTAGATAACTTGTTTATCTATATGCCCACCAATTTCAAAAAGGTTCATGACAGAACGGCAAAAGAATATCAGGCATTGCAGAATAAGAGAGCAGCCGCAGAAAGAAAAAGACAGGAAACCCTTGCTAGGAAGCGGATGGAGCAAACACAAAAGGCCATAGAGGAAATCTTTAAAAAGAATGAGGGGACAGATGCTTTTTCTATTAAAGGGAAAGGATTGATTCTGATGGTTCCTAAAAACGGAGATGAAATTAAAGCAGAGGGGGAAGCCTTGCACCATTGTGTAGGCGGATATGTGAGCCGGGTGGCAAGCGGGGAAACCAATATTTTTTTCGTCAGAAAGGCAGAAGCTCCGGGGGAATCATATTTTACATTAGAGTATAGGGACAATAGGGTTATTCAGTGCAGAGGGCTTCATAATTGTGATATGCCGCCGGACGTAAAAGCTTTTGTGAAAGTTTTTGAAAAGAAGATGCAGGATTCTGTTCAGGGGCACAGTAAAGTCAGGAAACATAGAAAGGCAGGGTAATTTTATATGGCAAGGCAAATGATTAGAAGCATAAGAAAAGGATCTGTACAATGGAATGAAGACGACCGCCTGCAGATAGCGGCACTTCTTTTAAAGTGCGGATACGCTGCCAAAATCACACACAGGGTAGTTCCTGAACAGGCCGGCAGGAATAACGCACAGAAAGAATATGTAATTGAATATTGGGAGGAAGCCACAGATGGTTAAAAAGAGAAAGGCAAGAAAGCCAATAGCAAGGAAAATCACTTATTTGAAATATGGATTTGTTATAACAGAACATGAGAACCATCATTGTCCCAGATGCAATCATGTATTAAATGCTGGTCCGCTCTATCAGCCACGATATTGCGATCAGTGCGGACAGAAACTCACTTTTGCTGGAATTGAGTGGAAGGAAGATAGGGAATTGGGTTTTGCGAGGGAGGGCTGCTTATGAATCGGTCCGGAATTGAATGGTGTGATCACACATGGAATCCTATAACAGGATGCCTGCATGGGTGCCCATATTGCTATGCCAGGAAAATGTCAGTGAGATTCTCGGGGGACATTAAGCGGAATAAAGCGGCAGTCAATGACTATCGGCTCCAGCAGACGCCAGATGGGAAGAACCTGTATATTTTGGATCAGGTTATGCTGTCTGAAACAGGGAATTCTTTGGTCTATCCTTTTGGCTTTGAACCAACGCTTCATCGGTACCGCTTTAATACTTTAGAGAAACTGAAAATGGGAAATAACATTTTTGTTGGAGCTATGGCGGATATATTCGGAGAGTGGGTACCAGATGAATGGATCAGTGAGATTTTTGGTATTTGTCAGAAATATCCCATACATAATTATCTGTTTTTAACAAAAAACCCAAAAAGATATTGGGAACTTGAGGACAAAGGGATGCTTCCGGCTGCAAGGAATATGTGGTATGGATTTTCGTACACCAACAATGATAGCGAAGGTTGGGCCAGCAAATACGGCGATAAAAATAATTTTGTGAGTGTTGAGCCCTTACTTGAGGACTTGCGACTATTTGATGAACACATCCTTTGTCCAGCGGGCAAGTGGGTAATTATAGGGGCAGAAACCGGAAGAAATAAGACAAAGATAATTCCAAAGAATGAATGGATAGATAAAATATTGAAACATTGCGATAAGTTTCAAATACCTGTATTCATGAAGGACAGCTTAATTCCAATAGTTGGAGAAAAAAATATGCGTAGAGAATTCCCTCCACAGCTCCAAGCCAAAGCGGTAAGTCCCAAAATGAAAAAGAAACTGTATGATACCTGCTGTGTTTGCAAAACTTTTGGAAAGAAAAGTGAGATGGCAGCTTTATCCGTAAGAACACAGCGGGGAGAACAGCCCAAACAGTTTGCTTTTATGTGCTGGAACTGTTTTCTGGAAATGTGTCGGAGATATGAAATACAGATGCCAGAATTGGCGGCATTTAAGGAGGAAGCAGCATGCTCTGGAGAAACAGAGAAGGATACATAGATACAACGGCAGCTCTGGCAGTACAGAGAGCCGCCAGACAGGAAAGGAAGGTAAGGAGAATGAAAAAAAGAAATTGCCGCAGAACTCAGGATGAAAGTCAGATTCATGAGAAAGCGGTCAAAATGCGCAAAATGACGGATGAGCAGTTGGTTCATTATGTGGAGGATCGGGTTGAGAAAGCAAGGAGCGAAGGGCGAAATGCAGCTAAAAAGGGCGGAAGCCTGAAAAAATTTTTGGAATCGCTGGCAACTCCAGGTGTTATCCCCGGAGTTGGCCCGGCCACTGTGGATAAGGTCAGAAAGTATGCGGAGGAAGGTGGATTCTTTGAATGATATAAACAGACAGATTTCAGGAAAGCGTTCCAATGTGGCAGGGGCTATGTTTGAAAATATGTTGAGTGCTTCATGTAGTTACTATCGTGAAAAGAATGTGGCGATTATCGAAAAAACACCAGAGCCAATGCGTCCTTTGCAACCCTATGGAGATCGAAAGCTAGGGAGGTATATAGCCTGTTTCGTAAAACAGGCACAACCGGATTACAAAGGGGTGCTGTGTGACGGCAAAGCAATTATTTTTGAAGCGAAGCATACGGACAAAGACAGGATACAAGAATCGGTTATTACAGAAACGCAGCGCCAGAATTTGAATGATTTTCAGAGGATGGGAGCCAGATGCTTTGTTATGGTTTCAATGGGGTTCCGGGACTTCTTCCGGGTTCCTTGGAATGTGTTCTGTGATATGAAAAGCCGGTATGGAAGGAAATATATGCAGATAGAGGATCTGGAGCCTTTTAAGTTAAAACAGTATCGGGGTATATTATTGATTTTGGAAGGAGTGGAAGTGGATGCAGATTGAAAAGTCAGAGCTTGCGAGGAAGATTGATAAATTAAAAAGCGTTGTGCCAAAAAGCAGCAATATAGCCGCTTTGCAGGGGATTTGCGTATGCGGGGATAAAATGATTGCCGGCAATGGTGAAATGACAGTCAAGGCCAAAATAGGAGCTTTGGAGGGGGAATCCTTTATTATCCCGGCGAAGGCTTTTGATCTGATAAAGAATTTGCCGGAAGGCGAGATCAGCATTACAGAAAATCAGAAAAATGTCATTACTATAAAAACGGGAAAAATCAAAAATTCATACCAGAGTTTTCCGGCAGAATCCTATCCCTACTCTGCAGAGCATACGCCCGAAGGCGGAGGGAAAGCCCAGATCCCAGCAACAGAACTGAAAGGGGCAATGGCTCATGTGCTGTATGCAATTCCGCAGAAAAGCACAAACACAACAATGACAGCGTTATACCTAGAAGCTAAAGAAGGAAAATTGAACTATGTCGGGTTGGATGGGCATGTGCTTGCCTGGGATCAGCAGGAATTTGAAGGAGATTTTTCAATGCTCTTACCGCGCAGCGCTGTAGAGAAATTACTTGCGTTGGAAATGGGAGAAGATGTGTCCATTGAGTATGATAAATCCTGTGCCATTTTCCGGTCAGATGAATATGAGGTATATACGAGGCTGGTAGAGGGCAAGTATTATCCATATGCCAATATGTTCAATTCGTTTTCAACGGAAACCAGAGTGAAGCGGCGGGAATTGTTGGATGCCATTACAAGAGCAAAATTGTGTACAGATGAAAAGACGCCTACTAAATTTGAAATTGAAAAAGATTCTCTGAAATTGAGTATCAAGGACAGCACTGCTGATTACTCGGAAATCGTACAGTTGTATGATGAAATGGAAAAGCTGGTGATTGGGTTTAATTCCAGTCTGGTGTTAGAAACGCTGAAAGCATTTGATGCAGATGATATTGTTTTAAGATTCGGAGGCAGCAGTGTTCCGATGATTGTAAAAGCGGGAAATATGCAGGCAGTAGTCCTTCCGGTTAAATTAAGAGGGGTGTAAATGAAAAGAGATAGAGAGAAAGAAATCCGGTTACAGTTAGAGGTTTGTAGGAGAATGGGAGAAAAAGAAGAATGAGACTGATTGATATTGATAAGATTGAGATAAATGAGAAATGTATATTCTCTGGAAAGGGAATAAAGGATTTTTTGGATGCCATACCTACCGCTTATGACGTGGATAAGGTTGTGGAACGGCTGGAAGAATTGAAACGCTGCGAAGAATCAAGAGCAGTAAAATATGACGAAGCTGGAAAATATGATTTGATGTACATATGTGACGAACTAGTAAGGGCATACAAAGACATTATCAGAATTGTAAAACTTGGCGGCATTAAACAACAGTAAATCAGTTGCCGATCAAAGGGAATGCACAAATTTTGTTATGTCTGATTATGGAGCCAAGAGAAACGGGAAAAGGATAAGGCTGGTAAAGAAGTAGGAGGTGCCTATGGGAATGTATCATAAAAACAGATTTGTTGGACCAGGGTATAAACGGCACATCAAGAGATGCACTTCTCGGGGAATGAGAAGATCAGCAAAGAAAAGCTGCAGAGAGGAATTTATGGATAAGATCACTCTGACAAGAAAAAGCCACAATCTGTACGGAATGGATGCATGGAAATTTAGTTGAGAAATAAATGAAGGGAGAGGGAAGATATAAATAGAGATATAAAGACATGCGGAGAATGTGATAATTTTGGATTTTATAAGGAAATGGATTTTGGAGAGTGGGAAGAAGATCCGGAAAATCCCAAAAGGTATACAAGAAAATTTTTGGGATTCAAAAAGCACAGGGGAGCAGACTGCAGGCATGAAAAGAGAAAAAATGTTCGTATTTATGACAATAGCAGAGCTTGCAAATATTTTAAAGAAAGAACCTGGGAACGGGCCGAGAGCTGCAAAGACTGTGATTTAAAGCATGGAGGCAATGAGAGTCACGTTTTGTGTTCTGGTTATCCATTTACAAATAAAACAGGTTATTCTCCTTGTGACAATGGAAGAACAGAAATAGGCAAACAGTTATCGCTATTATAGGAGGCATATATGTGGATTTTAACTCAAAATGGAAAGCGTATTTTAAGCACTGAAGGATTGGATGAAATTGCTGTCGCTGATCCGGCCGAAGGGAAAACGGACTTTGCCGTAATGCTTCGGCGCCGGACTGATGGTAAACCCTTTGCCCTGGGATTCTATGCAAAGAAGGAGAGGGCGGCAGATGTATTGAAGGAAATTTTCGAGGTTCAGTCAGAATTTTATCCGTTAAAAAACGTGGATGAAGCTGGCGTAAAGTTGACAAATATCATTGTTCCGCCGAAGGTGTATGAAATGCCGCCGGATAAGGATCTGGCATTTGCCCGTGAAATTGCCATTGAAAAGGGGTGCAGTGTATGACAGTAAAGATTGAACCAAGGAAAGCTGGAGAGAAGGGAGGAATTGCCTGCCTTCCACTGGTTAGAAACGTGCCAGTACCAAAATCAAAGGATTGGAAAAGAACCAGATGCTGCGTTTGTGGGGAAGAATGTTGGGAATCCGATCTGGAACGTCAGGTGATTGCTATGGGGAGTGGTGCGGCCTGTACCCTATGTGCTCTGGCAGCAGGGATGAATAAGAGGTAGGGAAATGGTATGTCAGAGTTGCGGAAGAAAGCTAAAGGATACCACAAGCCTGGAACGGGGATATGGACCTGTTTGCTGGGAACGGCTTCATGGCAGGAGCCATAAGAGCCGTTGCGGTTCCCAGGTGGGATGTAAGAAGTCAAAATCTCCACAAGTAGAAGAAAATATAAATATACCTGGACAAATGAGTATTGAAGATTATCCAGAGTTTATGCTGTAAGGAGGAATGAATTTGAGAACATGTCCAAAATGTGGGAAGAATTATGACGAGGCTCCCGGAAAATCCAGGGCAGACGGTTCAGAAATCTGCAGATCATGCAGTGAAAAAGAGGCCGTGGAAGCTGCTGTATCCGCAGGTGCAATAACCACGAGGCAAGCAGCGGCCATACTGGAAACATTACAGGGCTGTCAATAAGAAAGAGGAGCGCTTTCGCAAACTCCCCTCACTAACAGACAGATATATTATACCTTATTTCGGTAGATATATCAAATAAAAAAATGGTGGAGGGCGAAGGCATGAGCGAGCAGAAAACAGATGTAAAAAAGATTATAGCACTAAAAAAGGCTGGCTGGAAAACAGAGAGAATTGCGGCAGAAATGAAAATGGAGCCTGGTGATGTTGATAAAGCAATATATGAATTTGTGAATGGAGGGGAAAAAGATACAGAGAAAAAGCCGGAATCAAAGGAACAGAAAAGTGTAATGATTTCTTTAAGCAGGGAAGAACTGGCCGCTATCGCAAAAGAGGCAGCAGAGATAGGGGCCAGGACAGCCCTGGAAACAATGGAGCAGGAAAAAAAGAAAATGCACAGCAAGGCGGCAGATCGGCGGCTCCATAATACAAAGCTGCTTTTGAGAAATTATCGGATGTTGAAAGATAACTCCGAAAATTCAATTTTTGGCCGGAGCCAGATGGAAGAGTCCGCCGCCGACATACTCTGCAGCATGATGAATCTTTACGATGATGAGGTGATAGTGGATGCGATAAAGAGGTCTGCAACCAGAACCGCCATTATGGTGTCGCATATTGATACTATGATGGGAATATACCGGGCATATTGCGAGAAATCATCCAATATTCTGGACATAAGAAGATATGAGGTTGTTTATGATATGTATATCGCAGAGGAAAGTTTGACGGTAAAGGATATTGCAAAAAAGAAAAGCATGAGCAAAGAAAATGTCTATTCTGACTTGAAAATTGCCACAGAAAGGCTATCTGCACTTATTTTTGGGGTGGATGGATTGTCAGTACGTTAGAACCGCTAGTTACAAAAAATTTACATTGACTATGCAAAGGGAAATGTGCTAGACTGTATCCGTAAAATTTTAATCATGCGTTGGAGAGCTGTGAGGTGTAGAGCCGGCAGCTCTTTTTTCATGCCAAAATTCCCGGAAAGGAGATGGACCGGACAGGGAGAGGCAGAACTCCTTCAAACAATCAAGAAGGAGGTTTCTATGAAAGGAATATGTATTCTACTGGCTTACGCGGCAGTCATGCTTCTGGCAACTGTCACATTGACCCGAAAGGAAAAAGGTGTTGAGGGATTTTGCGTTGGTGATCGTAATGCAGGGTGGCTATTATCCTCACTTAGCATAGCGGCAACATGGGTATGGGCGCCGGCACTGTTTACATCAACAGAGAACGCATATATGAAAGGCTTTGCAGGGCTTTTCTGGTTTCTGGTTCCAAACGTGTTATGCCTGGTTATTTTTATCCCGTTTGCAAAGCAGATCCGGAGGGAAATGCCATTCGGCATTACATTATCCGGATATATGGCTGAAAAATATCAGTCTGTTGGAGTGAAAAGAGTTTATCTGTTTCAGCTGATTGGTTTGTCAGTTTTGTCTACCGGGGTTCAGCTGCTTGCGGGGAGTAAAATTCTTAGCTCTGTGACAGGTCTTCCGTTTTGGGCTGTTACTGTTATTTTGGCGGTGATAGGATATTCTTACTCACAATTTTCGGGAATCAGGGCGTCAATTATGACAGATGCTATACAGATTATTTTCATGTTGGCTGTTTGCGCTGCCTTTGTTTTCAGTGGTATCCGGCAGACAGGAGGCGATTCCCTGCTCCGGGGATTGGCTGGATATGATGGAACGTATGGCTCTATCATTTCTCCGGCCGGACTGGATGTGTTTTTAGGATTTGGTCTGCCCACCGCAATAGGGCTTATATCTGGACCATTTGGGGATCAGAGCTTTTGGCAACGGGTATTTTC
The DNA here is from genome assembly GCA_021770785.1 of Lachnospiraceae bacterium. Taxonomy (GTDB): domain Bacteria; phylum Bacillota; class Clostridia; order Lachnospirales; family Lachnospiraceae; genus Roseburia. The sequence goes on from JAETQH010000057.1 coordinate 20,428, forward strand.
GATAAAGGAAAGGTATATCGGCAGGGCTTTTCTGATTGGCGCATTGGTATTCGGAGTGGTGCCGCTGTCTATGGGGATTTTGGGATTCCTGGGAGCCGGCGCAGGATACCAGGTGCAGGATGCGGCAGTTATCAATTTTGAAATAATCTCATGGCTGTTTCCGGCATGGGCAGCAGTCCCCTTTCTGTTCATGATTGTTTCCGGCTTGCTGTCTACGGTGGACAGCAATTTATGTGCAGTATCTTCCCTCACAACAGACATTGTAAAGGGCAATAATTTGAAAATAACCAAAGCGGCTATGCTTATGCTTCTTGCGGCGGGAATTGGGATAGCAAATATCCCAGGATTGACAGTGACCCATTTGTTTCTTTTTTATGGAACCCTACGGGCTTCCACACTGCTTCCTACGGTTATGACATTAAAAGGGGTAAAATTAAAGGCAGACGGAATTATAGCAGGGGTAATTATTGCATTATGCCTGGGACTTCCTGTATTTGCCTGTGGAGCCCTTTTTAATCGCGCAGTATATAAAACTATTGGGAGCCTGCTTACAGTCCTTTCCAGCGGCATTGTGGCGGCTCTGATAAGCAGAAGGGAGGTATGGCACTGTGGAAAATATACTCGGAAGAAAACAATCCATAAAAAATGAAGATTGGCTGGCGGCAGTTGGCAGAATAGAGGAACTTGTATCCAGGGCGGAGCTGGATAGGTTGGTTGAAGATACGATAAAGGAGATTCGCCGGCAGACTGACGGGAAAAAGGCTGCTTATGCTTGGTCCGGTGGAAAAGACAGCCTGGTACTTGGAGAGATATGCCAAAAGGCAGGCATTACAGAATGTATGATTGGTATTTGCAATCTGGAATATCCGGATTTTCTTGCATGGATTTTAGAGAATAAGCCGGAAAAACTTGAAATAATCAATACAGGACAGGATATAGGCTGGTTGGAAAAACATACCGAAATGCTTTTCCCGACAAATAGTAAGGCTGCTTCCCGGTGGTTTTCCATTGTGCAGCACCGGGCGCAGGCGAAGTATTATGGAGCCCATGAGTTGGATATGATATTGTTGGGGCGTCGCCGGGCAGATGGAAATTATTGCGGAAAGGGAGGAAATATCTATACAGACAGTAAGGGGGTAACACGTTATAGCCCTCTGGCTGGCTGGAAGCATGAAGCGGTTCTGGCATATATCCATTACTATAATGTGCCTTTGCCGCCCATTTACGGGTGGCCCAATGGGTATCTGTGCGGCACTCACCCCTGGCCCGCCCGTCAGTGGACCGGATCAGAGGAAAGGGGATGGGCGGAAGTATATCAGATTGATCCAGGGATTGTTAAAGAAGCCGCAAAAAAAATTCCTGGTGCGAAAAAGTTTTTGAAATCTATTAAAGCAAAATAATCCCGTTTGCAGACGGGGATCATGTGTAGCTCCTTCGAGAAATCGAAAGGAGATTGTAAATGAAAGTTACCCGTATGAAGCTGGCAGAGATGAAAAAGCCAGATAAAAACGTGAGAATGCACACGGAGAAACAGCTTCAGGAGTATGAACGGAGTGTTCGGATGTTCGGGCAGATACGGCCTATTGTTGTAGACGAGGGCGGAACCATTCTGGCCGGCATTGGATTATATGACACAATGCTCCGCATGGGCGAGAAGGAGGCGGATGTTTATCAGCTAAAGAGTCTTACCCCGACACAGAAAAAGAAACTTATGATTGCCGATAACAAGATATTTAATCTGGGTGTAGAAAATCTGGAAGTTCTGAATGAATTTTTTGAAGAATTGAAAGATGATTTGGATATTCCCGGATTTGATGAAGATATTTTGCGGCAGATGGTTTCGGATGCAGAGGAAGTAACCGAGAAGATTTGTGAATATGGAACACTGGATGATGATGAAATCAAGCAAATGAAACAGCTTGAAGAACGGCAGAAGGCAGCATACGGAAATTCTGTATCTGACCAAAACGAACCGGCACCAACAGAGGGCAGGGTGATTCAGGAACCGCAGACGAATGAGAAAGCAGCGGAGCCGGAAGGGAATTTTGTTATTTGCCCGGATTGTGGCCGGAAGATATGGCTATAAAGAGATGCCAGGGCACGATCAGTGTTGTGGAAGCGGCGAAAATCCGTATCCGGAATGCTTTCCATAATGGCTTGACGGTGTATATGTCATTTTCAGGAGGAAAGGACAGTTTGTGCCTGGGGCATCTGGTGTTGGAAATGATACAACATGGGGAAGTATCTGCAGAACAGCTTATTGTTCAATTTATAGATGAAGAAGCCATATTCCCTTGTATAGAAAACACCGTCAAAGAATGGCGGAGAAAGTTTTTGATGGTAGGGGCAAAATTTGAATGGTACTGCATGGAGGTTCGGCATTTCAACTGTTTTAATCAGTTGGAAAATGATGAATCTTTTATATGCTGGGATAGCGAGAAGGCGGATTGCTGGGTAAGGCAGCCGCCTTCTTTTGCAATTCGGAACCATCCCATGTTAAGGCAGCGCATGGACACGTATCAGGATTTTCTGGATAAAAAGTGTGCTGCCGGCATGACGTTGGTAGGAGTGAGAACTGCGGAATCCCTGCAAAGATTACAGAATTTTGCCAGAATCACTGTACGGGGGAAAGATTCCTGCGGCCGGAAAAAAATTTATCCGATTTATGATTGGAAAAATGGGGATGTCTGGCGTTATTTACATGAAAATCGTGTAAATATTCCGGACGTTTATCTGTATATGTGGCAGGCAGGTCTTAATAAGAGCCAGCTTCGGGTTTCACAATTTTTTTCTATCGACACGGCGAGATCGCTTGTGAAGATGAACGAATATTACCCCAATTTGTTGGATTCCATAATCAAAAGAGAACCGAACGCATATTTGGCAGCATTATACTGGGACACAGAAATGTTTGGCAGAAATGGAAAGACACGAAAGGAATTGGAAGGGGAAACGGTCAAAAAGGATTATCGGGCAGAACTGCATAAGCTGTTTTCGGATATAGAACGGTATTTCCCTGGAAAACATCAGAGAAAAGTGGCGAAAAGTTACCGGAACTTTTATCTCTCTGCCATGCAGATTATAGATGATAAGGAGCTGAAGCATTTTTATGAGAGCTTAATGGGAGGCGATCCGAAGTTGAGAAATCTTCGGGCCATATATCATCATGTGTATTCAAAGTATAATATTGCCGCAAAGGAGGAATGCAATAATGGATAAGTTATGGAATCCACTGAAAAATTTGCGGTGGGTGGAAAGAAAAGATCTGGTTCCGAATGATTACAACCCGAACAGAGTTTCGAGGCAAAATTTGGAACTGCTGACAACTTCCATATTTGTGAATGGGTTTACCCTTCCAATTGTCTGCAGGCCGGATATGACAATCATTGATGGATTTCATCGGTATACAGTTTTTGGAGAAAAGTGGACATTTGTTCCTAAGTTTTCAGACGAAGAATGGGGGAAGCTGGGATATGATACTTCTCGGAAGACTCTTTTTGAGAGGTCAGAGGGAAAGGTTCCGGTTGTGGTTGTTTCACAGCTTGATGAAAGCCTGTATGTATATGGTACTGTTACCCATAACAGGGCGCGAGGTGTGCATTTGCTGGAACCGATGAAAGCTATTGTGCAAAGGCTGATTGGAGAAGGGAAATCCATCAAAGAGATTGGACAGCAGCTCGGAATGAAGCCAGAAGAAGTATTCCGGTTGTCTGATTTCACAAAAGAGGACTTTTTGTCTATGATGGCAAAGGGTGCTGACTGTTATAGTAATGCTGAATATATCACTAAAATTTGAATTATGTAAACCATATGGGCGCTGGCGAACGCTCCTGATTCAATCGGCAAAATCCGAAACAAACAAATAGCGAGGTGGTGATAAATGGCAAGGGCGAGAAGTCCCAACAGCATTGAAGCCGAAAAGATGTATCGCTCTGGCATGAAACTTGTTGATATAGCAAAGAAAATGGAAGTACCAGAAGGTACGGTTCGGCGCTGGAAAAGTACACAAAAATGGGATGATAAAGGTAAAAGAAAAAGCGAGCGTTCGGAAAAGAAAGAAGGGAAGAAAAAAGCGAGCGTTCGGAAACCAGGTCCGCCAAAAGGGAATAAAAATGCAGAGGGTTCCGGCGCCCCGGACGGAAATAAAAATGCTCTGAAGCATGGGGGATATTCTGCAGTGTACTGGGATGTTCTTTCTGATGAAGAACGGGAAATGATTGAAGGAACCCCCAGCAGCGAGGAAGTTCTGCTTATGGAGCAGATACAGCTTTTCGCAGTGAGGGAGCGCCGCCTGATGAAAGCAATCAACAAATATACAGAGGCAAAGGGCGGCCAGTATGTATCTGGTGTTATGAGTTTTGAAGAAAAGCGGAAATTCAAGACACCGGAGGAAGAAGAAAACTATAAAACTGCTGTCCAGGAAAAGGTCAAGAAGGGAGAGCGGCTTCCAGGGGAGCGGCATAGCATCCAGACAAGTACCGGAGCGGCAATAGATCTGGTGGCACGGCTTGAAAGAGAACTTACAAGCGTTCAGTCCAAAAAGACAAAAGCCATTGACTCTTTAATTCGCCTGAGGATAGAGAACAGAAAGTTGGATGAGGCCGGAAAGGGAAATGAACTTGTTGATGATTGGATAGCAAGTATTATGGGGGAAGACCAGGAAGGGGGCGGTGATGAATGAATGCAAACGCTGCCATTTTGCGCCGCCGATTCTTTAAGGAACGAATTCCTCTGTACCAGAAAAATCCCATACTTTTTGCGGAAGAAGTATTGAAATTTGAGCCGGACATTTGGCAGCAGGAAGCCCTTAAAGATTTGGCGGAAACGCCCAAGGTTGCTATAAAATCCGGTCAAGGTGTTGGAAAGACAGGTATGGAAGCGGTAGCTCTTTTATGGTTTCTGACATGTTTTCCTTATCCGAGAATTGTGGCAACAGCGCCAACGAAGCAGCAGCTCCATGATGTTTTGTGGTCCGAAGTAGCGAAGTGGCAGGAACGCTCCCCGCTTTTAAAGCATATTCTCAAATGGACAAAAACGTATATCTACATGGTAGGGCATGAAAAACGCTGGTTTGCTACGGCCAGAACCGCCACAAAGCCAGAGAATATGCAGGGGTTCCACGAGGATAATATGCTTTTCATCATTGACGAAGCGTCTGGTGTCGCCGATCCGATTATGGAAGCAATCCTGGGAACACTGTCCGGCGGAAATAATAAGCTGCTGATGTGTGGAAATCCAACGAAAACCAGCGGTACTTTTTATGACGCTTTCTATTCTTCCCGTTGGATGTATCGGTGCCATACTGTTTCATCAGAGGAAAGCCAGAGGACAAATAAAGATAACATAAAATCTCTGATAGACCGATTTGGCTATGACAGTAATGTTGTCAGGGTGCGTGTGAGAGGGCTTTTCCCGAAACAGGAAGATGATATATTTATTGCTCTGCAACTGCTTGAGGATGCTGTCAAATTGGAAGTTGAGGCAGAAGGGGAAACCGAGGGAACATATATACCGGATCGGATAGATATAGGCGTGGATGTTGCCCGTTTCGGGGATGATGATACAGTGATTGCTACAAAGCTGGATAAGGTAATTCCGGAACTGTTATCACGTCACGGACAGAATACCATGCGTACAGTAGGGGATATTGTTCGCATTTACCGTGACTTTATGGAAAAGTATCCAGGGTATGATGATTATGTTTATGTCAAAATAGACGATACCGGAGTTGGCGGCGGAGTGACTGACAGGCTGAATGAACTGAAAGAAGACCCAGCAGAGGGGCTTGATAAGATGGTTGTTATTCCGGTAAATTTTGCGAGGAAGTCTCCAAAATCTAAATCTGCCAGATTTTATGATGATATTGTCACATGGATGTGGGCCAATGTTCGGGATCTGATGAAAGATAAAGAGGTTAAATTACCGGATGATTCCGTATTGGTAGGGGAGTTCTCAACAAGAAAATATTACTTCCAGTCAAATGGGAAAATGAAGCTGGAAAGCAAGGAAGAATTGAAGAAGCGCGGTTTATCTTCTCCAGATAGAGCGGATGCCGTTGCGTTGGCGTGTATGCCTGTCTACAAGAAAAAGGCTGCATAGAAAGGAGGGGGAAGATGAATTTCATGGGCTGTATGAAGACGGAGCGATTTTGGAGCCGCTGTACAACCCGGAGGCACTCACGCGGTTATCAGAAAGCAGCGATATTCTGCAGCAGTGCATTGACGCTTATAAAACAAATATTGTGGGATTTGGGGTTGATTTTGATTATGATGTGGATGTTGATAAAGAAAGTGAAGAAGTGAAAAGGGCGTTAGACAGAGAATGGGCCAGATATGAAAACTTTTTTAAATACTGTAATCTGGATGAAAGTTTTACGTCAATCATGAAAAAGGTAATTGACGATAAGGAGCGCATAGGATGGGGCGCCCTGGAAGTGATTGAGGATATGAGCGGCGTTCCGGCCGGCTTAGAACATATCCCTGCTCACAAAATCCGACTCTGTAAGCGGGAGAGGAAAGCGATTTCAGTGAAAACCATGATTCAGGATGAAAATGGGGAAGAAATTGAAATTTCAATTTTGAAAAAATTCCGAAAGTTTGTCCAGATTGTGGATAATGAAAAGGTGTTTTTCAAGGAGTTTGGCGATCCGAGAATTTTGAATTGCCGGACAGGTATGTATGAAGATGATACTCAGCCAGACGATAGGGCTTCCAGTATCATCTTTTTTAATATCTACTGTCCATATACCCCTTATGGCCTGCCCCGGTATATCGGCCAGCTTCTTAATATCCAGGGGAACCGCAAAGCGGAGGAATTGAATTATACCTACTTCATGGATGGGCGGCATATGCCGATGGCGATTATCGTAGAGAATGGGAAGCTGACCGAGGATTCTGTAAACACAATTTCCGGGGCCAAAGGAGATAGGGCGAGGCACAAATATCTGATTCTGGAAGCGGAAGGATTAGAGAATGATGTTCAGATCGGTGATGATGAAGTAAAGAGCAAAGTATCTATCCGCATTGAAAAGCTGGCGGAAATGTTGGAAAAAGACGGATTATTTCAGGAGTATTGCAAGAATAACCGGGATAAAATCCGGTCTGCTTTCCGGCTCCACCCCATTTATACCGGGGAATCCCAGGACTATACTAGGGCTACTGCGGATACGGCCAGGCAGGTGACGGAAGAACAGGTGTTTCAGCCGGAACGGGATGATATTGCTTTTATGTTCAATAACACGCTGAAAAGAATTTTACTGATAAAAAGTGTCAGTATGAAGTTTGTCGCCCCGACGATTTCCGATAAGGCAGAAATTGCCAAAGCGGTCTCTCCGTATGTCATGGCCGGCGCCGCTACTCCGAATATGCTGATTGATGCCCTGGGAGATCTTCTGGGAAAATCCTTTGAACCTTTTGAGGGGGAATGGGCGGATAAGCCTATGCAGCTCCTTCTGAAGGAAATGGAAATTCAAAACGGGAACGAAACAAAGGAGGCGGAGGAAGAACCAGAGAAAGAGGAAGGTGAAAAAGATGTAAATACCCCTGAAAGCCCTGAGGATGGGCTGGAAAGCATTGAAAAATCAGACAGTATAAATAGTATCGTCTGCATACTGAAAAGCCTCCAGAGCATGATTGAGGAGGTACTGATGGATGATGTCTAAAGAAAAGATTCTGGTTTTAAAGGGAATTGAGGAAACCCTTCATGTGATTCTGCAGAAAATTGATAAAGGGAATGAAGATTTCATCCTGTCCCTGGGATTGGATAAAAAACAGAATAAAATTCTGCTAAATGCTCTTGACCGTTTTGAGAAGCAAATCCAGGTTCTTTTTATTAAGCAGAAAAAGGAGTATCTGGCTGCCATTGCCAATCTTCCGGAATACATGAAGAAAAATCAGAAAAAAGTAAAGCATACCGTCAAAAAAGCGGCGGTTCCGGAAATTCTGATGGATCATATTGTGGAAATTATGGCCGGTTTTATTTTTGCAAATGAAAAGGCGTATATTGATAAGCTGGCAGCGCTTTATGTGGCATTTACCAATTCTTTTTTCGGGCAGATTGCGGAGATATGCGCCAGATCAGTGGAAGGTTCCCGACTTGGCCCTAATATGAGCCTGACAAAGAGGGCTGCGGATTGGCTTGACCAGCATAAAATACAATTCGCCCAGGAGGTAAACCAGACAACGCATGACGCTATTATAAAAAGCCTGAAGGAGAGCTTGTCAGAAGGCAAAGGGAATAATCCGGCTGGCAATAAGCTGGTGTCAGATGTTCCGAACCACTTTAATCAAAGCAAGGTGAAAGAGAAAGAAAAGAAGCTGGAAGCTTTGACGGATCCGGAAAAATACAATGCGGTTTACCAGGCTGTGGAGCAGCAGCAATGTTTTGAGTTTTATCGGGCACGCCGGATTGCCAGGACAGAAACAATAAGCGCCATGAATGCAGCAACACTGGAAGGATGGCGGCAAAGCGAGGTCGTTGGAGGGAAAGAGTGGGTATGCGCCTGTGATAAGGTATCCAGAGAATGGCACAAAAACGCGGACGGCCAGCAGGTTCCTCTGGAAGAACCGTTTATTGTCGGAGGCGAAAAACTTATGCACCCCGGAGATTCCTCTATGGGGGCAAGTGCAAAGAATGTGATTCATTGCCGCTGCACTATGAAAAGTGTCTTAAAATACAAAATGCGGAGGTGATTTTATGGAGATTAAGACATTGGTAGCAATGCCGATAGCAAAGGTTGACGAGGTGAGCCGGACGGTAATAGGCGTTGTGTATAAGGCTTCTAAGGCAGTAGGGGCAGACGGGAAACCGGTAGATAAGTCAACCATTGACACGCATGGAAATTGGGCAACCGAAGCAGAAGTGAAAAAGGCATGCCATAATTTCAATAAAAAGCTGCAGAACAAAAAGCTGGCCGGAAAAGTCGGCGTTGACAAGCAGCACAATGAAAAGGCCGGTTATGGCATTGTGATAGAAAGCTACATTGCCATGACAGACATTCCGGAAATCAATGCCGCAAAAGGCGATTGGGTTGCCGCCGTGGAGGTAACAGACGATACCTGCTGGCAGCAGATTCAGAAGGGGGAAATCGAGGGCTTTTCCATTGGGGGAACCGCTAAAATTGAAACGAAGGGAGGTGAGTGAGGTGAGAAGACGCAATATTTTAAAGGCTGCGAAAACAGTTGAAATTGTGCCAGGGGAAATGAGCGATATGGATATAAGCATGATTTCCCTGGTGCGCAAGGGCGCCAACAAGCAGAAAATCCAGATTTATAAAGAGGATGGGTGTGAAGATTCAGAGGATCCGGAAGATGATGAAGTGAAGGGGCTGATCGGTGTGCTGAAATCCTACTTTTCCGGAAAAGTGCAGAAGGCGGAGGAAGCAGCGAAAAAACCTAAAAAGACCTTTGCGGGCATGATGGCGGTTAATGATATTACCGAAAATATGTGGAGGGCAAATGACACCCTTCGGAGCGTTATGAGGGATATTATCAACAATGAGGAAGTGGCCGATAAGAAAGCGGCGCTTCTGCAGGCGGTAGATGAATATTCCGCATACATGAAAAGCAAAGTCAATACCGCTGCTATCGCAAAGGGCGATAGCTTTTTTGATGTTCCTGAAACAGAGATTCAGAAAGCAGGAAAAAAGGTATCTGGCAAAAACCTGGAAGCCTTGAAAGCGGCACAAAGAGCGCTCTCTGCGGTAATCAGTGAAGCAGAGCCGGAGCAGGAATCGTCTGAAAAGGATAAGGATAATCATGGAGAAGAGGAGGCAGAGGAAGTGAAGAAAGAAGAATTAACAGAAGTTATGAAGCAGGCTATGGAGGCCGCGCTGAAGCCCATCAATGACCGGCTTGACAAGATCGAGAAGGAGGATTCTGCCGGCGAACAGGAGGAAGCCGGGGAAGGGGAAGACAAAACAGAAGATATTACGGAGATTATTAAATCCGTGATAGGCGAAGCGTTAAGTCCCCTGGAAAGCCGTCTGGAAAAAGTGGAAAAATCCAGGGGAATGGCCCGGAGCCTGGAAGGAGAGGAAAAGGCAGGGAAGATCGAGAAAGAGGCCGAAGATGTATTTGAGGGCTATTTTGCGTAAAAGAAGGAGGCGGAAAAAACATGAATAATCGTACTTTGTTATCAAAAGCGGCGGTGGATACGTCTACTCTGGGAACGGGCGGCAAGATGAATCCGGAGCAGTCGAAGCAGTTCATCACTTTTATGAGAGACTATTCCCCGTTTCTCCGTTCGGTGGACTTTATCACTATGCAGACTACGCGCCGTGTTCTGGAATACGGTGATGTTTCCAGGAGAAATATGCGAAGGGCAAAAGAGAATGAAGATAATCCGGCAACCGGCAGCTTCTCCACAAAGCAGAGAGAGTTGAATGCGGTAGGCGTAATCATGCCCTATGATATTACGTTTCAGTTTATGAAAGAGAATATCGAAAAGGGACAGATCAACACAACGCTGGCCCGGCTGTTTGCCCAGCAGTTTGCCAATGATACCATTGATCTGGGATTCAATGGAGATGAAAGCTCCAGTGACGAATTTATCAATATCAACGATGGCTGGGTAAGCATTGCGGAGGCGGACACGGATACCCACAAGGTTAACAGCGCCAGCTTTTCCACGAAAAGAGCATTATTTAAAGGGCTTCTGGGAGAGGTTCCCAGCAAGTATTTCCAGATGTACCAGCAGGAAGACAAGAGTCTTCTGAAAATTCTGGTGTCCCATTCGGTAAACCGTGAGTATAAAGAGGAACTGACCGAGAGGAATACGGCTCTGGGTGACAGTATTCTGATCAGCGGTAAGAATGTGACTTATGACGGGTTTGAGATTATTCCCGTGGGCTTCCTCCAGGATGATGTCCAGTTGGTAACGCCGCTGAAGAATCTGGCATACGGAGTGTACGGAGGCAATATTGAAACCTATCATCAGGTAGTGCCGAGAAAAACCAGGCATGAATATACGCTTCTGGCAGATTTTGATTTTGAGATTCACAATCCGGATGTGCTGGTAGTCGGCAAGAACCGGTCATAAGAAGGGAGAAGGAACATGGGAAGAAAAGTAACGGACAATCATAAGGTAGTGGAGCAGAACAGCCAGGGAGCGGCGGAAGAACTGGTTAAGCAGCAGAATGCGGCGGAAGATTTTGTGCTGGGGGAACGAGAGGAAGAGCCCCAGGAGGCAGATGCCGGGAAGGAAGAAGGGCAGCAGAAAGAGGGGCAGCAGGACGGCGGTGAGATTGGCGCGACAGATCAGGAGGAAGCCCTTTCGGAATTACCGGGGGATTCCATTGAAACTGCAGAAGATGCCGCGGAGCTGGCCGGAGAGGAAGAAGGTCAGCAGAAAAAGACATTTGAGAGAACGGTTGTTCTTACAGGCGCCGCAACCTATCTGGATTCCGGCGTAAGATATTTCAAAAATAAACCGGCCAAAGTTACCGATCAGAGGGCATATGAACAGCTTTTGCGCACCGGGCTGTTTGTGTGCGTCTGATTATGGGCGCATATGTATCCGGGAGAGATTTGCTGGATGAAAACGGGGAGTTTGCGGGGCTGATTCCTGCAGACGATTTGGCAGAGCTGTCAGAAGCGGCGCTGGACAATCTGCTGTCAGCGGGAAAGGAGATGATAGACGCCTACTGTCAGCAGGGGTTTGGCGAAAATAAAGAGATCCCCTATATCGTAAAACTGGTAAATGTGCAGTTGGTATCCGCCATTTTATCCGATCCCAGCAAAACAGCAGAGAGCATTGAGGATTATTCTTATGACAATAACCTCAATGCTTTTTCTAATATTCTTTCCCGGCTGAATTTTTTGAAAGTTGGGGATGAAACAATCTCTGGCCGGAAGAAAAGTATAAGGGCAAAGGTGATCTGAATGAGTTTTGGAAAGATGCTGATCCATAAGTGCGAGATATTACGGCATGAGGAAGGAAAGCGTGGGAATTTTACGAAAATGCTGCCTGTTTCCGTATATCCGGCTGGAACTCGCTGCCGATTTGTGAGGAAAACCGCAACCAATACAGAGGCCAACGGAAGAACTAAGGTGTCAGCCTATTATATTTTATATTTGCCTAAACGGGTGGAAGTGAAAAATGGAGATGTAATTATATGGTCCCTGGATCCGGAAGCAAAATATACGGTTCAGGAACCATATGCGCCGTCCAACCGCTTTCATGTAGTCACTCTGGAAAAGGAGGGGGAAGTCTGATGGAAGATGGATTTTATATAGAGAATCTGGATAAATTGGAGCAGAAACTATTGAAAGCAGCTTCAAAGGAATTCCCGCAGATCATACAGAATATTTTGGAAACCCTCGGAGAAATTATCTTGAATTCGGCAAAAGACTCTTTAAAAAGCGACACACGGCCACACGCAAGATATGTTAAGAAAACCAGGACCATTACCAGAGGCGCCAATAAAGGTAAGCAGAAAAATTACCTTCAGTTCAAAGGGACGGTTTCCACCAATGCCATTGATACAGGAGCCTTGTGGAATTCATTGTCCAGAGGCATCAATGGCAATGTCTGGGTTTACAACGGCTCTGCCGGGAGATTTTCTCTTTGCGTGGGTTCAAGCGTATCCTATGCAAGATTTATCAATGATGGGTATACCATGCGAACGCCCCATTGGGTTCCGGGGACAATCGATGGAACCGGGAAATTCATTTACCAGCCAGGGGCAAAGACCGGGATATGGGTAAAGCCGCGGGTATATAAGGGTGTAAAGTTTTTTGATATTGGATTTGAGGAAATGAAAAAGGAGGCTCCGGAAGTTGTCAGATATGAACTTGAACGATTTGCAGCAGAATTCAACAAATAACCCGTCCCCGCAGAATTCGGTTTTTTCTGAAATCGTAAAGGAAGTATTTGGGGATATTCAGCAATATGAAACGGATGTTCCGCAGAATTTCAGCCGCCCTTGCTTTCTTTTCATCAATCCGGATAAGACAACAAGGACAAAAGAAATGACGGCTTCATCCTATAAAGTCATGCAAAATTATGAGATATATTTTTTTGCCCCGGAAGATGATGTTGAAAGCCTTACAAGCTATAAGGATTCTTTTGTTGATTACCTTATGGGAGTGAAAAAAATACCCATTCCAGGTACAGAACGCTATTATACGGTGGAGCAGGTGGCAGCGGATACGGATGATGTGAATTCTATGGTGGCATTTATGGTTGAGGTATCCAGGGTGAGAAAAAGAGATTTAAGACGTCCTGAGGTACCCAAAATCAGAAAAATAGTGAACAGCATTTCAGTAGATGGGAGGGATACAATAAGTGATGAACGATGAAAGAGAGTTTAGTCTGGATGAAATATGCCAGCATTCAAAGGAACTTTTTGGGGTTTATCCGGAAGTGATCTACGGGGCGCTTCTTCCGGTAGAAACAAAGGAAAAGTATACGCTGGCCGAGATCCGGAGAGCCATTGATAAATTTGTGAAAAAGGAGGTTGTGTAATATGTCCAGTGGAACATGGAGAACAGGCGAAACGAAAGACCGTACCGGGCTTTACAACTGGTTTGTGTCTTTGGCCACGTCCCGGATCAATGCGGCGAAAAAAGGCGTTGTGGGGATTCCCATTAAAGCGGATTGGGGGCCATGCAATCAGTTGACGACTTGCGGAGATGATACGGAAATTATCTCTACATTTGGTGACGGAGGGACGGTTTACCTGGCACGAAGGGCGGCAAAAGGGGGAAAAGACCGTAAGCCCTACAAGCTGATTATTTACAGGATGGCGACAGCAGAGGCAGAACAGGCGGTTGCAACGGTTGAAGGAAGCTTCAAGCTGATTGCAAAATATAAGGGGGAACGGGGAAATCATTTTCGGGCCGCCATCACCGAAAACATTCAGAATGAGGATTGCGTGAACCTTTGTATTTATGAGGACAGCGCAATGGTAAGCAAGTACACCGTCGGGAAAAATGATGTGGACGCTTTGGTCGAGGCGGTCAATGAGGATACAGAGTCCCTGGTAACGGCGGTAAAAATGGGAGAAACCGCCCTTTCCCCCACGGCCTCCATATCCTTTGCCGGCGGCGCTTCCGGAAGCGAAGTGAGGGTAGAGGATTATATAAAAGCACTGACAGCGTTTGAAACGGCCTATATGAATACGTTGGCTTTGGATGGCGTGACGGATGAAGCAATCCTGACAATGGTAAAAAGCTGGCATAATCGGGTGTGGAATGCCGGGAAAATGATTCAGCTTGTCATTGGCGGAACCCATGCAGACGATAAGGAGCCTGACATTGGCAATATTCGGTCAAAGTCATGTGATAATTACGGGATCATCAACTGTATTGTCGGTGGGATTGACGCCGCAGGGAATATGTATTCATCTGCAGAAATGGCCCCACAGATTGCCGGGGCAGTGGCGGCGCTGCCTTTAAATGCTTCGATCACTTACAAGCAACTGGAAGATATTGTGGATGTGACGGTGGAACTGACGGATACGCAGATTTGCGAGGCTACCAGAGCGGGCTCCTTTGTCCTGTTTAAAGATACGGATCCGGAGAGTTTTGAGGTGAAAGTCAAAGTTGAAAGAGGCATAAACACTTTTACCAGCTTTAGCAAGGAGGCAGGGCAAAAGCTCCGAAAAATCAAGGCAATCTCCACCATGGCGGCAATTGACTATGATATTGGGCGGTATGCTATGAATAATGTACTGGGTGAGCTTGACAATGACGCAGATGGCCGGGCAGCGTTGTTCAGCGGTGTTTCGCAATATCTGGAAACCCTGGCAGCGGAGCACGTAATCAGCCCGGATATTCTGGTAGGGTTAAGCGAAGCTCTTGTAAGTGATGGTGATGTGGTTTATATGGAAACCCAGGCTCTCACCATTGATAAGATCGAACAGATCTTCAACAAAATTTATCTGTAAGGAGGATCAGTATGTTAGATGATACCAGAGTAATTAACGGTTCCTTCGGCGAATGTCACAGCGAGGGGAAATGGCTGACAAATATCTATAAAATGTCAGCGGATGTGGAACCGTCATACGGTGATGTGAAAATGTCGGGGACACGCTGGACCGGGCAGAAGCTTTTGAGCGTAAAGGGTACAGGCAGCATTTCCGGGTATAAGATTACAACGGAGCTGGTTCAAAATGTTGCTAGGATTACAGATGACCGGAAGTCGGAATATGTGACAGAGCTGATTTCCAAACTGGATGATCCGGAGGCATTTGGCTGTGAAAGAGTGCGCCTGAAACATGTGAAGTTTACGAAGATTCCGATTGTGGGGTGGGAAGTAGGTTCCATTGTGGAAGAAGAATGGTCTTTTTCCTTTACCGGCGTGGAATGGTTGGACCCAATTACTGAAAAATAAGATTTGCGGCCAGCAGGCCGCATTTGTTTTTGAAAGGAGAGTTTGAGATGGAAGAAAAAATAACAACTTATGAAAAACTGGAAGATATGCCACAAGATGCCTATGTTGCGCCGCCGGCAATGTCGGATGATGAACTGCTGGAAAAACTGCTGGGAACCCCGGATGAGGCGACGAAGCAGGTTTATATGAAGCGTTTCGGAGCCTATTTTACAGTCAAGGCTATTTCCTCTGAGGAATACAGCAAGCTGGAAAATCGGTGCAAGTATCCGGTAAAGAACAAAAGAACGCACCAGATTGAGGAAAAAACCAATCAGGAAATGCTGTCAAACCTTCTGATTGTTGCGGCGTGTGTGAAGCCGGACTGGAATGAGCCGAAGCTTCTGGCAAAATATAATACTTCCGATCCGGCAAAGGTGATTCGAAAACGGCTTTATATCGGGGAAATATCCCAGCTTACAGAGGCCATTATGGATATTTCAGGATTTGATGACGGGCTGGAAGAAGCAAAAAACTCATTATGCGAGGCGGAGAAGCAGGAATAATACACCGGCTGCTTCAGGAAAGTCATTATTCTATGTTTCCAGATGAAATATACGCAAAACCGCGCAGGGTGCGGAATTTCATATATGCCTCGCTGGAGCTTACTGTGAAGGAGAGAAAAGAGAAGCCGGGCGGAAAGGCCGGTAAGAAAAACTAAAAGCGGGGAGGTGAGAGGATGGAATTAAGCGCGGTTCTTACATTGAGAGATAAGCTGTCGGCACAAATGGACAAAGCCAGTAAGAGTGTGTCAGCAATGACGCAAAGGGTGAATGAATCTAAAGATGCCATCTCGAAAATAGCAGCAACACAGAATATCAATATTTCCGCAAACAGCAATATATCTGAAATGGTTTCCGCTGCCCAGGCTTCAATCGCCTCCCTGAGAAATACGGTTTCCCAAAAGGAACTTTCCCTGCAAACGAAAATAGACTTAGACGGCTTGGAAAATGAAACGATAAATGCAAAGCTGGCTGAACTGGGAAATTTTCTGGAAAAGAACAGTGGGAAAGTGGAAGAGTACAGTAATAAGTTAGCGGTTTTGAAGCAGAAACAGTCAGAATTTACAGAGAATACAAAAGGCAGTGTCAGGTTGGGAGTAGAACAATCAATAGAAAGTCTGGAAAAAAAGCTGGCGGATATTGAGGCGGCAAAACAGCAGTTTGCAGAGTGGCAGCAGATTCGGATAGATTTCAATGAACTGGAAGTTGCCAGGGCGGAGCTTTCCACACTGGAAAGGGCTTTGGAGAATCTGAACAGTACCAATGTGGCTGTAAGAGCTTATCTGGATTTCAAGACTGACGCTTTAAAACAGGTTTATGATATTGATGAAAAGCTAAAGTCTATCGGGCAGAGGATAATCAGCCCGGTTGTAAAGCTGAAGGACCAGGCAACGGAAAAAATCTCCAGTATTAAAAATAAGGCGAAGGCTTTTGCTGGAGAAAAGTTCGCGCCGGTTATTTCAGCGGTAGACAAAGCAAAGTCGGTAATGTCTTCGGTGCGGTCAGGGCTGGCGAAAATAGCCGGTACAGTGGCTTATCCGGTCATTAAGGTAAAAGATACTGCCACAAAAGCCGCGAACGCTGTAAAGGCCAAATTAGGAGCTTTGGGCGGTAAGATATTTACCCCGGAAGTACGGCTGAAAGCACAGCAGGCGTTTAACACCATAAAACAGCTTGGCTCAGAACTTGCCGGGCTGAGTGCAAAAGCCGGCAAAGCAGTGGCCGGGGCTACCGGAAAAATCGCAAAGGGTCTGGCGGTTTCCGTTGGGGCAGCCGCTACCGTAATAGGCGGTATTGGTGCGGCAAGCGTTAATGTTGGTTCTCAGTTTGAAGCCAGCATGAGCCAGGTCGCCGCCACAATGGGAATGACGGCGGATGAAGCGAATTACAGTAATGAGGCATATGCGAAGCTGGCAAATGTGGCGAAGGAGATGGGAGCCTCCACGAAGTTTTCTGCTTCAGAAGCAGGCGAGGCACTTAATTACCTGGCCCTGGCCGGATATGACGCAGATAAAGCGTGTGCAGCCCTTCCTACAATCCTGAATCTGGCAGCCGCCGGAGGAATGGATCTGGCAGCGGCGTCCGACATGGTGACAGACAGTATGTCTGCCCTGGGAATTGCCGCAACGGAAGAAAACCTTACACAGTTTGGGGATCAGCTTGCGAAGACTGCTCAAAAGAGCAATACCAGCGTGGCTCAGTTGGGAGAAGCAATTCTTACTGTCGGCGGTACGGCGAAGACGTTGGCCGGCGGCACAACAGAGCTAAATACCTTGCTTGGTATTATTGCTGATAACGGGGTAAAAGGGGCAGAAGGGGGCACAAAGCTTCGGAATATCATGCTTTCCCTGCAATCCCCCACGGATGTTGCCGCTAAAAAGCTGAAATCTCTCGGCGTAAGTGTCTATGACGCACAAGGGAAAATGCGCCCCATGAATGGAGTGCTGGGCGATCTGAATGCGTCTATGGAAAATATGACAGACGCCGAGAAACAAAATGCTCTGTCAACGATTTTCGACAAAGCAGATTTAAAATCGGTAAACGCCCTTCTTGACAATTGCGGGGATCGCTTTGATGAATTAAGCGGATACATTGCGGATTCAGATGGCGCTATGCAGAACATGGCTGACACCATGAACAATAATCTGCAGGGGCGGATAACAGAATTCAAGTCTGCAATGGAAGGTGCCGGCATTGCCATTTATGAGGCGCTGGGAAGCAGCAACCTAAAAGACCTGGTGAAGGAAGCTTCCGGCTGGATCGGGGATTTGACAAAGGCAACGGAAGAAGGCGGCATAGATGGACTGGTGGGGGCAATCGGTTCTGTATTTGCAAAAGTCGTCACCAAAATAGCTTCCTTAGCGCCCCAGTTGATTCAGGCCGGAGTCGGAATTGTCAGCAGTCTTATTTCCGGCATAAAAAGTAATCTGCCGCAGATTGTCAGTGGTTTAACCGGGGCAGGGACAGTCTTTATCCAGGGAATCCTTCAGTTGATTCCAGAGCTGCTTTTGGCCGGAGGGGATCTGGTTCTGGAACTCTCAAAAGGAATTGCGGAACAGCTTCCGGAGCTATTAAACAGCGGAACAGAGGCAATCACCAAACTTGCCCAGGGAATAGCGGACGGAACGCCGTTAATGGCGGATGTGGTGGTTAAAATCATTACCGCTTTATCTGGTTCCATGGGACAGAACCTGCAGCCGATTCTTGATGCGGCCTTAAAGGTTCTGATGGCGCTGGTTCAGGGGCTTACCCAGGCATTGCCGGTATTGATTCCGGCAGTGGTGCAGATAATTATGGGATTCGTGCAGTTTATCAGCGCGAATTTAGGCACGATTGTTATGGCTGCGCTTGATATATTGATGGCGCTGGTCCAGGGGATCATTGATTCGATTCCGGTATTGATTCCGGCAATTGTTGAGGTGATTCTGAATATTGTCCAGTTTGTATCCGACAACCTTCCCATGATTTTGGAGGCGGCACTGAATATTATCCTGGCGCTGGTCCAGGGAATTACAGAGAATATTCCAATGCTGGTAGACGGAGTAATTCAGATTATTACAGGTCTGGTTACATTTATAACCGAAAATCTGCCTATGATTATCGAAGCGGCCATTCAGATTATTGTTGCCCTGGTTCAAGGATTGATTGAGGCGATTCCTCAGCTTGTGGAAGGAGCCCTACAACTCGTTCAGGCCATTTGGGAAACCATAACAAGCACAAATTGGCTTCAGCTCGGAATTGATCTGATAAAGGGTATTGGAAACGGACTGGTTGAAGGTGTTAAGGCAATCGCGAGCACTATTGGAAATGTGGCTAAATCCATTGTAGATAAATTCAAAGGATTCCTGGGAATCCACTCTCCGTCTACGGTGATGAAAGCCCAGGTCGGATTTAATGTCGGCGCCGGCGTGGTGGAAGGTTTAAAAGAAACAAAGGCCATGATAAACAATGAAGTGGAAAACATGGCAGGCGATATGAAAGTAACCATGGGGGCAAATCTGACGGATATACAGCCGCCGGAAATCAAACCATATGAGTCGGATGAACCAGACACGCCAAAGAAACCCAAAAAACCGCTGCCTTCTGCGGGCGGTGGCGGGACGTATGAGGGGTTGGATATTGCACAGCCCATAAACAACTCGAATGTAAGCAATTCCTACTCGGAAACAACTGAGAAGCAGCAGAGCGTAAAGAAATATTATATCGAAAAAATAATTGAACAGGTAATTGTAACGGGAGAAGGTGATGAGGATAGACTTGTAGAAAAGATACTGGCAGCGCTTGCAGATGATATTGAAGAAACGGCGGAAAATATGGGAGAGGAGGACTTCGATTGATTTACAAAATATCATTTGAAAATCTAAAAGAAAGCATTACACTTCCAGTTAATCCTCCCGAACTTGTAATAGGTGGCGGAGGAACCGCCTTTTCGGATTCCCAGGTAATTAAAGGAGGGGAACGCACGATTATTGGAAACAGTATGCTGCAAAGCGTTGCGTTTTCCTCTTTTTTCCCCAGGGACTACGATTCTTCATATTGTGTCAGAAAAAATATTCCGAATCCGTGGGAAGCAGTGGATAAAATTAACAAATGGCGTGATTCTGGAAAGCCGGTTAAGCTGCTGATAACGGAAACGGACATCAATATGTATGCAACAATCCGAAAGTTTGATTATCGGGAGAAAGGCGGCGAGCCTGGAGATGTATACTTTGATATTGAATTTAAAGAATTCAAATTCATAAAGATTCGTGAAGTGGTAAAAGTGGCGCCGAAGGTGGAGCAGCAGTCTGACAGGCCGGAAACGGCGGCCACAGCCAATACTTATACCGTTGTGAAAGGAGATTGCCTGTGGAATATTGCTAAAAGATTCTATGGAAATGGGGCTCAGTATACAAAAATATTTGCTGCCAACAGCCCTCCTATTCAGAATGCGAATTTAATATATCCAGGACAGGTGTTGACGATTCCATCATGATTGAACTGTATAAAGAAAGAGAAAAGTATAAAGTCGCCGTGGTGCAGGAAACGCTTATTTCCTGGATTGAAGAAGCTGTCACTTCAATGACCTGGGGTGGCAGCAAAAACGAGGCGTCACGCACTTTGAATATGGAAGTGCTGAAAGTGGAGGGAAAGACAGATTTTCCCAACGGAAGCTGTGTTGTAGTCTATAATGCGGCAGATGAAGAACTGATGCGGTACATTATCACAAAGAAAAGCAAAACCAGGAGCAGCACCACAATAAAATATACGGCAAGGGATATACGCTGGTGGCTTACACGCAGTAAGATGGATAAGAAATTTGAAAATATGACTGCCAGCGAGATATTCCAAAGCCTGTGCAAAACGCTGGGAATCAACACGGGAACTGTGGAAGATACAGGAGTGAAATTTTCAGTACTGCATTTTCTGAAAAAGACGCCGTGGGATATGATCATTACGGCACTGACCGAAACCCGGAAACAGAGTGGAAAAAGATATACCACACGGATAAAAAACGGAAATCTGGAGCTGATTGAAAAGCTGAATCAGACAGCCCAATGGGTAATTGAGGAAGGCGTGAATTTAATTGACGCTTCCTATGATGAAAGCATAGAGAGCACATATACCCAGGTGAAAGTGGTCGGCAAAGATTCTAAAGGAAATGAAATATCTGCTGTGCAGAAAAATGAAGAAGCTCAAAAACTTTACGGAATCATGCAGGAATATATTAGCCAGAGCGATAAGGTTACTCAGGCGGAAGTGAATGCAATTGCCGCCCAAAAGCTAAAAGAATTATCTGTGCTGCAAAAAAGCGGTTCCATCAAAACCTACGGAATTGAGGGCGTGGAAACAGGCACAGGCGTATATGTAATTGACAACGAAACCGGACTGGTAGGGGGCTTTTATGTGGAATCAGACAGCCATAAATATAGCAATGGCTGCCATGAAATGAGCCTTACGCTGGCCTGGACGGATGAATTGCCGGAAATAGAATATCAGGCGCCTAAAGAATCATAAAACAGTCTGCAGAAAGGGGTGATAGTTTGAGTGCGGAGGCAGCTAGGATTATAAGTAAAATATCTGGCCGTAAACAGACAAGCGGGTTTGAACCCATGCTGGGAACTGTATCGGCCGTTTCCCCATTAACTGTGAAATTTGACGATGTAGGCTTTGATGTGTCTGCGGGATTGTTGGTAAACAGTTTATTTATGGGGCATAAAAGAAAAGGTGACATTACTTCCCCGGCCATGAATCTGCCGGATTCAGAAATTGAATTTAAAGGCGGCCTTTCTGCAGGTGATCGGGTGGTCGGTGTTGCAGTGGGCGGTACGCATTATGTCATACTATGTAAGGTGGTGTCTACGTAATGGGAATTTTACCAGAATTATCAGAAAAAGTAACAGCAGACACCACCATAAAAACCTATAAGGATAGTCTGATAGGGAAAAAAACTTTTAAATTTGACTTTGAAAAAAATGAGTTTGTTACGGATGTAATGGGTAATGCAATCATGACAAGCAATTCCAATGAGCTTCTGCAGCAGGTGGTAAATAAAATTTTGCATGATCGGAGATACAAAAATCTGATTTATCCGGATTCTTATGGAAATGAGGTTGATTTGATTTTAAATCAAGATGATCCGTATGAGGTGGTGGAGTGCGAATTACGGAGGGTATTTACCGAAGCGTTGGTATATCATCCTCTGATAGCAAGTCTCAGTAATTTTGAGATTACAGGGGAGGGGGATATGATTTATTGTGAATTTGTTGTAAATGGCGTGGATGGAACCTCAATCCATCATGTAGAGGGGGTGCGTTATGCCGAAACTGCCTAGCTATGATTTTATAAAAATGATTCAGGAAGGTACTTTGGATGTAGTGGAATGGCTGGCGCTGCAAGATGAAGAAAGTATAAGAGAACGGGTATATGAACGTGTGCCGGAAGGATTGGACACTTCCGTTGGAAGCTATGAATATGACGCAATTGAGCCTACTAATACGGAATTTGCGGTTGCGTATTTCATGTTGAGAAATGTCATACTGCTTGCTTTTCCACAGCATTCTTTTGGCGAGTGGCTTACAATGGCGGCGGCTTCCCGTGGAGTATACAGAAAAAGTGCCACATTTGCCAGCGGGGATCTTCTGATAACCGGCGCTGTCGGTACGGCAATACCGGCCGGAACTAAATTCTCCAATACAATACCGGCGGGTTCTGCCCTGGCAGTAAAATATTACACGTCACAGAAGTACGCGGTGGTGGGAGATGACGGGCAAATAGAGGTGGAGGTAATTTCAGATGAAATAGGCGCTGCAGGCAACGCCCAGGCAGAAGAAATCAATCTGAATTTATCGGGCATTGAAAATCTGGTGTCTATCAGTAATCCGACAGCATTTACAAACGGCGTGGATGAGGAAAAGGATGATTCTCTCTTGGCAAGGCTTCTGGATAAGGTGAGAAATCCCATAAGCGGTGGAAATAAAAATGACTATAAACAATGGGCGAAAGAAGTACCAGGAGTGGCCGAGGTGGAAGTTATCTCTTTGTGGAATGGACCTGGTACCGTTCAGGTTATCATTATTGGCGAAGGCGGTTCTCCGATTCCGGATTTGGTAGACAGGGTAAAGGAGCATCTGGATCCTTCCGATCACGAGGGGGAAGGGGAGGGAAGGGCACCCATCGGGGCGGTTGTGACTGTGATTACCACAGAAAATTATGCAATCAGAATTGATATTACCGGTCTTGAATTTGAGGCGGGATACAGTCTGGTAAATACCCGGCAGAATATCATTGAAGCGGTGAAGGAGGAAGTTGCCAAAGTAAGCATTGGCGGACTGGTGAGAATTCACTATGTAGAGGACGCCATCAAGCATGTGCCAGGGGTTAAAGATTTCGGGAGTATTCTGATGAATAAGTTAGGCAGCAATATTCAGACGCCGGTTCATCTCAAACCTTCCGTCCAGGAGGTGTATTTTGATGGAAATTAGCCGGTCTGATGTGATGCTGGGATATGTGGAAAGTTATTATCGGGAAAGTCTGTTTTATACAGCTCAGAACAATGCCAAAGGCAAAGAACTAGATATAATCCATGCCATCATAGAAGATATGCCAAATCAATTCAATCCGCAAACCGCAACCTGGGGGCTGGGATTGTGGGAAGAAATGCTGGGAATCACCAGGGAAACAGAGAATATCGCTGATCGGCGGAGCCGTGTCATGATGAAATTGTTGACTTTGCAAAGGATCACTCCTATTTCCCTGGAACGTCTGATAAAAAATGTTGCCGGGGCGAATGTGGATATTATCCGCAATATAGCGCCATATACCTTCCAGGTTCGTATCAGAGATGATTCTTTAAATTGTGATAGCGGCTTGATTCGAAGAATCGTTGAGGATTATAAAGAGGCTCATATGGCTTTTTACCAGGCATATTATCTGGGGCAGATCGTCTTAAAAGAGCAATTCTATTTTAAGACAATTCACAGAATGGCTCTTTACTGGTTTGGCGAACGGGGGATTCTGAACGGGGGATTTCTGCTGGACGGAAGTCGGCTGTTGAATACAGAGTTCCCGCCTTACCATATGAGGGTACAAAACTTGTTTTCCGTGTTCCAACCGGAAGGAATCTATCTGAAAAAAACAAACAACGCTTTTTCTTTTGCGGCGGAAGAAAAGTACCCTGTTTTCCTTGTCCATACGTTTGCCTGCTATTGGTGGGGAGAATCCGACAGGCTCCTGAATGGCAAGTATCTTTTGGATGGAGCAATTTGTCTGGACCGTTTCTTTCCACCGTATAAATTAAAGGTTTTCCATAGGGCTGTATTGGCCTTGCAGGGGCTTATTTCAGCGAAGGCCATGTGGAATACCTTTAGGACAGAAAATGCCCTGAAATTTGAAATCAGGAGCTTATTTCGATATAAAGTCTGCTGGTGGGAGGGCGCACTAAACGGAGAATACAGATTAGACGGGGAGAGAAATCTGGACAATGGATTTCCGCAGTATAAAGCAAAGGTAACACACAGGGGTGAAGTGGCTGCCAGAGAAGGCTTTTCAGCGCCTACGGTCACGGTCACGCACAATTTATGGTATCTGGATGGCGCAGTTCCTCTGGACGGCAGCCAAACTCTGGATGCTTATCAGAGTAAGGAGGTTTTAGAATAATGGCAGAAAGTATTGTAACAGACATTGCAAGGGAAAAGATGCTGAAAGCGAGAGCTGGGGTGGCTCCCCTTCCTAAAATCGTGGGGATGGCGTTTGGAGATGGCGCAAAGAATGCTTCCGGCGGCGTGATTGCTCCCGTTGCAGATCAGACAGAATTGCGCCATGAGCTTCTCAGAAAGGAAATTGACAGATATGAAGTAGTTTCCCGGCTTGTTTACCGGTATGTCTGCACATTGGGAGAAGGGGAGCTGGCAAACAAGTATCTCAATGAAGTGGCGCTGTATGATGAAGACGGGGATTTGATTGCTATAAAGTCATTTCTGGACAAGGGAAAAGACGAGGACCAGGAAATGGGATTCGAGATTGATGATACATTCTAGGAGGTGGAGCAATGGCAAAATATGATGTTTCTAATCCCAGGTATAGCAATCAAATACGGAAACTGGAGAAATCAGATCCGGCTCATGCGAATATTTTCAATCCGATGTTTCAGCAGCTTCTGGAAAATGATGAATGTTTAAAGCACATGAAGGATGATGAAACCGATCAGACGTACCATTTTGGAGTGGAAAACGGTCTTCTGTATATAGAAACCGATACTTAAAATATCGCTATTTGATATAAAATAACAAATAAATCTGAAAGTAACGGAATGTAGTATAGTGAGAGGTGGTAAATTTATGCCTGAAAGAATTTATGTAGCGGATAAAGCTACGCTGGATAAAGTGTATGAAAATACACAGAAACTTTTGAATAATCTGGTTCCACAGGATTCACCTGTG
This sequence comes from Lachnospiraceae bacterium, assembly GCA_021770785.1. Classification (GTDB taxonomy): domain Bacteria; phylum Bacillota; class Clostridia; order Lachnospirales; family Lachnospiraceae; genus Roseburia. The sequence continues at coordinate 45,719 of JAETQH010000057.1, forward strand.
TATGGAATGATTATTCATGAGGCAGATTTGAACCCTGCCACAAGGGTCGAGTATATCGGCGCCAATAAGGACTTTACCCCTATGATGATGAATATGGATACCCATATCATGGATTATGGTTCCTGGGGGAACTGGGAGTGGCTGAAAGCCAATAAGCCGGTAATGGCAAACTGGGGAGGTGGGATAGAGTATTATCTGAATGAAAACGATTATACAAAAAAAGCCAGTGACGGCTCTGCTTCAGATGTGGCCAACGTAGATTATGCCGGGAATGCAATGGCAGTCATTAAAAAGATATATACCCATACATATAAAATCGGGTATGACCGGTATGTACTTTTTTGCGAGCGGAAGCTGACGGATGATTTCAAGCCCATTGGTTTTAATGTGCTGGGAAAAGAACGGGATTATATGTTGATACCGTTGTTTTATGGCTCCATTGATGGGAACGGAAAAATGCGGAGCATTGCCGGCCAGTGGAGCTGGGGAACGGCAACCGGAGCCACAAGCGATACAAACGTGACCGCAAATGTAACAACGGAAGTGCAGAATGCTGCCATAAAGAAAACGGATCCGGAAGCCCTTTTCTTTGGCGGCGCCTTAATGAATACGCTGGCAGATATTTGCGTAATGCTTACAAAGTCCACAAATACCCAGGCATCATTCGGGGCGGGTATGTCAACGGCATATGTAAATGACAAAGAACAGAAACACGGAACAAAGGTAAATACGGTTATTGGCGGCGGGCAGTTTTATGGTTCAAAGGATGAAAAGAGCTTCAATAAGATTTTTCACTCCTGCGTCCTGGGATCGCAAATGCTCTGGCAGAGAGATCCGTATACATTGATGGTAAACGGCATTATTAAGGTAAGCCCAGATTATACCTATGATCTGACCGGAGCCCAATACGTTGATACAGGAGTGAAACTGGCGTCAAATAATTATTATGCCATCACACAGGTAGTTCCTGAATTTGGGGCGGTTCCAACTGCAGAAGTGATTTGTACTTCCCTTACCGGGTATTGCGATCATACATGGGTAACAGCTACGGATGTGCGAGTAGCGTTCCGGCTGGGCGACTGCACCAACGGGGCTAACGGGGGCTTGTTTTCCCGCGCGTTCAACCCTACCGCGGCTTGCGCCTGGTGGTACAACGGCGCCTCGCTTCTCCAGGCACAACCTGCCACTGCGTAGCAGTGTAGGGGGTTTGGGGGTCTTCCCCCAATAAAGGTTTTAGGGGGTTTGGGGGAATTCCCCCAAAAGGTTTTTATAATTTTTGCAAAATGAAAATACACCTACGAAAACAGGGGTTGTCGGGGCGGCTTTAGCGGGCGTTCCGGCTGGGCAACTGCAACAACGGGGCTAACGGGGGCTTGTTTTCCCGCACGTTCAACAATACCGCGGCTAACGCCTGGTGGAACAACGGCGCCTCATTTCTATCTTGGAATGGAATAATCATACAAATGCCACCGACAATCCTACACCCCTGACGGTTGAAATACCGTTATATCCGCCATTATTGGTTTTGGTGAGTGGAAATTATTCCGATGCAGGTGTTGCAAGTACAGAGATATGTAGGAAAGTGACAAGGAGATAGAAGCAAAATGTCTTATGCATACGATATTGAGAAAGTTTTGGAAGTACCGTGGGTGAAGAAAAAAAGTTATAGATACCTTTATCAGATAGCCTGCCAGAAGAAGGTGATTATTCGTGCTTTTGAGCGTATGAGAAGGAAAAAGACAACCAGGAAAGAGATTGTCGAAATCGAGAATGATTTTGACAATTGGGTTGAGAAAATCCAGAAAATGCTTATCAACACAAAGCCCAAAGGCTGGCATGTAGAGAATCCAGAACTGGCATTTAAACCTAAAATACACAAGCCAATAAGGATTAAGGAGGCTGGAAAATTCAGAATTATCTATGTTCCCGGCGTGGTGGAGCAGTGGATTCATCATATCATTATTTTGATTTTGGAGCCTATTTTACGTGGAAGCGCCTATGCGCATACTTATGCTTCCTTTCCGAAAAGAGGATCTCATAAGGGAAAAAAGGCAATCAGCAGGTGGATTCACCGGGGAAAGGGCATAAGGAATTATGCAGAGTGTGACATCCGGCATTTCTACGATCATGTCAGGTATCCGATTGTGCGAAAGAAATTGGAAAAAAGGATTCATGACAATTTTTTTCTGCATTTGATTGATGTATCTATGCGGCAGTTTCTGGTTAGAGGAATTCCCTTGGGCTTTTTTCTCAGCCAGTGGCTTGCTAATTTTCTGCTGCAGGAAATGGATTATATGGTGAAAAACGTATATGGCATTGCCCATTATACCAGATACATGGATAACCTTACTTTTATGGATGACAACAAAAAGAAGCTTCACGGTGTTATAAAAGGGGTTAAATCATGGCTTGGCAAGCACCGGTTAACATTAAAGGATGATTGGCAGGTGTCCAGATTTGACTTTGTAAAAAAGAACGGAAAAAGAACCGGAAGGCGAATATCTGCAATGGGATTTTATTTTTACCGTGACCGTGTGATTATGAGAAAGCATATCATGGTTCATCTGGCAGCGGCGGCAAGGAAAATAAGAAAGAAGAAGGAAAAGCACCAGGCATTTCCTAAAAAACTATGCTGTAGTTTTATCTCTTTGATGGGGTGGGTATCATGCACGGATACCTATACTTGGTATCTTGTGAATGTCAAGCCGTTTGTGATGGTAAGGAGTATTAAGAAAATTATATCAAAGTTGGCAAAGGAGGATAACAGGAATGACAAACTGGCAGGAAGAATTATCTGTGCGGCGTCCTGAAGCTCTGGAAAGCCTTAACCGAAGGGGCTATATCCAGAGAAAGGACATTCAGCCGTATGAGAAGGAAAATTCGGATGGCACAAAGGAATCAGGCTGGAAATGCCAGAGCAGATTTATTTCGGAAGAAGAATATAATTTGCTTCTGGTTCAGGAAGAAATGAATCAAAATACCAATGATAATCTGCTTGTATGCATGGCGGCGCAGGCAGAGATCTATGAGCGGTTATTGGAGCAGGAACAAAATCAGTTGGCTACAATGGCTGCTATTGCAGAAATTTATGAAAAGCAAAATGGAGGTGCTTAATTATGTTGGAACTGTACATCAAACTTGTGACACACAAGATGAGAACTATTGAAAGTTTGCCAGATGAATTCAGAGAGGCGGTAAAAGAGGCGCTTGGGCTGACAGAGGGGACTGATTCTTAATGATTTCAGGCTCCTTTTGTTTATAAAAAACATAGGAAGGAGGGCTTATGTTAGAGGATCTGGATGAAGTCGCATTGCTTGAGCTGTTAGAGCTTTATATGGAGATGGTAGAAAAGCAGGATGAGGTTATCTGCAGACTCGGAAGGCTTGTGTCCCGTCAGGCAACGGATATTCTGCACTATAAAAATCTTCTCAATATTGAGAGTGAAGAAGACCGGATTTTAGAGCAGGATAAAAGGCTTGCAGAGGAAGCAATGCGGGAATATGAAATGACAAAATTAGAGCCGTAAGGCTCTTTTTTTGTGGAAGGAGGTGAGAAACTTGGATTTAACAGCCATTATTATCGCTATGAGTATTCCCAGCGCGATTACCGGTTTCTGTTTCTGGTGTCTGGAAAAACGTATAGACAAAAGAAACAAAGAACTGGATGAGAAGGAAGCTGCCAGGGAAGAAAATGAAATTCTTATGGTAAAAAGCATTGGGGCGGCTATTGCCCTTGGTGAAGCGGCTGCTCTGGCGCTAAAAAATGGGCATACAAACGGAGAAACAGAAGCAGCCCTGGAATATGCCCGGAACATTAAACATGAACAAAAAGAATTCCTGCAGCGGCAGGCCATTGATCACTTATATTAGGGAGGATGTCTTATGGAAACTTTATTAACCAATATGTCAATGATTCTTCTGGTTACAGCGGCAATCTGTACGCTGGTGTCGATTATTACAGAGTTTACAAAAGAAATCGGGATTCTGAACCGGATTCCGACTGATCTTCAGGTACTGGTACTCAGCATTATTATCTGTACCATTGTTTTTTTCGCTTACATTTCTTATGCGAAAATCAGTTTTATTTGGTATTACCTGGTTGCCACTGTTTTTGCCGCCTTTGTTATTGCGATTATTTGTACAAAGGGATGGGACTATCTGATCGGTATCTGGAAACGGTTCTACCGTAAGGAATTGTAAGGGGGAGTCGGGAGCATGGAAAAAACTAAACAGGGATTTATTGAAACAATAGGTGCCTGGGCGAAGAAAGATATGGAGGTCAGCGGAGTGCTGGCCTCCATTACGATTGCACAGGCTATACTGGAATCTGGATGGGGTACTTCTGAGCTGGCAGTTCATGCCAATAATTATTTTGGTATGAAAACCTCTCTTAGTGGGAACACCTGGGAATCTGTTTGGGACGGAAAATCAATATATACGAAGTCTTCTCCGGAACAGGACAGCGCCGGGAATGAATCCATGAAGGTATCAGACTTTAGGGCATACCTCACAATTGCAGACAGCGTAAGAGATCATTCTCTTTATCTGACAGGCGCGAAAAAAGCGGGTGTATTGAGATTTCAGGGTTTGGCCGGGGAAAAGGATTACCAGAAAGCGGCACAGATTATCCGAAATGGAGGATATGCCACGGATATAAAATATGTCCAGAAGGTATGCAATATCATAGAGGAATATGGGCTCACATCATTTGACAAGGAGGAAAAAACATTGAATATCACAGATCGTATAGCAAAAAGAAACCCGTGCTATAAGGCCGGAACCACCATTGTTCCTGGCGGCGGAATGATTCACAGCGTAGGCTGTCCACAGCCGGATCCGGAAGTGTTTGCCTCTATTTGGAACAGCGAAAGCGCAAAAGTTTGTGTCCACGCCGTTGTAGGTAAGGATGGGAATGTGCTTCGGCTTTTACCATTCAATGTCAAAGGCTGGCATTGCGGCAGTGGGAAGAAAGGAAGCGGCAACAATACGCTGATCAGTCTGGAAATGACAGAGCCTGCAACTATAAAATATACAGGAGGTTCCAACTGGATTGAGTTGGGGGATGGTTCTGGAACAAAGGCTCATGTGCTTTCAACATATCGGCAGGCCGTAGAATTTTTTGCCTATATTGCCGCGAAGTATGGCTTTAATCCTTTGGACAGCAACTGCCTTATGAGCCATCATGAGGGCAACCAGAAGGGGATTGCTTCCAATCATGGTGATGTGGAGCATATCTGGAATAAGTTCGGCCTGTCTATGGACCAGTTCCGCAAAGATGTAAAGAAGACGATGGAAGGCGGCAAAATTGAATTTGGTACCGTGGCAGAAACCAATACCGGTTCTCAGACAGTGAATCCCCTGTCTGGTACCGTGGCGGTATCCTATGCCGGTGATGACGGGCTGAATATCAGAAGGGAACCGGGGTTTGGCGACAATGTGGAGCGCATTGCCCAAAAAGGTGATTTCTTTACTGTGGTGGGAATATCTGCAGATGAGCGCTGGTATAAGTTGAGCAACGGCCTGTTTATTACCACGATTCCGGATTATGTAACATTCAAAGCAACCGAAGCGCAGAAAGCAGAAACCGGAAACGGGAAGTATTTTCGCGTTCGCACGTTATGGAAGGGCGGGGAACAGATCGGGGCTTTCAAGAACAGAGAGAATGCGATTGAACTTTGCCGCCAGAATGCCGGATATAAGGTATTTGATGATACCGGAAAAGAGATTTATCCATGTGTGGAGGCGGCCGGCGCCGAGTTCCAGGTGAGAGTGTCCATAACAGATCTCAGGATTCGCAAGGGACCTGGTACCACGTATGATTACCAGAAAAAGGACGGGAAGGCGCTTCATACAGGAAAGGGCACATTTACCATTGTGAAAACCAGTGATGGACCGGGGGCAAGGCTTTGGGGGCTTCTGAAGTCCTATGAGAAGGAGGCCAATGGCTGGATTTCTTTGGATTATACAGAACAGATTTGAGCCGGAACCGTTCTATCAAGAAATGATATAAAATAACATCATGCGATAGAATCTCTCTTTTTCCAATTTATTTTACCCTTATATGGTAATCTAAAATGGAAGGAGCAAACACGCATGATTAAACTTTTACTTTCAG
>JAETQH010000161.1 GCA_021770785.1 Lachnospiraceae bacterium
AACGGAACTGGCCTACAGACGGCAGAATATGGCGGAGTTTTTCGCCAACCGTACAGCGGACGCAGGCAGGGTTACATATGCAGGAACGCCGGAGATTATGAGTTCTGCGATTGCGGCTTATGAAATGAGTGCTTTCACCGTGCCGGGGATTTAGAAATAATCGCTCGGACTTATTGCAAGGGAGCGGATTCAGTCCTGAATGACAGAGGGGCTGTAATACAAATATTTTTTGGAAAGCGAGGACTCAGTATGAGTATTTTAGGAGTAAACGGAGCTTTGGCGGGCGTATACCAGTATGCGAACAGGACACAGAAAACAGGCACAAATAAGACAGGGTTTACAGAGCAGTTGCAGAAAACGGGAGAAGCGGTGGAAACATCAAAGGTGGATGCTTATACGGAATATCTCAGGTCAAAGTATGGCAATGTGAGAATCCAGAACATCGGGAAAGACCAACAGAGTCTTGACAGGGCGGGAAAGAGCATGAACGGCAGTGATGTTGTGATCGCGCCGAACATTCTGGAGCAGATGGCAAACGACCCGGAAAAGGCCGCTTACTATGAGGGCAAGATAGATGATTTCTTTAATGCCACGCCGAGGCTGAAAGCGTCTTTTGCGGCACAGGGGCTTGACTATCAGCCGTGTGGGGTGGTTGTCCATGAGGATGGAAGCGTTACCTATATCGGCGGCTGCGGTGATTCCCCGGAGCGTGTGGCAGAAGTGAATGCCATCAACAAGGCGAAACGGGAGAAAGAGGCGGCACAGCGGAAAGCGAGCATGGAGCGGAGCCAGGAAGCAGCAGAGGAACGGAAAGAGCAGATGGAGATCATATATAAGCAAAGGAGCATGGCGGAGTTCTTTGCCAGCCGTACAGTGGGCGCGGGCAGGGTTACATATACGGGAACACCGGAAGTTATGAGTTCTGCGGTTGCAGCTTATGAACAGAATATCATGGAGGCGGCGGGCATTTTGAAGTAAGGAAAATTATGCCCGGACTTACCATAAGGGGGCATGGGCGGCTCCGAATGACAGAGGGGCCGCAGGTAAGATTTTTTGAAGGAGGGTTTTTATCATGCGTATAGGAAATAACAGCCAGGGAATCTGGCAGCTTTTATCAAGGATGAACGGAGGCAAGGCAAACACGAATATGCCTTTCGCTGGGGCAAAGCGTTCCAGTGCGGGTGGCAGGAATACGCTGGAAGACCAGCTTACCGGACATAGGAAAAATTCTTATGGCGTGGAAGGAATGTGCGTTACCAACAATCCCAATGCGAGGAAGATCATCAAGGTATCTGATGAGATGAAGCAGCGCGTTTTTAACAGTGTGAAAGATGCGTTTTATAAATATAATGGAATGTCCGGTGATAATGAGGCGGAGTGGGAAGAAATGGCCCAGGCAAAAAACAATTATTATAAGACATTAAAGAAGGAAGACCGGGTAGCAGCGGCGTGGACTTTAGGGCAGTTGGAAAAAAGTATAGGAAACAAAGTTGCCAGTGCCGTAAAGGAGAAAGTACCCGGATGGACGCATGGCAAGCCGATTCCGTCTGATGTGCTGGATGAGATTTTTGCAGACGAGAGCATTACATCAATGGTGTTCGGGAAATCTGGCATGGCAGAAGGGCTGGATATACAGGTATAATCATTACACACTCTTCCACAGAGGCGCAAAAACCATGCACCTCTGCCGGGGGTAACTGCCCGGATTTACTGTGGGAGACATGGGTGGCTCTGAATGAAAGAGAGTCCGCCATTGAAGTAAACAATATAAAATCATATCAAGGAGGATGATATTATGGCAATTTCAGGCATCGGAAGCGAGTACAACAATGTGTACGAAAGTACATATGCAGCGCAGAAAAATGAGGCGGCAAAGAAAGAAGCGCCACCTGCACAGACGGGAAAAGCGAAGGATACCGGGGAAAAGGCGGTATCGGATTATTATTCCTATTTGCAGAAAAATTATGACTGTATGTCCAAAGGCAATGTGACGGTATCCAGTGAGTATCTGAAGAAGTGTTCGGGAGATTCCCAAAAGGCGAAGGAACTGGAGGATTTCCTGAAAAAGATACCGGAGCTGGAAAAACAGGGGTATGAACAGCTTTCCGCCCAGAACAAGGCTTTGGGTGGGACAGTGACCTATTACCAGCAGACATGGATGGTAGGTAAGGACGGCAGCATACAGAGTACCGTATATTCCGTAACCGAAACAGGAATGACCAATGCGGAAAGAATGAAGAAGAGTATGGATGAGCGTCTGGAAAAGCAGAAGGAAAGAAAAGAAGAGGAAGAAAAAGTACAGGAGCGGAAAGAGGAAAAAGCGGAACAGGCTGAAAAGCTGGATGGAGATACGGAGAAGGTTTCCGTGCCGGAAGCGCCGGGGCAGGAGATTACGGTCAAGTATGTGGAAGCAGAATCCGAGCTGGAGGCAAAGGCGATGATGCAGAAAGAAAAGCTGGGAGATGCGTATTATCAAAAATTCGATATGAATGTTTAGTGCAGAACCCGATGTGGGGAAAAGCCTGTCAGCCATTAGCTATGAGAATAACAGGCAGAAATATATGTATTTACCATCTTGAGACAGGAGGACAAAATTATGGCAATGGAAATCAGTAACAGGTACGGTTTTGATCATATTAACAAGGCTCAGACCGAACAAACAGAAAGAGCCGAAGAAAAAGACAAGCCTGAAATGATTCTGGCACCAAAGGACGAGTATATCAGCAGTGAGAAGTCCGGGAAGAAACCAAGTGGCTTGTACCACATGGGGCAGGACGAAAACGGAAACCCGAAAATCATTTTTGATACCCCAAAAAAGGCAGAAGAAGCAGAAAGTGAACAGCCCAAAGGTGCAAGGCTGGAAGGGGCGACTGATAACGACAGGGTGAAGGTTACGATAGGCAATATGGATAAGGTAAAAAATGAGATCAAAAAGCTGAAAGAGGAAAAGAAACAGCTTGAACAGCAGTTGAAAATGGCGGCGGGCAATGAGCAGAAGACAAAAGAGCTGGAAGCAAAGCTGGCGCAGGTTGAAGCGGAATTAAGCGTGAAGGATACTGCCGAATACAAAAAACAGCACGCTGAGTATACCACAGAGGAATAAATCAGTCTGGGAATTGGAAGGGAGCGGAACAATGGATATAAATAA
>JAETQH010000162.1 GCA_021770785.1 Lachnospiraceae bacterium
TAACGCCCGCAGGGATTTCAATGCATCCTCCGCTTTTTTATTAATATATTCGTTCTCTTCTACCTCCTCAGGCTCCTGCGCCTTTCCCCGGAAACCGTTCCGGTAATCTTTATCCAATGGCATGGAAACCATGTTGTCCTTCTTTTCAGGCTTTTTCCCAATCATAAGGTCGATACCTCCGGCAACGGAGCTGAAGCCCACATACTGGTCGTTTATTTCTTTAAACATCTCCTCAAATGGGATATTCGCCTCTTCCAGCCTCTTTCGGTCCTCACGCAGCTGTCGGTTCTGCTTCTTCATATGCTTTACAAGTGCTGCTTCTGATACATGGGTACCGAAGGCAAGCAATTCCTGACATTCTGCCTCACAGAGGGTTTTACCGTCCTTCCCAATAACAAAGATGGTTGATATGTCGTTCTTGTCATACCGGATGCTTAAAGTTTCATTGATATGTGTTCGTAGCGCCGGATGGTCATAGACTTTTCCGTACCGCCGGATACCGAAGTTATAAATTCTTACATTGTCCTCCCGATACATGAGAACGATTTGAGCTGGTTTTGGCGGAGCGGGCTTGTAATAATGCTCTTCATTATCAAAAAGTTCCTGCGGTTTTAAATATTTTTCCCCTGCCTTTCTCAAGCCGTTATGCGTTTTATTTTTATATTTTTTCTCAAGCCATGTCTGCCACTGCTCATAAAACTCTTCCAGGGTCAACAGTTCTCCTCTGTCGCACATCTTCTGAATATCTTTGGGTATCTTAGCATCCGTCTGAGAGCCTGTAAGAGTTCCGGTATAGGAGGTAAATTGTTTTGTAAATCGGCTGCACACTCCGCCAAAGAAACGCTCAATCTGTCCTTTCGTCCATGGCTGGTAAGGCAGCGCCCGGTGGATGTGCTCTATCCCCAATTTCCGGTAAAACCCATTTGCTAAATCTATATAATCTGTCCCCTCAATATCACGCTGATTTCGAGGAACTCCAGTCATCATTTCCGCTGTATAGTCCTTTCCATTGTCTATCAGCAGCCATTCCGGTACTCCACATCCGGGTGTATTAATCAACTTAATTAAGCTCTCTTTTAAAATGTCCGAATTAGCATGGTGACAAATTACATCGCCGATAATCATTCTGCTTCTCACGTCAATCCAAGCTACCAGTACAGGCTTAATAGGCGTTACTTTCCCGTTTGGATGAGTGTAAGCAACCCAGCAGTCGAAGGTGTGCTCGTCTCCCATCACCACTTCCATGGGGCGGAGCACCGTGGTGTCCATGAGTGCTTTACCCATGACCTTATTCTTGTATTCACGGACGCCATGGCTCGCCAGATACCAGGCGTTTTTCATGCCTTCATCTTCCATGAGATAGCTGATGTACCGGACTACTGATTGATAAGAGGGTATCCGTTCCCAGCCATTCAGTCCTGCCAGTATCTGCAGCTTGTCATAAAGCAGCTCCCGCGTTCCCTGGTTTGTGGCGAACTCCTTATTAAACCAGATATTCCTGATTGCCTGCTTCACCTCCGGGGTGAAGCTCGGGAATGTGCCGGATTCCTTGGGTTTCCTGCACAGGGCTAAGATTTTCAAGTAATCATAATCCGCCCCGTCCTGCTTATGTAACTGGTAAGCCCACGCTGACGCTTCCTGATAGGCTTTCACATATCGGTACAATGTCCTCTTCCCCTTGCCGGTGCGCTCCTGTGCGAAAGTGTCGGCATAGTCTGATTTTCCTTTTTCACTGTACTGAAGGAACTCCCGAACAACGTTTGCAAGCTCCATCGCCTTGTACCACTCCGTTTTATGCTGCTCCCGGAACCAGTCAATGTCTTCGGTCACATACCATGGTCTTTCCTGCTCTGCCGGGGTAGCCTGCTCCAAGCCAAGTGCTTCCGTCTCAGCAGCCTCCTGCAGTTTCACCCGCTCTTTATAAGCGCTGCGTGCCTGCTTTGAGAGAGATGAGACAGTGATTAAGATAACCTCTTTTCCACCGCTTTCTTTCTGTTTTTTTACTATAGTAAACTTTTCCGGTTTTCGGCTTATTCTTAACCTCATAGCATCGTATCTAATACCTTCTAATTCTGCCGCCTCTGTCAGCGAGATATATTCCTCTGCCGTTTTCTTCACCCCCCTCACTCTAAAATATCCAGCTCAAGAATTTTTCTGATTCCGTCCTCATATTTACCTGCCACCCGCTCACCATGAATTATTTTATTCAAGTACTGCGGCGTTGTTCCGAGAGTACTTGCCAGCTCGGATGCTGTCATTCCTTTATCTATGAGGCTTTTCTTTATCTGTTTTCCCAACGGAGTTGGTCTGTTTACTTCTCTCGTTTCACATCACCGCCTTTTGTGGTATAATCTCCTTAAAATAAGCAAAGGAGGCTATATGCTATGTATTCCAAACTTTTTCAATGTGAATGTACTACTAAAACATTCGGCACTTTTATGCAAGAATTCATGTTTGTTATGGGAACAATTATTCCGCCCAAAATAGCAAAAAAGTATGTGTATAAGCCCATGAATGTCATTACCTCATCCTTGGATGACATTTATGCTAAGTTGCTAGATTGCTATACTCTGGAAGAAATGCGTGCTACATTTTTATCTCTAACAGATAATGAACAGCATTTCTTTATTTCTTCCCTTTGGGTTTTTGAAATAGAATTTGGTTCTGTTTCAGAAGATGCTTTGGTCTGTGTTCCTGTAGAACCCAAGTATTATATAAAACCTTATCTAAACAACTTATTGACACCGGAAGCTATACTTGTCTAAATTTGCAATAAATCTTCCATCTAATGTAAACACCAAAATTCTATCCTTGTACTCAATCACTTCTACATTGCTGCCATTAAAGGGCAGCAATTTCTTATTTCTGAATTTTCTACCATGAAACTCTAAAAAATCCTCCTCAACCACACATATTTGAGACTCAATTTTTTCAGAAAGCATTCTTATATATGGACGAATGGATTCTTGGCATTCCGTATTTTCCTTGCACAAAGCTAAAGCATTCCTATCGTTTTCTGTCTGTTTCTTCATTCTGGACAAGTGTTCCTCCATGGCAATGCCTGTTTCTTTCTCGACTTCTCCGGCGCAGATTTCCACCAGCATTTTTCTAGCGTAGGTAAGCATCCGGAGGTAGT
>JAETQH010000163.1 GCA_021770785.1 Lachnospiraceae bacterium
ACCGCCACCGCCGACTGGTTCGCCTGCTGTTCGAGGCTCTTTAATTTTTCCTCGGTTTCGATGATCTCCCGCTGCAGCCCATCGTACTGCTCCTGGGTGATCTCCCCTTTTGCCAGTGCCTCATTTGCCTGTTCCGCAGCCGCCTTTAAGGTTTCCAGCTTTTCCTTCGTTTCCGCAACCGCCTGTGCAAGGAGACGGTGCTTCTGTGCCAGCAGTTCCGTATTGCCGGGGTCCAGTTTTAAGAGGTTATTCACATCCCGAAGCTGTGACTGCGTGGTACGGATATCTGTATTGACCGATTTTAAGGCGGTGGTAAGTTTCGTGGTATCGCCGCCGATCTCTACCGTGATGCCCTGTATCCTTGATGCCACTCCCCTCACCTTCCTTCCCCAAATCACAAAAAAAGGAAGCCTGAAAGCTCCCTGAAAAATGCATAAAAAAAGACACCTGCTGTTTATGGCAAGTGCCTATGTATCAACTTACAAAATATTTTATCAAATCAACAACGCCTGATAGTTCCTATATACTTTTCTAACTGTTTTATTATAATAATTTCTCAACCATTCATATTTTTTTATAATCCTTGAATCGTTACTATACGCATTTATAGATGTGATTATGAAATTTCGGACATAAATGATATAATTATAATATAATTCCGGATCATCGAATTCACTATGCTGGCTCAAGAAATCTAAATAGATTGCATTATCAATATCATCCTGACCTATAAGGGCTTCCAAATATCCTCTTTCATATTCTTCCGTATTAGCCCTCCCCTTAAATTCAATTCCACACTGTATAACTTTTGGATTAACAAGTATCCTTGGATAGATTGCTTGTTCAGATTCCATTTTATATGCATCTACCATAGCAGGACCAAAGCATTTATTGCTTTCATGAATCAACGATCCTACTGTCACTCCCCCACGAACAGGCACACCCATGCCCAATAAGTCATTACATATAAAAATCAAATCCATTAGAACATAAAATGCTGATCCCGGCTTGGTCATCTCGTATGAAATAACCACACTGTCAGAAAACACTGAAACCTGTTTTCCTATATCCGTCATAGACATTATGCCCTCATAGCTTTCTCTCTGAACATTGCTTGTGTAATTTAATGCCATATTTATACGATTCAGCATTTGACCATCATATTCCGATTGCTGAACCATATTCTTAAATCCTAAAACATCCAAAAACGCAACATATCGATTCTGATACATTTCATTCATTCTTATCACCCTCACATTTTAATAATAAGATTTCTACGCTAATTCATTGTATCAAAATCTGTATAATAATCAAGGGCAAAAGGACCGCTTTATGCTCAAAAGCGGTCCATATCTTCCTGCGTTCCAAGCACTGCGTAGGGGCAGGAGTCATTCCTGCTCTCGGCATACATATCATTGATTAATCCAATGGACAGAAGGTCAAGGTCTGCTATCGAAAGCCCTAACTGGATGCACCGCAACAGGAACAGCGGCGTGGTCATTTCCCGCTCAGTTGGGCGAAGTTTTTTTTAGCCTCCACATCCGTCTTTACGTTCAATCCCCACAATTCTATCAATTGCGGCAGGACTTGGTAGATGGAAAATGTGTTGAATCCGTCAAGCCACTCGTCCACTTCATTGGGAATACTTGGGTCGGCGTGCTTTGCCATCGTGTAGGCGATATTCTCGAACATTTCAAGCGAAAATAAATCGAGGTTGGAGTTTTCCTCATCACTCTCACCGATGCTCTTTTCCAGAATCCGCAAATCCTTATAAATATCACGCTGGAACTTCAAACGGTAAATCCTCGGAATCGCCGCCGATGCCTTGAAAAGTACATCCTGCCCGTCAATCTCTATTTTCCTTACGATACTCATATCCTTTCAGCCTCCTTATCCCTGTCCTTCTGTGTCTGCGTCCACTGCTTTTGGTTCCGGCAGATATACGGATTTATACCAGTTCGCATAAGTCTCCGCAGATGTCTTGTTCCCGGTCTTGGCTTTCACATAGCCGCTCGCCAGCGGTCTTGCCTTGATGGTCAGCGTCTCCGTCTGCACCTCCCGGCTCTCCTCATTGGTCTTGCCCTCAATCTTGGGGCGGCTTGCGGAACAGTTATACAGCACATGGCGAATCTTGCGGATGTCGCCGTCAAACTCGAACAGTAGCGCAAAAGCCGCCGTCTCGGAATGGGCGTTCTCCACCAGCACCTCATTATTATCCGCTTCCTCTTTCAGCACATCCGTGCGGAAACTTTCAGGAATGAGGGCAAGCTCCAGATCGCCGTCATAGCCCATGTTGTTGGCAATGATGTAATACTCGATGCCGTCCGCATAGAACGATTCCGGCTCCCCATTGGGGTCTAAGGCGATGGAGACCGCACCGGGCATTGCCACGGGCGTCTCAAATCCCATCTCCCCATTCTCCTGCGTTTTCTGCAAAGCATAATGGCAGTTGCAGATGTTGAATTTCACTTTATTGTTGTTCTTCATTTCAGACCTCCATTTCATATAAGACTTCATATAACTTTTCTGACTCAATCCACGTTTCACTCTTGCCATAGAAAATACCGTGTTTTAACAGAACAGCCTCTATGGTTTCCTCCAAGTCGGGATTTTTCAAATCGGTGTATAGCTCAATGTCTAACTGGTTGATTTTGAAATACGCGATCCCATCCGCCGCGAAATTGTCGGCTTTGGGATATAAAAATACAAGGAAGGGCGGCTCCGGCGCTTCCCCTTCCACGAAATGGTCATAGGCGAAGGGAATCCCTATTTTCTCCACCATCTTCATTACTTCTTCATGGCTCATCCTTCCAGCCCCCTTTTGATGCCCTCTTCCAGTTCCCGGATGCCCGCCTGTTCTGCAGGAGCGATATGGGGGAATGCCCGCACCCTCCCGCCGCCGCGCTTGGCATGGCCTTTCTCCAGAAGGTGGGTAAGCTGGTAACGCTTTTTGTTATGCACCACCAGCTCCAGCGAATTGGCGGTCTCCTTCTGCTTCTTTACCGCCCATCCTTTTTTGTACTGCCCCGTCCGAACCGGGGCGTTGGCTTTCACTTCCGATTTCACCGTGTCCCCGGCTTTGGTCACACAGTCCTTCATCACGTCCGTGGCAAGCCCGGCATATTCGAT
>JAETQH010000058.1 GCA_021770785.1 Lachnospiraceae bacterium
AACACCTTTTAATACGCCGTTAGAATCTGTAACAATATCTTTTGTGTACTGATACTGGTTTGCCAAATCAGCGTCTGTAATTCCAAGATCAGCTACCGGCATTGTGTAATCGGTATTTACATATTTTAATGCGTAGTCAGCCTCTACTAAGAAAAGGTCTATCTTGTCATCTGCTGCCGCATCTGCCTGTTTTAATAAGGTAGCGTCCAGATTGTTCTGATATGCGTTGTCATCGTTCGGTGTAATGTTCCATTTTACGGTAACGTCACCGATGGTTCCTGATGTAGCATCAATCTTGGTATATCCCGGATAGTGGTCTGTGATACGGGACTTGAACTCTTCATTCCAGCAGTAGATATTTAACACTTTACCTTCGTCGCTTACAGCTGCTGTAGTGTCGCTTCCGGCATCCGAAGTTTCTGTTCCGGCAGCGTCTGCTGTACCTGCATCTGCTGTGCCTGCATCTGGGGTACCTGCATTACCGGTACCTGCGTTTGTGGATGCTCCTGAATTGTTTCCGCATCCTGTCATCATGGTTGCTGCCATTGCTGCACATAATAATGCGCTTACGATTTTCTTTTTCATAGAAAACCCTCCTCCTTAATCATAGGCTTTTTTGTTTTTTGAGAAACTTGCGGTCCCGTCCAAAGCATTTCTGCAAAAATGCCGGCATATCTTAGTTTTCGATAGTTCCAACGGACTGTCCCGGTATTAAAGTTCCCTCTATAACAACTCTCTCAACGAGAGTGGTTCGCGGTTTTTCAATGGCGCTGATTAATCGTTTTGCCGCTTCGCTGCCGATTAACTCAGTGTCCTGTTTTATGGTGGCGAATTTCGGATGTAACAGCTGTGATATCCTCGTGCCGTCATAACCTGCAACGGAAATATCCTCCGGTATCCTAAGTCCCATCTCGGTGATAACATTTCTCCCTCCAATTAAAGAGGTGTCATCAGGGTAGATAATGCAGGTCGGGGGTTCTTCTAAATTCAGCAGTTCTTTCGTCTGCCTCGCTGCCCCCTTCGTCTCTAAGTACTCCGCCTCCCGGATATATTCCTCCGGTATCTTAAGTCCAAGCTCATCCGTGGTACGGTAAAAGCTTGCCAGACGGTCCTTTGTGACATAAGATCTGCCCTGCCCGTGTATGTATGCAATTTTCCGATGTCCCTGCCCGTAAATATATTTCACAAGACTTTCCATTCCCTGAATGTTGTTAGAGCTTACTGCCGTACAATTATGATGGATATAGTCAATGGTGACTACCGGCAAATCTCCGTTCATCAGTTCTAAGACATCGGGGTCACTGTAATCGGCACAGACAATCGCCACTCCCTCAAAGTTCCGGTACCTGCAATGTTCATAATAGGACATCTTGCGGTTTTCAAAACAGGTATTGATAAAAGTGATATCATATCCTAACTTTTCCGCCTGTACCTTCAAACCATTTAAAACGCCGGAAAAATATTCGTGGGTCAAACCTCTTCCCGCCTCTTCTTCGAAAAGAACTCCTATATTATAGGAACGGTTGGTTTTTAGTGCCCGCGCCGCCGCATTGGGAAAATACCCAAGGGCTTCTGCTGTCTTTCGTACACGTCTCTTTGTCTCTTCGCTGATATCCTTCTGGTCATTCAATGCCTTGCTTACGGTAGCAGTGGACACTCCACATTTTTCCGCTATCGTCTTTAAAGATACCATCCGAACCTCCTGGTGTTTCGAAAACAATTTGCGTTTGTTTCTTAATCGTTTTCGTATGTTTATCATATCTCTTTCTTGCGGGAAATGCAACCCATTTTTATCTTTTCGTCGTGTTTCACACTTTTTTACTGCAATTTTTGTGCAATTTTGCATGGAATATTAGTGTTTTAACCTTAATAACTAGAGCTCACATTCCGCTTCTTATACGTTTTCGTATTTTATCCTGTATTTTTCCTTACTTTTCCTTTTGTAACTTTGTTCCATATTTTGTTCCCTTTTTTGTCTATTCTGCCAGTTTCCTTGATTTTTCAATGTTTTCTATTGATTTTTTCTTTTTATGAAGATATACTTTTAATCAGGAATTTTCAACTTAATCGTTTTCGATAGCATTACGTTGACCACTACGTTTGATATGGAGGATTTACTTATGAAATTTGGCTATTTTGATGACGCAAACAAAGAATATGTCATCACTTCCCCGAAAACCCCGCTGCCATGGATTAACTACCTTGGCTCGGAAGATTTCTTTTCCCTTGTTTCTAATACCTGCGGCGGCTATAGCTTCTATAAAGACGCAAAGCTGCTCCGCCTCACCAGATACCGTTACAACAATGTTCCTTATGACAGCAACGGTCATTACTACTATATTAAAGAAGGCGACACCATATGGAATCCGGGCTGGATGCCTACAAAGACGGAATTGGACAGCTATAGCTGCCGTCACGGCATGGGCTACTCCGTTTTCAACGGAAGTAAAAACAACCTTTCCGCCGAATTGACTGCATTTGTTCCTGTAGGCTGCAGCTGTGAAGTCAACAAACTGACTCTCACCAATAACGGAACCGCAGAAAAACAGTTTTCCGTCTTTTCTTATGTAGAGTTCTGTCTCTGGAACGCCATGGATGATATGACGAACTTCCAGCGGAACTTCTCCACCGGAGAAGTGGAAATCCACGATTCCGCCATCTATCACAAGACCGAATACAGAGAGCGCAGAAACCACTATGCTGTTTACGCGGTAAATGCCCATGTGGCAGGCTTCGATACGGACCGTGATTCCTTCTTAGGGGCTTACGGCGAAAATTCCGCACCGGAGGTGGTTGTGACAGGCACTTCTAAAAACTCTGTTGCCAGCGGCTGGGCTCCTGTAGGTTCCCACCACCTATCCGTCACCTTAGCTCCGGGAGAGAGCAAAACCTTTGTCTTTGTCCTTGCCTACGTGGAGAATCCGGTGGAAAAAAAATGGGTCGGTCCGGCAGAGAACAACGTAATTAACCGAGCTCCCGCCGATGCGCTGCTTGAGCAGTTTGACACCACGGAGAAGGCAGATGCCGCTCTCGCAAAATTAAAGGATTACTGGGATACCCTGTTATCCCACTTTACCGTTTCCTCCGGCGAGGAAAAATTAGACCGTATGGTCAATGTATGGCACCAATATCAGTGTATGGTTACTTTTAACATGAGCCGTTCCGCTTCTTATTTTGAATCCGGAATCGGACGGGGCATGGGATTCCGGGATTCCTGCCAGGATTTGTTAGGCTTCGTACATCTGATTCCCGACCGTGCAAGAGAGCGTATTTTAGACATCGCAGCTACCCAGTTTGAGGACGGCAGCGCTTACCACCAGTATCAGCCTCTGACCAAAAAAGGAAACTCCGACATCGGAAGTGGTTTCAACGACGACCCGCTGTGGCTCATTGCCGGAGCTGCCGCCTACATTAAGGAAACCGGGGACTACACGATTTTAGATGAAATGACTCCTTATGACAGCGATGCCTCCAAGGCAACCGACTTCATGGAGCACTTAAGACGTTCCTTCCATTATACAATGGAGCATTTAGGACCTCACGGTCTGCCGCTCATCGGGCGTGCCGACTGGAACGACTGTCTGAACTTAAACTGCTTCTCCACAGAACCGGGAGAATCTTTCCAGACCTTTGGCCCTTCGGAAGGGCCTAATGCAGAATCCGTATTTGTTGCCGGAATGTTTGTCCGCTACGGAAAAGATTACGCCGCTATCTGCCGCCACAGAGGGCTCACAGAAGAGGCGGAACTGGCAGAGAAAGCCATCGCTGACATGGAGAAAACCGTTCTTGAAGCCGGTTGGGACGGCGAATGGTTCTTACGCGCCTACGACCACTACAAAAACAAAATCGGTTCCAAAGAATGCGAGGACGGAAAAATCTTCATCGAGCCCCAGGGCTTCTGCGTTATGGCAGAAATCGGCTTAGAAGAGGGACATTGCTTAAAGGCAATGGAATCCGTAGAAAAATATTTAGACACCGAATACGGTATCGTACTGCTGCAGCCGCCTTACCATAAATACCACGTGGAGCTTGGCGAGATTTCCTCCTATCCGCCCGGATACAAGGAGAACGGCGGTATCTTCTGCCACAATAACCCATGGATTTCCATTGCAGAGACGGTTGTGGGACGGGGCAACCGGGCTTGGCAGGTGTATACGAGAACCTGTCCTGCCTACATAGAGGATATCAGCGAAATTCATCGCACCGAGCCTTATGTCTATTCCCAGATGATTGCAGGAAAGGACGCTCCCAACTTCGGCGAAGCGAAAAACAGCTGGCTCACCGGAACGGCTGCCTGGACCTTCTTAGATGTATCCCAGTTTATTCTGGGTATCCGTCCGGATTATGACGGTCTGACAGTAGACCCCTGTATTCCGGATACCTTAGACGGATTTACTGCAAAACGTGATTTCCGCGGTGTCAGCTACCACATTACCGTGAAGAATCCGAACCACGTACAGAAGGGTGTTGTGTCTCTGACGGTGGACGGCGTTTCCGTTGAAGGAAATACCATTCCGGTGGTGACGGACAAAAAAGATGTGTATGTTGAAGCTGTGATGGGGTAAACAAAAGCTGCCGCACCGGCTCATATATTTTGCCGGTGCGGCAGCTTTTTCTGCAAAATTCCATTTCTTTTAAATATCATAAATTTATTTCTGTGCTGACGCACTTTGTGCCGCACAATTTTTCACTGATTTCATCAGGCTGATGAGTGCCTGCATATAATGTAAACCTGCTACCGAAGCAGCCTCGCTCGCCGTTTTCGTCAACAGCGGTAAATGCTCTTTCCGATACAGGTATTTCTACGATCATTTTCTCGCCTGCTGCAAGATTTACCCTCTTGAAACCACACAGACTCACATTAGGCACAGCGTTTTCACAATAGTCCTTTATATAAAGCTGAATAACGTCATCCACCGTTTTTCCGCCAGTGTTTTCGACGGTCACAACAGCCTTGCCGTCCTTATATTCAACCGATGTGCAAACAATTTCTCCGTAAGTAAGACCGTATCCGAAGGGATAAAGCACATTATTTTCCGCATAACGGTAGGTGCGGTTTTTCATGGAATAATCAGTGAAGTCGGGAAGCATATCGGAACGTTCGTAGAATGTAACGGGCAGCTTGCCCGAAGGTGAAACGTCGCCGAAAAGTATCTGTGCAAGTGCCGTGCCGCCTTCCGAGCCGGGATACCATGCGTGGATTAACGCATCCGGCTCACATTCGGTATTCACAGAACTTCCTGCTGCGCACACAACGATAACCGGCTTGCCCGTCTGCATGATCTTGTCTATCAGGATACGCTGACTTTCGGGCAGACGCAGATCATTTTTATCTCCCGAAGAAAACTCGTTGCCCGTATCGCCCTCTTCGTCCTCAATGGTGGAGTCGAGTCCAACGCAAAGTACAACAAGATCGGCACAGTCCGCAGCGGCGAGTGCCTCAGCATATCTGTCACCCGTTTTTGCAAGTCCTGATACCTTATCTTTGTAAAGGTGACAACCCTCGGCATAAATTACCCTGCCCTTAAAGCGCTCTCTAATACCGTCAAGGAAGGTAACATACTTATCCGCAGTACCGTTATAGTTGCCCTCCAGCGCAATTCTGCTGTCGCTGTTTGGACCGATGACCGCAATTGTCTGCAGTTGGCTTTCATCAAGCGGAAGTATGCCGTTATTTTCCAGCAATACCATGGACTTTTGGGCACATTTCAGCGAAACCTCCTTGTGCTCCTTGCACGCTACAACGGTATAAGGTATATCATCATATTCTGTTTTATCATCGAACATACCAAGCCTTATCCTTGTTCTCATAAGATGTATGCAGGCGTTTCGTATATGCCCCTCGGTGATAAGTCCCCTGTCAAGTGCGGCAAGGAGATACGCATAAGTGCAGCCGCAGTTTACATCGCATCCCGATTTTATGGCAAGAGCCGCAGATTCAACCGGATTCGATGTAAGACCGTGATGCTCATGGAAATCGCGTATTGCCCAGCAATCGGACACAAAGTATCCCTCAAAGCCCCACTCATCAAGCTTTGACATAAGAAAACTGCTTGCGCAGGCAGCCTCGCCGTTTACACAGTTATATGCGCCCATTACGCCCTCAACGTGAGCTTCTCTGACGAGTGCTTCAAAGGCAGGAAGATAGGTTTCTTCCATATCCTTTTTGGAAACTTCGGCATTAAACTCGTGACGCACTGCTTCGGGACCGCTGTGTACAGCATAATGCTTAGCGCATGCGGCAGCTTTCATTGTTTTTCCTTCACCCTGCAAGCCTTTTACAAAGGCTTTACCATTTTCGGCAGTCAGATACGGATCTTCGCCGTAGGTCTCATGTCCTCTGCCCCAGCGAGGATCACGAAAAATATTGATATTGGGTGCCCAGAAGGTCAGCCCCTTGTATATATCCCGGTCATCATATTTTGTATATGCATTATACTTTGCACGAGCTTCCTCAGCAATTATATCTGCGACTTTCTGAGTCAGTTCTGTATCAAACATAGCCGCCAAACCGATAGCCTGCGGAAACATTGTGGCTATGCCCGAACGCGCAAGACCGTGAAGTCCCTCGTTCCACCAGTTATATGCAGGAATGCCCAGCCTTTTTACGGCAGGAGCGTCGTATCTGAGCTGAGAAGCCTGCTCATCGACCGTCATTGCATCGGTTAGCGCAATTGCTCTTTCTTCTGCGCTGAAGGAGTTATTGAGATATTTTTCCATAGTGATTATCCTTTCATAGTGACTGTAATAAATCAATATTCAAAAAATTACTTTGGCAATGAATCCATAATTGCCTTGACAATTTCGGGTGTGTACCAGCTAAGCTCGTTGCGGTTGAAAATACCGAAAAGCTCGTTGCCTGAGGTGTAGTATCCATTATCCCACCATACGCAGGGAATGCCGTATTTTTCGGCTGTGCTTACATAGCAGGAGGTCCATTTTGCCACCTCGTCAACATTGGTGGTCTCCTGGTCCTTATCAAGTTTCTTTGAAACTGCTCCGTATTCGGTTATGATAACGGGAATACCCTGGCTGATAAAGGTCTCGTCAAGGTTACTGAAAAGCCTTTCAATTTCAGACGCACAGGACTTGTCGAAATAAAGCGCGTTATATTCTAATCCCACAGGCTCGTATGTAAAGCAGTAGGGGGTATATGCGTGAATTGATACGCCCACATACTTATCATCGGGAACCGTCAGATTTTCTATGCCAACGGGAGCGGCCTGAGCGGCAAAGCTTATCAGCAGGGTTCGTGTTTCATTGTTTCCACCCGTTGCTCTGACAGCCTTTACAAAGGTATCGTTCAGCTGATTGAGACAATCTCTGCCCTCCTCGGTTCCGCCGTCCCATTCGCTTGCGCCACCCTTTATTCTCGGCTCGTTAAGTCCCTCGAAAATAAGATGATCGCCGTAATCCGAAAAACGCTCTGCAACCTGGGTCCAAAGTGCGGAAAGCTGCTCTTTGACATCATCAAGCTCGTCATACTGCGGCTTTACCCAGTTGTCCTCGTGGTGTGTGTTCAGGATAACGTACATATTGTTTTTCAGAGCATATCCCACAACTTCCTCCACACGGTCAAGCCATTCGGAATCAACAGTGTAGTCGGGTGCTTCTCCCATATGGCCGTCCCATGTGGTGGGGATACGAATGGTATTGAAGCCTGCTTTATAAACCTCGTCTATCATTTCCTGCGTTGTTATGGGATTGCCCCAGGCTGTTTCTCCGCCCTCTGCGTCAAGGGTATTGCCCAGATTCCAGCCTGCGCCCATTTCAGCGATAAGCTCTGCTGCGGATATACCCCGCATTTCTCCCAATGGACGTGTATCTTCCTCAGCAGTCGCAATTTTACCTGCACAGGCGGTCATTGAGACAGCCATAAATGCTACCATCAATAATGAAATTATTTTTTTCATACAGATTATCCTTTCATAGTGACTGTAATATTCTATTGAGTTGCTACGAATAGTGTTCGCCGCAAATACCGAAGTCAATACTCTTGTACGTTCACGCCGCTCTTGCAATGCCGTACTTTTCAAAAACGCTGTGGATATCCTCAAACCATATCGCGGTGTCTCTTATTTCGGCACGGTCGATAACGCCGTATTCGCCGCAGTAAAGAGGAACATTCGCATTTTCGGCAACTTCCACAGCCTCTGCAATGAGCTTTTCCATAAATTCCGCACCCATTGTATCAGTACCAAAAAGCCCCGAACCAAAGCTGCCAATTTCCTTTGAGGTCCTGCGGTATTCCTCCATATTTCCGGGATAGCTTATAGTTTTATCCGCAATAAGAGGCTGCCATGGTGCAAGCTGATGTGTAAAAAGAAACGGCTCATAGAAATGAAAATTATACACAATATTACTATCCTTGGGAACATCAAGCTGCGCCAGCGTATGAACGCTGTTCCACTGTATACCGCCGACGATTATTTTTGTCTCGGGAGTCAAACGCCGTATCTCGGAAATCGTTTTTGAAGCAAGCGCGTTCCAGCGACTGCTGTCGTTTTCCACTATTTCATTCAGAAGCTCAAAAGCTATATTTCTTTTCTTTCCGTAGTGTGAGGCAATATTTATCCAGAGAGAAATAAATCTATCCTGCAGCTCTGGGCTGTCAAACATAACATTGTCCTCAGGCTTGTTGTCAAAAGCAAATCCCTTCGTTTTGTGCAGGTCGAGGATAAGATCCAGCCCATATTGTTCGCACCACTCCACACAATCGTCAATATGCTTATATCCGTTTTCCAGTGGCAGACCATCCTCGTCCTCAATAACATTATAGTCAATGGGCAGACGGACGTGGTCAAGCCCCCATTCGGATATTGTTTTTATATCACTTTCGGTAATAAATTCGCTGTAATGTTTCTCGGAATACTCTG
This sequence comes from Lachnospiraceae bacterium, assembly GCA_021770785.1. GTDB lineage: Bacteria > Bacillota > Clostridia > Lachnospirales > Lachnospiraceae > Roseburia. The sequence goes on from JAETQH010000058.1 coordinate 8,877, forward strand.
CGCACTGCGAGAGCCAGCCGCCCAGATTTATTCCACGCATAAATCCTTCAAACTTTTTCATTTTACATTCTCCTAAATATTTTCCCAAAAACATTTTATGATTCGCCATTTTTTTCCGATACTCAGACGGTGTCATTTTCATTTTATTTTTAAACTGCCTCATAAAATGAGAAGCACTTTTATAACCGCACATTTCTGCAACCTGTACAATTGAAATATCTGTTGTTGACAGCAGATATTTGGCGTGGTCAATCCGGCTTTGAATGACATCGTTCATCACACTTATTTCAAATATTTCTTTATATAAATGATGTTGGGGTCAAAAGCCCCTCTATAGTACCTTGAAAAGTTCATATATTTTGTAGTAAATACAAGCCTAAATGGTTTACTTGCTGTATAATAGAGGTATCAAAGCTACAGTGTGGCTTGGGAAAGAAGGTAATCTCTCTATGTCATTCAAAGAAAACGCTTACCAGCAAATGTCATTTACAGATAGTTTTTCAGGATTAACTGCCAGAGCATTTTTAGCCCCAATCAGCACGGGCGAGACACTGAGACTACCCTGAAAAATTTCCTCCCCTTAAATAGAAAAAGCTGCTGCACCGGCTCATGTATTTTGCCGGTGCGGCAGTTTTTTCTATCTGTTTATCGTTATGAAATTCTCAGCCTGTCATAAATGCTTCCTACCCTAGTACTTTGACTGTACTTACTAATAATCAAAAATACCTTGTATCGCATCTGTGATATTAATAACATCAGAATAATGAAGGCGGCTTACTTTTTTATAACCTCTATATCGTAAGTCAATCAGCCTCATCTGTTCACACAATACAGTACCTTCTACTTCGTCCGTTTTAATATCAATATGCAGTGGGTCCCGGAACGCATTCTCGACAATCGGGCACAAAACCGCCTGTTCTGCAGTATTAAAAAAGTTTTTGCTGACAACTAAATAGCAGCCTTTCATCTTCTCAACAGATAGGATATCTCCCTGCTCAACCGCCATGTTTTACCACCTCTCGCGTCCAACCGGTTCTCCCCAGTCAAATTCCTCATATGGTCCCAGCTTTCCGCCAAATTCTTTTGCTCTTTCTTCCAGCGTGCGGTGTTTCCGGGTTTTCTTTAAGACGATTGCCCCATCTACCAATTCAATATCAAGATAATCATTCGTTTGGATATCCGCCAACGCCAACAGCTCCTTTGAAAGCCTAATGCCCTGACTATTTCCCCATGCTTTCACCTGCGCAACCATACTTATCGCCTCCTTGTATATACATAAGTATATACTTTTCAAACCATTTTTGTCAACACTAGCCAGCCGGATTTTTAGTTGCTACTTAGCTCGCACTCACCACGCCGCTTTCACAGTCCAAATCCACATAAGCGCTGGATTTTAATACTGCCAGAGCATTTTTAGCCCCAATCAGCACCGGAATGTCAAGACTTAAGCCCGCTATCGCCGCATGGCAGCTCTCGCTGTCCGCCTCCACAATCAGACCGGAGGCCTGGCGCATCTGCTCCATCATATGGTTGTTGGTGTCGGAGGCAACAATAATATCTCCCACCTTAAAATTTGCCAAATCTTCTTCGCTGTGGCAGACACAGAGGTTGGCAGAAATCTTCTTCTCATTCAGACCTCTTCCCTTGACTAAAATATGTCCCGCCACCTGAACTTTAATCATGTTCGTAGTGCCTGAGATGCCGAGAGGCACGCCTGCGGTAATCACCACCACATCGCCGCTCTCAATGAGCCCCGCCTCTTCCGCTGCGTCCACTGCATAATCAAACAGCTCCTCCGCCTGGGTTTTTTCCTCAATCAGAAGCGGTATCACGCCCCAGGATAATGCCAGCTGGCGATATACCTTATCGGTCAGGCAGGCTCCGACAATGAGGCAGTCCGGACGGTATTTTGATACCATACGGGCGGTACGTCCCGATTTGCTGACGGTGATAATCGCCGCCGCATTCAAATCCCCTGCCATGGTACAGGTGGCATGGGAAATGGCATTGGTCACATCAGGATTACACATGGTTTTGCGCTGTTTAAAACGCTGCACATAGTTGATATCCTGCTCCGTGCGGACAGCAATGCGCACCATGGTTTTTAACGCCTCAATGGGGTACATGCCGGCAGCCGTCTCACCGGAAAGCATAATAGCGCTGGTTCCGTCATAAATGGCATTGGCAACGTCTGTTGCCTCCGCTCTGGTAGGTCTTGGATGTTTCATCATGGAATCCAACATCTGCGTTGCGGTGATAACCTTTTTTCCTGCCTCGCAGACCTTCTTGATAATCATTTTCTGGATGACCGGAACGTCCTCTAAGGGAATCTCCACACCCATATCGCCTCTTGCCACCATAATGCCGTCGGAAACCCGGATAATTTCATCTATATTCTGCACGCCCTGCATGTTTTCGATTTTGGAAATGATATTGATATCCTCTCCGCCTTTTTCCTCTAAAATCTTGCGGATTGCCAGAACATCATCTGCCGTGCGTACAAAGGAAGCCGCAATGAAATCATAGTCATTCTCCACTGCAAATAGGATATCACTGTAGTCCTTTTCGCTGATATAAGGCATGGACAGCTCCACATTCGGCACATTGACACCCTTTTTATTGGAAACCATACCGCCATTGATAACACGGCAGACAATGTCCATAGGCTTCTCACCGTTTTTCTGCACTTTTGCCCCGGCTGTGGGTTTGATTTCCGCCACTTCCATCTCAATCAGTCCGTCATCAATAAGAATCCGGCTGCCGGTCTTCACATCCCCCGGCAAATCCTTGTAGGTGATAGAAACCCGGGTGGCGTCTCCCTTTATTTCCTCCGTGGTGAGGGTAAACATCTGTCCGTCCTTTAATTCCACCTTACCCTCTGCAAACTCCATCAGGCGGATTTCCGGTCCCTTGGTATCTAATAAAGCCGCCACCGGACGCTTCATTTCCTCCCGGAGCTTACGCAACATGATAAGTCTTCTCATCTGCTCTTCATGGGAGCCGTGTGAAAAATTGAAACGGGCCACGTTCATGCCCTCTTCAATGAGCCTGCGCATTACGCTTTCATTATCTGTTGCGGGTCCTAAGGTACAAACAATTTTAGTCTTTCTAAACATGCTCTCCATCCTTTTTCTGTTTTTCTATAAGATAATTTATTTTGTTATCATGGTTCCCGGACCGCCGCTCACATGAGTACCGTCTTTGTTCAGCTTGGTAATCAGCACGGATTTGATGGCAGAATCCCCTATAAAATCAACGGCAGCCTGAATTTTGGGCAGCATGTCATTTTCTCCGAACTGACCCTCTTCGATATATTCCTTTGCCTCGGCAACTGTCATGGCAGTCAGCGGCTTCTCATTTTCTGTACCGTAATTTAAGCACACGTTGTCCACACTTGTCAAAATAACAAGCATATCGGCATCTAAAAGCTCCGCTAATTTTCCGGCCGCAAGGTCTTTCTCAATGACTGCACTGGCTCCCTTTAAATTGTTATCCTGCACTAACACCGGAATACCTCCTCCGCCGCATGCCACTACCACCTGATCGGCATCGCAGAGTGCCCGAATGGCGTCGATTTCCACAATATCCACCGGCTTTGGAGCTGCCACGATACGGCGGAAGCCCTCTTCCACCTTCACCACATGGTTTCCTTTTTTCTCCTCTGTCTCTGCCTCTTCCTCGTTCATGATACGTCCGATGATTTTGCTTGGTTTATAGAATGCCTCGTCATACGGATCTACCACTACCTGGGTCAGTACCGTGGCAACAGGCTTATAAATTCCTTTATTCAACAATTCGCTGCGGATGGCATTCTGCAAATCGTAACCGATATATCCCTGGCTCATGGCTGAGCAGACCGACATAGGTGTTGCCGTATACTCCGGATATAACCTGCAAAATTCATTCATCGCCTTGTGAATCATCCCCACCTGCGGTCCGTTGCTGTGGGTAATCACCACCTGATAATCTTCACGGATAAAATCTGCCACCGCCTTTGCAGTGCGCTTTGTAGCTTCCTTCTGCTCCGGCAGCGTGGTGCCTAACGCCTCATGTCCAAGTGCAATTACGATTTTTTTCTTTTTCATACTCACTTACCAAGCCTTTCTATTTTTTTGAACTTTCTGTCTGGAAACCTACCACAACTCCTGATATTTTAGAAGCAATACTGGATTTATTTTATCATGAACCTGTATAGATACGCAATGAGGATTACTACTGTCCATCCGTTATTCCAGGTTTTCCTCCGGCAGCACAAGGCTGTCAATCAGCTCCCAGATTTCCTCCCGCCCCTGCTTCGTCTCTGCGGAAAAGGGAATGATGGTGGTTCCCGGCTCAACGTTCAACCCTTCCCGAACTGCCTTCACCTGTTTTTGTATCTGGCTGCGCTTAATTTTATCTAACTTCGTGGCAATGATAATCGGCGCAAAGCCTTGATACACCATCCACTCATACATCATTTTATCGTTGGCGGAAGGATCATGGCGGATATCAATCAAAAGGAATACCGCCTTTAACTTCTTCGAAGTGTGAAGATAGTTTTCTATCATTTTTCCCCACTTTGCCTTTACTTCCTCAGACGCCTTGGCATAGCCATATCCCGGCAAATCCACAAGATACATGGCATCATTGATGTTATAGAAATTGATGGTCTGGGTTTTCCCCGGCTGGGCGGAAGTTCTCGCAAGGGATTTCCTGTTCATCAGGGCATTAATCAGAGAAGATTTTCCCACATTGGATTTCCCTGCGAATGCCACCTCATTATAAGGATTATCCGGTATCTTGCTGGTGATACCGCAAACCGTTTCTAAGTTTACATTTTTAATTACCACAGAATTTTCCCCGCCTTTCCGCAGCCTGCAAAACAAACGCCTGCCGCAATACTTGTACTGTGTCTTACGCAATATCGTATTCTTTCTGCAAAGCCCTTTTATTTTGCAAATGCCACTTCTAATACCTGGCTCAGGTTCTCCACAAAGACAATTTCCAAGCCCTTTTTGATTTCCTCGGAAATCTCGTCAATGTCCTTTTCATTCTTCTTCGGGACACAGACGGTTTTAATCCCTGCATTCTTTGCCGCAAGGGTCTTTTCCTTTAAGCCTCCGATGGGGAGGACACGTCCCCTTAAGGTAATCTCCCCTGTCATTGCCACGTCCGCCCTCACAGGGGTTCCCGTAATGGCAGAGAGCATGGCGGTTGCCATGGTGATACCCGCCGAAGGCCCGTCCTTGGGCACTGCACCCTCCGGGATATGGATATGAATATCGTTCTCCTGGAAAAATTTCTTCGATATCTGATATTCATTGCTGACGGAACGGATGTAGCTTAATCCCGCCTGAGCAGACTCCTTCATCACATCCCCAAGCTGTCCTGTCAGCTGGATTTCTCCCTTGCCCGGCATGATGTTGACCTCGATTTCCAAGGTATCACCGCCTACGCTGGTCCATGCCAGACCTCTGACAATACCGATTTCGTCGGTATCATTTTTTAAATCAAAGCTGTATTTTTCCTTACCTAAATATTTCTCTACGTTCTGCTCCGTAACCTTGACCTTTTTCTTGTCATTCTCGTAAATGTCCCTTGCTGCTTTTCTTGCAATCTCACCCAGCTTGCGCTCTAAGTTACGGACCCCCGCCTCTCTGGTATAACCACGGATAATCTTTGCCAGCGCCTTATCACTGACGGAAAGCTGGCCTGACTTTAACCCGTTTTTCTCCATCTGCTTTGCCAAAAGGTGCTCTTTGGCAATGTGGGCTTTCTCATTCTCCGTGTAACTGGTGACTTCGATAACCTCCATCCGATCAAGCAGCGGCCTTGGAATATCCTGCAGGGAGTTTGCCGTGGCAATGAAAAATACCTCCGACAAATCCACTGGAACCTCCACATAGTGGTCACGGAATTTGCTGTTCTGCTCGGAATCTAACACCTCCAACAGGGCGGAAGCGGTGTCTCCCCTGTAGTCGCTGCTCATTTTGTCAATCTCGTCTAACAGCATCAGGGGATTTTTCACTCCGGCGCTGCGCAGCCCGTTTACAATGCGTCCCGGCATGGCTCCCACGTAGGTCTTTCTGTGACCGCGGATTTCCGCCTCGTCCCGGACGCCGCCAAGGCTGATTCGGACATATTTTTTATCCAAAGCCCTCGCCACGGAGCGGGCAATGCTGGTCTTTCCCGTTCCCGGAGGTCCCACTAAGCAGATAATGGGGCTCTGCCCCTTTTTCGTCAGGTTGCGGACTGCCAGAAACTCCAGCATACGCTCCTTAACCTTCTCTAAGCCATAGTGATCCTCATTTAAAATCTTCTCTGCATTTTTGATATCCCTGTTGTCCCTTGAGGCCTTATCCCAGGGCAGTTCCAAAAGCGTCTCGATATAGCCCCTGCTGACGGCACTCTCGGAGGAGCTTGCGCTGATATTTTTAAATCGGGAGATCTCTTTTTTTATCTTCTCCTTGATTTCCTTATCCGCCTCCAGCTTCTTTAAGTCCTCCAGGTAAGAATCCGCATCCGATTCCGTATTGTCCTCGCCTAATTCCTCCCGGATTACCTTCATCTGCTCCCGCAGAAGATATTCCTTCTGGTTCTTATCCACCCGCTGCTTGACCTTAACCTGAAATTCATTTTTGATGGCTGTGATTTCGATTTCTTTTAAAAGCAGCGCCATCAGAACCTCGTAGCGTTCCGTCAGGGAGACGGCCTCTAACATTTTCTGCTTTTCCTCATAGCGGAAAGGAAGGTTGTTTGCCAGCATATCCATCAGTTTTTCTAAGTCTGCTGTTTCCTTCACCTGGCGCAGCATTTCTTTTCCCATACGGGGATTCACTGCCCCATAGCGCTCAAAGGTTTCCTGCACGCCCCGCAGCATGGCAGTTTTCACTTCCTCTGTCAGTCCGTCGTCCACAGTCTCGTCAAACCGGACGATCTCCGCCAACAGGTATTCCGGATGGTCAAGAAAGGTGTTTATCTCCGCCCGTTCTTTTCCCTCCACTAAAATACGTACGATATGGTTCTGTAATTTAATGACCTGTTTTACTTCTGCAATGATACCGATTTTATACAAATCCTCTAGGGCAGGCTCCTCCTGCTCCACATCCCGCTGGGTCACTAAAAAGATTTTCTGTTCCTCCATCATGCAGGCTTCCACTGCTTTAATGGATTTTTCACGGCTCACGTCAAAGTGGGCAATCATGCCCGGCAGAATGACCATGCCCCGCAATGCCACTGCCGGCATTTTCATAATCATTGTATCCAAAACTATTTTTCCTCTATTTTTTTCAATTCCTGGCTTTCAATGGACAGCTTTTCCTCCACCAGTTTCTTCGTGATCTGACATCTGCTGATGCTCTCGTCGGAAGGAATATGGTACATCATATCCAAAGTTACCGCCTCCATAATGGCACGTAAGCCTCTGGCTCCCGTCTTGCGCTCTAATGCCTTGTCCGCTATCGCCTCAAAAGCAGCCTCATCTATCTCCAATGCCACGCCGTCTAACTCAAACAACTTCTGGTACTGCTTTGCCAGGGCGTTTTTCGGCTCCTTCAAAATACGAATTAATGCATTCTTGTCTAACATATCTAAGGAAACCGTCACCGGAACACGTCCGATAAACTCCGGTATCAGACCGAATTTCACAAAATCCTGAGGCAGCGCATGTTTAAATACGTCTCCGATGTTGTATTCATTTCTATCCTTTACATCTGCGTTAAATCCGATGGTTTTCTGGTCTAAACGGGTCTCGATGATTTTTTCAAGTCCGTCAAAAGCTCCGCCGCAGATAAAGAGAATGTTGGTGGTGTCAATCTGTATCAGCTCCTGCTGGGGATGTTTTCTTCCCCCCTGGGGCGGAACAGATGCAACCGTACCCTCTAAAATCTTTAATAATGCCTGCTGCACACCCTCACCGGAAACATCACGGGTAATGGAAACATTTTCTGATTTCTTGGAAATTTTATCAATCTCGTCAATATAGATAATTCCGTGCTGAGCACGCTCTATGTTGTAATCTGCCGCCTGAATAATTTTCAGCAGAATATTTTCCACGTCCTCACCCACGTAGCCTGCCTCTGTCAGGGTAGTAGCATCCGCAATGGCAAAAGGCACATTCAGCACCCTCGCTAAGGTCTGGGCTAAAAATGTTTTACCGGAACCGGTGGGGCCTAACATTAAAATATTGCTCTTCTGCAATTCTACGCCCAAGTCTCCCCCGGCCATAATTCTCTTATAATGGTTGTATACAGCCACAGACAACACCTTTTTCGCCTGATCCTGCCCGATAACGTATTCATCTAAGAAAGCCTTTAGTTCTTCCGGCTTTAACAGGTTAATCTGTTCTGTTTCCTCCGGCTCCCTGACGGCTGCTGCATCTTCTTCCTCTAACTCTTCCTCTATAATCTCGGCACAAATATCCACACATTCATCGCAAATGTATGCCCCATTGGGCCCTGCAATCAGCTTCCGGACCTGCTCCTGCGGCTTTCCGCAAAAGGAACAACGGTATCTCTCCTCATTTCTTCCTGCCATTTTTCTGTTCTCCATTTTTATTGTTTTGATACACGTTGAGGGCATCCAGGATAGAATCTTAAAACTCTTCTATTTCAGGGTACCCTCATTTCATTGACCTGCCACAAGCGCCGTTTCTACTGGTAAACGGTTATCTGCTTGTAATGACATTGTCAATTAAGCCATATTCTTTTGCTTCCTCTGCAGACATATAGTAATCTCTCTCGGTATCTGCTGCAATGACATCATAAGGTTTTCCTGTGTTTGCTGCAAGGATTTCATTTAATTTTTTCTTGGTCTTTAAAATGTTTTCCGCTGCAATCTGAATCTCGGTTGCCTGACCCTTTGCTCCGCCGGAAGGCTGGTGAATCATAATCTCTGCATTCGGAAGTGCTAATCTCTTTCCTTTAGTTCCGCCTGCCAATAAGAAAGCTCCCATGCTGGCTGCAAGACCGATACAGATGGTGGAAACATCACATTTGATGTACTGCATGGTATCATAAATTGCCATTCCTGCGGTGACCATTCCCCCCGGTGAATTGATGTATAACTGAATGTCCTTTCCCGGATCCTCAGATTCTAAGAACAAAAGCTGCGCCACGGTAAGGCTTGCCGTTGTCTCGTTGACTTCCTCTCCCAGGAAAATGATTCTGTCTTTTAATAAGCGGGAATAAATATCGTAATTGCGCTCCCCCCTGCTGGTCTGTTCAACGACGTAAGGTACTAAACTCATGATGATTCCTCCATTCTGCTGCCTGCCGCAGTACAAGTCCTGCCTGCTGCGGTCTGGGTATATTTTAGAAATATTTTATAATTGTTTATAAGCCTAAACAGACCGGCCCGTCCGAGCCAGTCTGTATCTGTCACCTGCCTTAGCCACAGAGAAACCCTACTCCTCTGTTTCCTCTGTTTCCTCTGTTTCCTCTGTTTCTTCCGCTTCTTTCTCTTTCTTGGTTTTTGCTTTTGCTCTCTCTTTTACGTTCTCCATGATTAAGTCAACAGCTTTGGTTACCTTTAAGTCTCTTGCCATGGACTCTTTCTCCGAATCACCCATGTACTCTTTGAGTTTATCAGCCTCCATGCCGTAAGCTGCAGCCATCTTCTCAACCTCTGCGTCGATTTCTTCATCGGTTACTTCAATGTTTTCCTCTTTTGCAATCTGCTCTAATACAAGGCTGCTCTTAATGCGGGTCTCTGCCTCCGGGCGAACCTGCTCTTTTAATTTGTCTAAGGTTAAGCCGGAAAACTGCATATACTGCTCCATGGAAAGTCCGCTCTGTGCGATTCTCTGTGCAAACTCGTTAATCATATTCTCGCACTGGGTCTCTAACATTGCCTCTGGGATTTCCATTGTGGATTTGTCAATAATCTTCTGGATTGCCTCATCCTCTTTGGTACGTTTTGCTTCGTTCTCTTTCTGCTCTTCTAAGTGTTTCTTTAAATCCTCTTTGTACTCAGCTAAAGTATCAAACTCGGAAACGTCCTGTGCGAACTCATCATCTAACTCAGGAAGCTCTTTTGCTTTGATTTCGTGGATTTTTACTTTGAATAAAGCAGGCTTTCCGGCTAATTCTGCTGCCTGATACTGCTCTGGGAAAGTAACGTTTACGTCTACCTCATCCCCTGCGTTTTTGCCTACTAACTGATCCTCAAAGGTATCAATGAAAGAGTGGGAACCGATCTCTAAGGAGTGGTTTTCCCCTTTTCCGCCCTCGAATGCAACTCCGTCCACAAATCCCTCGAAGTCAATTACTGCGGTATCACCGTTCTGAACAGGTCTGTCTGTTACGGTTACGGTTCTTGCATTGTTATTTCTTTCCTTCTCTAATGCTTCCGCCACTTCCTCGTCAGATACGGAAGTGTCAATCTTTGTTACCTGCACGCCTAAGTATTTGCCCAGTGTTACTTCCGGTCTTACAGCAACCTCGGCGGTAAAAATAAAAGGTTTGCCGGTTTCTATCTGCACTACATCAATAGTAGGTCTTGAAACAATATCCACGCCGCTCTCATCCATTGCTGACGGATAGTTTTCCTGAATTAAAGTGTTTGCTGCATCCTCATAGAATACTGCTGCACCATACATTTTCTCAATCATCTGTCTTGGCACTTTTCCTTTGCGGAAACCGGGAATGCTGATTTTGCCTTTCTCTTTCATATATGCAGCCTGAATTGCTTTTTCCACTTCCTCAGCTGCAACTTCAATGGTAAGTTTCGCCATGTTCTTTTCTAAATTTTCTACCTGTACACTCATTATGACTTGTTTCCTCCTTATATAATATATTCCGCTTAAATGTACATTTCCGTTCAAATACAGTCGCCAGCAGCCCCATTTTCAAGGGTTTCTGCCTATTTCATCGGAAAAAAGGGCGTACTTCGACTATCACAGTCATTTTAGGATTATAACATACTCATACGGAAAATACTAGCTTTTTTTTCAATCTTATGCCTAAACTACAAAAAGAAACGTGAAGAAGCTCACTCCTTAGCACATTTCTTTTTGTCTGTCCTCTATTTTTTCCGTTTATGGAAAATTCCTACTATCACCGCACCCACTGCTGCTACAGCTGCTACGATGCCCACTGTCCGGAAATTATTTTTCTCCGGTTTGGCGGTCTCTGCCGCTTCCCCTTCGCCCTTTACCAGCACCATGGCGGAAATGGGGCTTACCTTAGCTGTCCCTGTGGTAATGGTCTCAATGGGATCCGTGCCTGCCTGTTCCTCATTGATGCATACATTCCATGTACCCTCCGGCAGCTGCACCCAGGTTTCCTCCGTATTGGGATTGAAAATCACAAACAGCTCCTCCGCTGTTTCCCCATTGGCGCCACCCTGAATGGCAAAGGCTGTCACGTTGGGTTCTAAACCGTCTACGGCTGCCACATGCTCCCTTACCTCTTCTGCGTCTGTGAAACGCAGCGCCCCGTGGGCTTTCCGGAAAGCAATCAGTCCTTTGTAATACTCGAAGACCTTAGCATACTCCTCTTCCTCTAAGGTGGCCCACTTTATACTGTTGACCTTATCCGGAGAAGCATAGCTGTTTTCCACAAATCCTCCGTTAGAATCCACCTTCGTGCGGAGCATTTCCTCCCCCGCCTGCAAAAACGGAATGCCCTGGGAAGTCATATAAATAGCTGCCGCAAGATTATTCATCTTAATACGGTCTTCCCGCTTCGCTTCCGGAGTTCCTCTGGCAATCCTGTCCATCAAAGTCAGGTTATCGTGGCAGGAGACATAATTTACGGTCTGTGTGGGTGATTCACACCATTCCGGCAGACCCATAAAGCATTTTTCCACCTCTTCCTCTAAACCTGTGGCGCCGGTCACATATCCTCTCTCGTCGGTGTAAAACACATGCCCTTTTATTACATCACGGATGTTATCGCTGAAATAAGCAAATCCCGGTGTTTCCCTGGAATTGGTCTGGGTTGCCAGAAGATATCCCTCTTTCGTGACCTCGGTATCTAAGGTCCAGCCCTCACCGTAAAAAATCACATTGGGGTGGTTTTTGTGCACTTCCGTCACAATCTCATTAATGGTGTCGGTATCCAGCAGTCCCACCAGGTCAAAGCGGAAACCGTCAATATGATATTCGTCCGCCCAATAGCAGACAGAATCCACAATATATTTTTTCACCATAGAACGCTCGGAGGCAGTGTCGTTTCCACAGCCGGAACCGTTAGCGTATTTTCCGTCCTCGTCAATTCTGGAAAAATATCCCGGTACAATCCTGTTGAAACAAAATTCCCCGGCATTATGTACATGGTTATACACCACGTCCATCACCACGCTGATTCCGTTCCGGTGTAAAGCCTGCACCGTCTGTTTCAGTTCTTTCACACGTACTTCCCCGTGGTAAGGGTCCGTGGAATAAGAGCCCTCCGGCACGTTGTAATTTACCGGGTCATATCCCCAGTTAAACTGCGGTTTGTCAAGCTTTGTCTCGTCCACAGAACCGTAATCGTAAAACGGCAGTAAATGCAGATGGGTAATTCCCAGTTCCTTCATATGGTCAAGACCGGTAGCCACTCCCCCCAGCGTCTTTGTCCCCGTCTCTGTCAGTCCTAAAAACTTCCCGGCGTTTTGAATCCCTGAACTTTCGTCCATGGATAAATCCCGCACATGAAGCTCATAAATAAACGCATCCGTCACGGCTGCCCCTGCATTGGGGTCTGCGTCCTCTTCCCATCCCTCCGGATTGGTGGAACTCAAATCAAGCACCATGGCACGCTGTCCGTTGACTCCGGTGGTTCTGGCATAAGGGTCGCACGCCTCCACAGTCTCTTCTGCTACCGTCACCTCGTAGGTATAATAGACACCGTTTAAATCGCCTGTCCTTTCCACCGTCCAGACGCCGTTCTCTCCCGGCTGCATTTCTAACTGCTCCGTCAAATCATTGACATCAGGGGTTCCCTCCTGATATAAATTTACTTTTACCATTTCCGCTGTGGGTGCCCACACTTTAAAGGTGGTCTTTTCTTTCGTCCAGACTGCTCCTAAATCCTTCCCCGTATAGGTGTATTCTTTTTCAAACTTCTCTGTTGAATAAATATTCGGCATCACGATTTTGTACTCATTCCCTTCATAAATAATAGTATAGCTTTTTGTATTTTCTAACGGCTCCTTTAATGTCACACGGTAAGCATTTTTCTCTTTCCCAGTTACCCCGGTCACATCAATTTCTCCTGCCGCACCTTTCACCTGAAAAGCTGCCGCCAAATCTCCCTTTATCTCTCCCGTCATGGAAACCTCAATGGCAGTCTCCCCGTCGTAACGGGCTTTTACCAGCTTGGTACCTGTGACAGCGTCCTCACCGTATTCCTTGGTGTACCCCTCTACTCCGGATTCTACATAAATGTGAACCGTACCGGAAACCATTTCCGCAATATCAATAAACTGATCTGCATCAATATCCTTCGTCCAGTCGGAGGTACGCACAATAAAGCCTACCGAAGTGGTTCCCGGGGTAACCACCTTCGTGGCAACCATCTCTCCGTTTTCGTCCTCAAAGGCATAAGCGCCGCCGTCGCCGCCCTCTTCCCACAGCCACACATCCCAGTCCATATAATTACCGTCTGCCCTGTGGTAATGCAGTTTTAAGGTTAAATCCTCCGCCGCCTGCAGCGGTATCACATCCCGCACCACGGAAAAAAACGTCAGCATAAACATCATTGCCGCAAAAAATCCTGCTTTGATTCTCTTCTCCATAGTTCCCCCATTTCCTTAGATGATATCAATGTGAATCACAAAAGTTCTTCTCACATCTTTCTAGTGCAAATTATACCGCATTAGGTTGAATTATGAAAGTAGATTTTGTTAATTATTTTTATTTTTTCGAAAATATTCGAAATTTTTATTTGGTAACAGTTTGCGTACAGGCACGGTCATTTTTAGCTAAACGATACCGGATACATCTCTATTTACTGTAGGAGCTTTATGTTTCCCGGCACGCACTTTATTGGTTCATTTTCTTCACAAACTCCGCTGTCTTTGCCGTCATTTCCACCCATGCCGGGTAAAATCCTGCTTTCAGTGCATTGCGCACGGAACGGATATTGGACCACGCTGCACAGTAAAAAGGTACTTTCCCTCGTTTCAGACATTCCGCCGCCAGGCTGCCGGTAAGGGCTGACGCCACGCCTTTGCGACGGTGTTCCGGCAGCACGTCCACACCAATCTGCCACATATCACGGCAGTCCGCGGAGCAGCCCGCTAAGCCGATTAGTTTTTCTCCGTCATAGGCACCCACTCCCAGCACGTCTAATTCTTTCCTGTCCTCACACAGTGCATTGCTCCACTGCGGCAGATACAACTCCGTAAAATCTTTTGCCGTTAAAATTTTCAGGGAAAATTGACAGGGAGGCTTTCTGATATGCTCCACATCCGGCAAAAAATACTCTGCCATAAAACAGAGACGAAGCCCCTTCTGCTGTAATTCGTCGTTCAGCACGTGCATATTGGGCGTTTCAAAACAATGTACCATCTGATATTTTCCCAGATAGCTGCGGACCGTTTCCTGCAAATCCTCCCTGACACTGGCTACAATGTTATTTCCATAAGAAACCATCTGACACACAAACGGTTCTGTAAGGTATTTTCTGGAATCCTGGTGGAAAAAGGGAGGGACAATTTTATTCTCTGCCAGAAGAAAATCCTCCGGCTGGCAATTTAGCTCTATGGCAGACTGCGCCATGGCAATCTGTACGATTTGCTGATTTGTCATTGTTTTTACCTGTTTCTTTCTGGTTTGGGTATGTGGCAGAAAGCTGTTGTTATGATACTACTGTTGCTCCAAAAGGCATCAGCGCTAATTTTGCCAGCTTAAACTGCTGCAGCCCAAAGGGAATGCCGACAATCGTGATACACAAAAGGCAGCCGATTCCCGCATGCTCTAATGCCAGCGGAATGCCGGATACAATGAGCCAGATAATGTTTACGATAAGGGAAACCGCTCCTCCGCCATAAACGATTTCTTTTCCGAATGGGAAAAAAGAGACGCTGGCAAATTTAAAGCACTGGATTCCTACTGGAATCCCAACAACAGTAATGCACCAGAGACATCCGGCGAGAAGCCAGCTCAATCCGCTGATGCAGCCTCCAAAGATAAACCATAGCAAATTTCCGAGACAACCCATGTTTATTTCCTCCGTTTTGTCAGTTAGTTTCCCTTAGTATAGCGGATTTGTGTATAAATTACAATGCTGCTCTCTTTATAAATGAAAAACAGGAATTCCAAAAATGAAATCCCTGTCTCTTTCCACCTGGCGTTACTATTATTTTTCCCAAAGGACCAATCTACTGAAGTTCTTCTAACTTCTTCTTCAGTTTCTCCACATCTTCTTTTGAAAGCATATCCTGACACAAGTGACATGCCATCTCTGCCATATCTCCCTGTGCAAAGAAATGTGCATTTTCACTCATAGTTGCTTTCCAGAAATCTTCCTTGCTGACTACCGGCTGATAATAAGAATATCTGCCTTTGCGGTAAGAGGTTAAAAAGCCTTTTCTTACCAGTCTTGCCAGGAAGGTTGAAACTGTCTGAGGTTTCCAGCTTTTGCCGTTATCCCCATTCACCCTGTCCATAATCTGCTGTAATGCAAGTTCTTCTGGTGAATCCCAGATTGTTTTCATGACCAGCCGTTCACACGCCGAAATGTCATTCGTTACCATACGTATTCTCCTTATATTTAAGATAGTAGTAGTTTTTATAGTCCCTCTCCAAGGACTATTTGCTATACTATGAAAGATACTGTGGATTATTTATCCACCTGCCACCTGATGATTTTAGATAGATTATCACCACAATCCCTTTGTATAGTTCCTCGTGAGTTAGATGCAGCATGGCGTTCTGTTTCGAAATGAGATTACAATCTTCTATACTTTCCGCCTTACGAATATCCTTTTTCGTGAGTCTGCCACAATCCCTGCCCTTCCCGATTGCTAGCACCTATAACAACGCTTTTATCGTCATGCAGTTTTCAATGTCCTACGAAGCATTCTTGGCTTCTTACTATTATATCTGGAATTTAAAATAAATTTGCGTATTCTTCTGTCTTGAAGTTTTTCTTTCTTATTCAGCCAATCTGCTTCCTAATTCTCTTTTTCTAAGAAAGTGTCTACATATATCGTAATTATACCCCATTTATTTGTAGAAATCCACCCCTAAAATTATAATTTTATAAAAAATTGTAACAGTTCAGCCTCCTGGCTTCACTGAATAAAAAAATTATTGTAAAAATGACGAAATTTTTTCGCCATATAACAGTGACTTTTCCACTGTAACAGGTTTGTATGAGCTAAATGGGGATTAAAAAAACAGCTCCTGATATTTTGTGTGGATAATTCTTCCTGATTTCCCTTTTTTCTATGTAACAGGCGGGACAGATACACATCAGGCCATTGAAACCAAAAGTTATCC
>JAETQH010000164.1 GCA_021770785.1 Lachnospiraceae bacterium
ATTTTGGATATGGGGCTTGGAAAGACCGTCATTACTCTTACCGCTTTGTGGGAATTGGCACTTGACTATTTTGAAGTGGGAAAGGTACTGGTCATAGCACCATTCCGTGTGGCACGAGATACATGGAAGGAAGAACTGGAAAAATGGGATCACTTGAAAGGACTGTCGGTGTCAGTGGTAGTCGGTTCTGAAAAAGAACGATTGGATGCTTTGGAAAAAAAGGCAAGCGTGTATGTAATCAACCGTGAAAATGTGGTGTGGCTTTGTGAGAAGCATCACTGGGATTTTGACATGATAGTGATTGATGAATTATCTTCCTTCAAATCTTATCAGGCGAAGAGGTCCAAAGCACTAAGACGATACCGGCCGAAGGCAATCCGTGTGGTGGGTCTGACCGGAACACCGGGAAATCTTATGGATTTATGGGCTGAGATTGGAATTCTTGATATGGGACAGCGACTTGGAAGATATATTGGTGCTTACCGTGACAGGTTCTTTCTGCCAGATAAGCGAAATAGGAACATTATTTATTCCTATAAACCGAGGGATGGTGCGGAGGAAGCAATTTACAATTTGATTTCTGATATCTGCATTTCCATGAAGGCGGAGGATTACCTCTCCATGCCGGAGTGTCTTTATCATCGGGTGGAGGTTCGGATGGATGAAAAAGAAGAGAAGCTGTACCGTCAGATGGAAAAGGATATGCTTCTGCCTTTTGAAGACGGGGACGTTGATGCGGTCAATGCAGCTGCTCTTTCCGGGAAATTACTGCAGATGGCAAATGGAGCAGTCTACGATGAAAACCACAAAGTCCGTCACATTCATGATAAGAAGCTGGGTGCTTTGGAAGATTTAATTGAGGCAGCGAATGGAAAGCCAGTATTAGTGGTTTACTGGTATCAGCATGATTTGGATAGAATTATTGAGCGGTTTAAAGCTGTTCCATTAAAGGCAGCAGGTGACATCCGCAAATGGAAAGAAGGAAAAATCCCGGTGGCAGCAATTCATCCGGCATCTGCAGGACATGGTCTGAACATACAGGACGGAGGCCACATTCTGATTTGGTTCGGACTTACCTGGTCTTTGGAACTGTATATGCAGTGCAATGCCAGACTGTGGAGACAGGGACAGAGGGAAACCGTAATGATTTACCATATCATCAACAAAGGAACATTGGATGAAGATGCCATGCGGTCACTGGAACAGAAGGATTGTGGGCAGTCGGCAATCATAGATGCAGTAAAGGCAAGGATTGGAGGTGTGAACGGTGCGAGCAGAAAGGATGATTAAGGAATATCCGAATTTTAAAAGGGAACTATCGGTGTTGGAATTTCAGTTAAGCCGATGTGAGGGAATTGATTATGACACCGTCATATCCTCCCTTACCTTCTCCAAGCCGGAAGGAGAAAGAGTGCAGACAAGCGGTGTTTCTGATGTGACTGCAAGGGCAGCACTTGCATACCGTAAGGTGGCAGACAAGATGAGTGATGAGTGGTTTGCTTATCTTGCGGAGCAGTATGGACAGATAAAAGAAGAATTGGATTTTTTTGAACATGCTGTGCGTGGGCTTTCCGGGAAATTGCCGGAAATTATGTGGGATATGGTAGTGGAGCGTTCTACGTGGGAAGAATTGATGATGAAATATCATATCAGTCACACAATGGTGGCAAAATATCGCAAGAAGGCAATAAAGGAATTGGATGTGCTGTATGAGGAGAGAGACAGGCAGACGGAAAGTTTTATTTTGAGGTGAGGCTGTGAGACGAGGCGAAGTTTACTTTGTAGATTTTGGAAAAGACAAAACGACACATAAACAGTGTGGCATCCGTCCGGCTGTGATTGTGAGTAATAACCGGGGAAATGGTCATGGAACAACGGTGACGGTTGTTCCGCTTACAGGTAATATACATAAAAGACCTGAAATGCCAACCCATGTGCAGATTCCGCTTTCCGGCTGCATTGGTCTGAAAAGACCGAGTATGGCATTGGCTGAACAGGTCGATACCGTAGATAAGGTAAAAATAAAAGATAAAATTGGGGAAATACATGATAATCTTCTGATGGAGCAGATCACGGTTGCCCTTCAGATACAGATAGGCGTTTTTGAAGAATATAACTGATACTGGGGTGGGATTGTGTGTCCCACCCTTAAATTATGCAGAAGTTCGTTTCGTTAATCTTCATCATTCAGTTCTGGAATATGGCAGGAGCCAAGAAGCAGTTCTTTGCAGTCTGAGAAGCCGAGCATATAGGCAAGTTCTCCATAGCGTACCCAATTGGCACTGCGTTCATTGACATACTGGTCGATTAAACGCATCGTTTCTTCCGGCAGATTAAGAGATGCCAGCTTTGCAGCATAATCGTCTGCCCTTTCCTTGGACTGTATAAATACAGCATCCTCTTTTGTAATCTTGTGCAATGCTTCTCCCATTCGGGTATCCATCAGTTGATAAATTACGGATTTGTTATCCATGTAATCGCTCCTTTCACCATGAGGTCATATTAACTCTGAATTGGTAAGTTATCAACCATAAAGATAGCATTACCGAATATTTAAAAGTTACCCCTTTTTGCTGTTCGGTGGTGTACTAAAGGTGTACTAAGTGTGCATTGTCCGGTGTACTGACATGAAGCATTTTTCGTGATATAGTGTAGGCGTGAAAGATTAGATGCGGGCTGAACCCGATGCGGTTTGGTCTTTTTTTCTGTCTTTTACAGGGCATGGGTACGGGCTTTATCCTTTCACCGTACCCGGTACATAAGAAAGGAGCGTGGTGCTATGCCAAGGAAACCAAAGAAACCGTGTAAGCATCCCGGCTGTCCGAAGCTGGTGGAGGGAACGTACTGCGAGGAACATGCTTTGATGCATGGGCAGGAACGAGGAGATTCAGCAGTGCGAGGGTATGACAGTAAGTGGAGGAAGGCAAGGGAAAGATTTCTTAAATGCCATCCTCTTTGTGTTCAGTGTCAGAGGGAGGGAAGGCTTGTGAAAGCGACTGTAGTTGACCACATCAAACCGCATCGGGGTGATCCGATTTTGTTTTGGGATGAAAGGAACTGGCAGTCGCTTTGCAAGCACCACCAT
>JAETQH010000059.1 GCA_021770785.1 Lachnospiraceae bacterium
AACCCAAAACCATAACAGCCACATTCTTCATTTTCTTTCTCATCTTAATTTCCTCCTGTAATTTCAAATTCAATCTCTCCTGACGAACCAGGTGCAATTTCATATTTTCCAAAAACAATAACCGGGCGGTTGTCCTCATTGATATAGAACTTCGCATCTTCCGAAATCCCTGCAAACCCTCCTTCCTCTGCTGTAAAGAATACTTCTCCTGCCTTTTGTCTTTCAGCAATCTGTTTTCTGATGCTTTCATTTACCAGTTCCACATAATCACTGCCCAGCATATCCTTTAATGTGACCAGCTTTCCTGTCCTCAAGTCCAGGTTGTAATATTTTGACTCACTATTGGCATTTGTCCAGTTTTCGATTCCCCTTACAACAAAGGAAAGATAATCGTTATTCTGCTGCTTAATCTCATAACCTACGGTAATCTTGATATTGTGTTCCGCCCATTCTTCCAGCGTGCCTCCCGTTTCCAGATACGCAGTCCTGTATTCTTCTGCACGCAGGAGCGCCTCATCTGCATACTGGTTACAACGGGCAAGGATTTCCTGATTAATCCCATCCACCGTTATCCCAGTATCCTCTGTGATCATCTCAATTGTTGGGATTTCCACAGACACTGCTATATCATCCTTTTCCGTTTCGTAAGAACGGAATGTCAGTATCCGTGCCAGCCCTCCGATCACCGGAAGCTGTCCTGCTTCTTTTGCAAATGCCGGACTTGTATTCAAAGCCGCTGTAAAAAGAATGCATACAGCCGCTGCCGCTGCTTCCACACTGCGTATTATCCTCTTAAACCTGTGAATCCTGCCAGCCCCATTTTTTTCTTCCTGCTGTTTCCTTGACTTTTGTATCTCCTGCTGAATCCGAAAGTTAAGTTCCTCCGGAATCGTAATCTGGTCATATTTTTCTTTCATCTTATCTAATTTGCCCATATCTCTGCCTCCTGAATATTTTCCTTTAATTGTTTTAATCCACGATAGAGTTTCGTTTTAACCGTATTCAGATTTAATCCGGTGATACAGGAAATTTCTTTTAAAGACAACTCTTCAAAAAACCGGAGTTTAATAATTCCCTGCACATCCAGGTCCAATCTGTTTAATTCTTTTACCAGATCATCATCCTGTTCATAGCCCTTTTCGTAATACACCTCCTCCTGTTCCAGTCCATCGCCGGAAAGTAAAATCTTCTTCCGCTTTTTCAGAACCATCAGACTTTCATTAATTAATATTCTATAAAACCAGGTCTTAATCGCATCCTCATTTTTTACACTTTCATGCGCCTCAAGCGCTTTGCAGACTGCACTTTGAACAATGTCAAGAGCATCCTCCTGATGCCTGGTATAACTATAAGCCACCCGGTAAAAGCGGTCTTGATTTTCAAGAATATACTGAATCAGCCTTTCATATAATATTTGTTTCATAACAGGTGCACACCTTTCTTTTACTATATAGATTTTTCGGGTATCTTAAAAGTTTCAAAAAAGAAAAATAAATTCCTGCTCTGCTATAGCAATTTGATAGCAGTCTTTCTTTTACTATACAGATTTTTCAGGTATGTTAAAAGTTTCAAAAAAAGAAATTAAATTCCTGTTCTGATAGAAATACAGATTAAAAATACCATAAATCAAGTTACGGACAACACTGCCTGGTCTCACAAATCAAAACGTAAATCTGCAAAAAGTGAAAGACAAAATCCTGTTTCACGGATTTTGCATTAAATGCAAAGTCCTGGACTGAACTGTTACCATTTATTGATAAAAATGTAATAAAATAATTGACTTTTTCCTTTCTCGTATATATAATAAAAAAGTACATTGTTTCGAAACAACCGAAACAAAAGTAGTTTTAGGTTTATACAGTTTACAGGTCAATGTTGAGGAAATCGTAAGACAGGAGGAGCAAGATAATATGTTTGATACTTGTATTTTTGATTTTTATGGGACTCTGGCAGATATCCAAACGGATGAAACAGAACCCGAAGTGTGGAAGAAACTGTCGCAATTCTATGCATTTTACGGAGCCTGTTATGTTCCATCGGAAATCAAGGAAAGATATGAAAAGATTACACAAAGCATGACAGAGGGAAAACTGGGAATCCGCAGAGACTCCCACGAGTCATTCCCGGAAATACAAATTGAAAAAGTATTTTTGGAGCTATTTAGCGAGAAAGGCATACATGTGGGAAAAGAACTGGCAATACATACAGGCCAATTCTTCAGAGTATTAACAACGAAATATCTAACACTGTATGATGGAACAGAATACATGCTCAATTCAATAAAAGAGAAAGGCAAAAAAATATATTTGCTTTCCAATGCACAGCGGATTTTTACGGAATATGAGATGAATTCACTTAATATTACAAAATATTTTGATGGTATTTTCATTTCATCAGATTATGAGTTTAGAAAACCCGATATCAGATTTTTCAGGAAACTAATTGATACATACCATATTTTGCCGGAGACAGCTATTATGATTGGAAATGATGGAGTCTGCGATATCCTCGGAGCGAAAAAGGCAGGACTGCGAACGCTGTATGTACACTCCAATATTTCTCCAAATGAAGATGTTCCCAACGCAGATTATGTGCTTAATGAAATGAATATGAAACGTATCCAGGAAATTCTTCTCTATAATAAATGAGGCGGTCTTAAATGCAATATATCTATTTTGTAGTGGATCAGTTACAAAAATTTTCGTTATTTTCTATCATTTTACAAATCATTCTAGCAATGCTTTGTGGCGGGGTTTTAGGAATTGAACGAGGAAAGGCAAAACACCCGGCAGGTATGCGGACGTACATATTGGTATGTCTGGGGTCTGCCCTTGTCATGATGACCGGACAATATATGTTTGAGGTATTCAATAGTGGTGATCCGGCAAGACTTGGAGCGCAGGTGGTCAGCGGTATTGGTTTTTTGGGAGCCGGAAGCATCATTGTGGAAAGCAACACAAAAATCAGAGGGCTGACTACTGCGGCAGGGCTATGGACATCGGCTTGTATTGGTCTTGCAATTGGTGTCGGATTCTATTCGGGCGCGATTGTGACTACGATAGTGGTGTACTTTGTCGTTTCAAAATTTAGAATTATTTCAAATCACTTCACCCACAATGATGTTCGATTAAGATTGTATGTAGAATTTGATGAAATTGAAAGTTTACAGGAATTATTCAGGAGTCTGGAAGGCAGCAGTATGCAAATCGGAGAAGTTTTGTTAAACAGTGTTCATGAAAAAAAAACTCACAATGCAATTATCTCTGTGACAAATATAGCCAATATTGATGAGACGAATCTGGTTCAGTTTTTGGAAAAGATAGAAGGAATAAAAACAGTCAGTATCATTTATTAAAACATCAGATACATTACTTAACCGTTTCTGAGTCTTTCCAAAAAGAGGATCAGCGGCTGTGTCTAAAAGTACCAAAGTGATACCCCTGTCAGATTGAAAGCAGAGGTATCACTCCGGCGTGAAAGGTCACAAATTTCTGTTTTGGGCATTTTATAAAATGCGTTCAGCAAGTTTAGACAGCATTCGTGTTACTTTTCTTTAATTATGCAGGAAACAGAATCACGGATGATTAGCCTGGGTTTTAACAACATCTTGTTTATCGGAATACCGTCAAATATTTTTTGGAGTACAAAGAATGCAGCTTTACCAAGTTCCAGCCTGCTTTGATGTATTGTAGTAAGCGCGGGATAAGTATATGAAGCAAGAGGGAGGTTGTCATAACCGATTATGCTCACATCTTCAGGAACAGATTTTCCGAGTCTGCGCAATTCACGTATAGCCCCAAAAGCCATTTTATCATTGGCACATACAATCGCTGTTACATCGTATTTCAAAAATCCGGGAACAATCCTTTCGGCACAATTTTCCGTATAGTCCCCCCTTCCAATAAGTTCATCTGGTACAGTCAGATTATGGTCCGCCATGGCGGCATGGAAAGCATAAAATCTTTCATGCGAAACCCTGCTGTTATATCCTCCGTTTAATAATGCAATTTTTGTGTGCCCCTGACTGATAAGATAGTTGACTGCTTTTTGAATCCCTTCGTAGCTGTCTGTACCAACCCAGGCTACATTTTCATTATCTATATAGTTATCCAATAGAACTGTTGGATATATTGTATTGTTAAGCTGCTGAATAAAACTGTCATGAAAAGAGAATCCAAGCAGAAATCCTCCTGAATATTTGTTGTCCAGTAGATAATCATCGTACTTGTACTTTGTTTTATTATTCATAGTAAAAGGAACAATGTCTACATCATAGTTATTCTGTAGAGCTTCTGATTTGAATCCAAGGATAATTTCATAGGCAAACTGTTCAATATTGTCATAATCCATATTTTCAATAAAAATGCAAAGACGCTTTTTTGCCTGTGTTTTCAAATTTTTAAGATTATAGCCCATGCGAATGGCTTCATCGACAACCATTTTTCTTGTATTTTCATTCACATCACTGGCATTATTTAATGCCTTCGATACGGTACTTTTAGAAAGCTGAAGTTTTTCTGCGATTTCCTGCACTGTTATAGCCATTTTTTTCCTTTCATAATATGACATTTTTGATTTAAAATAATATTATGATCTGTTAACATGTCTGGAACTCAATCTATCATATAGAAGAAAAAAGTTCAGAGAACCTTCCTGTAAGATACATTTTCCAAGACCTACTCAACAAAACATGATTATCTTATCAGATTACAAACTGATATGCAATGAGGATTCCGATATTTTTTATATTAAAGGCAATCGTGTGAAATGGATTATAAAAAGAATGCCCTCTTTCTCCTTTTAAGAAACTACTATATTTATGCTTCACAAATCCTTTACAAACAAACCTGTTCCCTTCCTTACTGTTGTCTTGATTTTTCAAAAGAAACGGATATAAATAAATTTAGAAATTTTTCTCAGACAGACTGTGGCATTCTTTATTTATACAGTGTAAATCAAGTTTCTGATATATACACACAGGAATGTGATAAGACTTATGCTTCCATGACGGATATACTCAAATTCATGCAGTGTCGGACTGCCCACACGTACTGGCTTATCCGCATCTTACGTTCCAGACAGAACATTCCGATTGCTCCCACGTAGGTCATACCAAATTCGACATATATATACAGAACATTCCGATAACTCCTGTTATAGGAACAAAATTTTTATCGGAACAAATTGCGAAAGACCTTGCAACTGCAAGGAAACGGCGGCAAAATGTTCCGATAAAAATTTGCCCATATGGGGAAATCAAGTTGAGCCAAAAATCACAGATTCGGAAAAAGTTCCTATAAAAATTGGCATATCAATCATTGTCCGATATGCTATAAGGAGCAGGGACAACCCTGACTACTTATAGCAGGAGGAGCATTATTATGCCACTAAAAGTAAGCACACCAATCGAGGGATTGCTGGAAAACTATGAAACTGCCCTGGCCCAGACAGGGTATAGCATCACCACAAAGATGCTGCTGGCAAAACGCGCGGATTTTATGATTCGGCGGCATCTGAACGCAGGTCTGGCATATTTTGACCAGACCATCATCAATCGCTATATGGATGAAATTGATGATAAGTATTTCAAGGGCAATATGCAGAAGAAGCACTATGAACGGACTAAGCGAGAAATCGACCGCTTTGTCAGCTATGTCTGTACAGGGAGAATTGATTCTCTATCAAGTACACTTCGAGGGGCAAGGCAAGAACTGACACCAAAGTTTGAACAGATCGCCAAGGAATTTGTAGCAGGAGATTTTCATCCAAATACCCGCTGTGACATTCGGTGGGTAACGCACAAATACTTTGCCTGGCTGGAAGGGCAAGGATTCGTTGACTTGACAGGAGTTGGAACAATCCATATCCAGAAGTTCCTTTTGGCCTGCTCAGAACAATATCCACCCAGCACCATCCACAATGTACGGCTGTATCTGAAGAAACTGTATGATTTCCTCCATGCAACCGGGCGAGTAGATGATAATTACTCTGCATTATTTTCATTTGCAGTGAATCGGGAAAAGAGGGTGTTCCCGGTTCTTCCAAAATTAGATATAGCAAAACTGCTGGACACGATTGACCGTTCAACGGTAAAAGGAAAACGTGACTATGCAGTCATGCTGCTGGGGACGGTACTTGGTTTGCGGGTCTGTGATATAGTTGCGCTGAAGCTGACAGATATAGATTGGCTCCGCGGTGAGATCCGCATCGTGCAGTCTAAAACAGCCAATCCGGTAATTCTGCCGCTGACCCAGGATGTGGGCGAGGCGCTAAAGGACTACATTCTTAATGGCCGGCCAAATACGGCGGACAAAGAGATTTTTCTGCGTATCAACGCGCCCCACAAGAGGCTTGCCGCTGCGGTAACAGTAGGAGAGATTTATAGGGACTGCTGTATCGCCGCTGGTCTGCCAGCA
The DNA here is from genome assembly GCA_021770785.1 of Lachnospiraceae bacterium. Taxonomy (GTDB): domain Bacteria; phylum Bacillota; class Clostridia; order Lachnospirales; family Lachnospiraceae; genus Roseburia. Next base: position 6,417 of record JAETQH010000059.1, read on the forward strand.
AATAAGAGATTTCACAATCTGCGCCGCGCGCTTGGGACATCCATGGTAACGAACGGGATTTCCATCTATGATGTTGCCCAGGTATTTGGGGACAAAGATGTCAATTCTACAAAGCCTTACCTTGCAACGGATACAGAACATCTCAAAATGTGTGCGCTATCCTTTGCGGGGATTGCACCGGCAGGGGGTGATGCTCAATGACGGAGTTTTCAAGCGCGTTTGGAGAACGGATTTCCAATTTTCTGGACTACCGTACAGCCCATGGGTATAAGAGGGAAACCTATCTCCGGTATTTCATAAAATTTGACCACTGGTGCATGGAAAATCACCCAGGCCAGACAGAACTGTCCCGTGAACTTATTCTGGACTGGATCAATGATGCTACGGTTTCCAGCTATAACACAGCCCAGAGAGTTACGTCAATGCGGCAGTTTGCAAGATATCTCTGCGCTGTTGGGGAGGAAGCATATATCCTGCCAGAGAAATATACTCCACTCAAAAGCAGAGCAGCGGCCTACCTTTTTACGGACATGGAATTGACAGCTCTTTTCAATGCTATTGACCACCTGCCACCTACGAAAAAGGAACCCTTTCTGAATGAAATGGCTCCTACCCTATACCACCTGATTTATACCTGCGGCCTGCGACCAAATGAAGGCCGGGAACTGCTGGCAGAAAACATCGATTTTGAAACCGGCAAAATTCTCATTGCGCATACCAAACGCAACAAAGAACGCTTTGTTGTTATGTCGGATGATATGCTCGCTCTTGCCCGCCGATATGAACGGCGAAGGAGGATTTTTTGCTGTGAAAATCCATACTTCTTTCCATCTGCAAATGGTGGAGCGATGACAACGGAAACGGTGTATTCTGCCTTCAATAGAGCCTGGTCCCACGCGGATCTGGCGGGGAAGTATCCTGGAAAAGTTCGCGTGTATGACCTCAGGCACCGTTTCGCTTCTGCCTGTCTGAACCGCTGGCTCGACAATGGAGAAAATCTGATGGCAATGCTTCCTTTCCTGCGCGAATACATGGGGCACAGCAGTTTATCTGAAACGGATACTACATCCATATCCTGCCGGAGAATATCGTAAAGTCCTCCGCTGTTGACTAGGATAAATTTAATGCCATGTTTCCGGAGGTGACGGACTGATGAAATCCAAAGATATTTCACTGTTTTCCTTGGTGCATGACTATTTGAAAATCTATCTTCCCAAGCAGCGCAATGTCAGTCCCAATACAATTCTATCGTACCGAAAAGCCTTAGAAGAACTTCTGGATTATGCAAAAGAGTGCGAGCAAATACCTCTGGGCAGCATAACTTTTGAGCATCTGACAGCAGATACTATTTTTTCGTTCCTTGAATATCTTGAATTGGAGAAAGGATACTCCATTTCTACACGAAACGCCCGATTTGCTGCGATCCGCGCTTTCATGGACTACGCTGCCGACCACGATGTGGCTCTGGTTGCCAATCTCAATAAGCTGAAAAAAGTTCCGTTCAAGAAACCTGCTACTGCTGCCACAGTGGACTATATGAGTATGGCAGCAATTACTGCGATTATTGAACAGCCTGACGCAAATACACCAAAGGGGCTGCGTGACAGACTTTTTATCATGCTTTTGTATGATACCGGCGCACGGATTCAAGAGATGCTCAACTTAAAATTGTGTGATTTACAGTTAGGCCGTCTGCCCAAAGTTACATTGTTTGGAAAAGGACGAAAAACCCGCGTTGTTCCCTTGATGGACAAGACAGCGCAGCACTTGAAAAAGTATTTGTCTGTATTTCATGAGAATACTGCGGCTGATGGTGATACACCATTGTTTTACTCAGTGATCCACGGTAAAAAGCAATGTCTTTCTGACAGGCGAATCAGATATATGCTCCAGAAATATGGCGAACAAGCCAGGCGTGTTTGTTCTGAAGTGCCTGAAAATATATATCCACATCTGTTTCGAAATCCAAACTTAGATAAAATCCAAACTTTTCTCTGGAAAGCCAGCGAATTAGCCGTTCCTCCTACCTGAAAGTTTGGATTTTATTTTTAACCACCACCGATGTCCTGTATGATTTAGGGCAGGAGGTGATGAGAAATGAGCTTTGAAAATCTTTTATTGAATTATGGTAAGCTCATAAAACACATGGAAGAAAATAGTTATTCAAAACACTATATTCTCCTGCTGAAAACAGAGATCAACTGGCTGGGAAAGAATGGATGTTTGGCTGATTCGTATGAGACAGCATGCGCTATACGCGAGAAACAGACCAATTCTTCGGAAATGCGGCGTCGTTACCGGTTGGAATATGGCATTCTCAAACGGTTTGACGTCGATGGGATTTATCCGGATTACAGGCGTAAGGAACCGCTGGTAAAATACGGTGCTTACCACCATCTCAATCCTGAGTATAAGGATGTTGTAGACTGCTATAAAGATGCTGCTTCGGTACGCGGCTTGAAGCCGAATACAATCAAGGGAAATGTATCAGCCGGGGCTTGTTTCCTGCGTTCCATGCAGGAACGGGGCTTGTGCAGCCTGTCAGAGATTGACGAATGCGCTACAATGTCTTTCTTTACAGATGGGTCAGGAAATGCAGCATTGTCAAACGGGTACAAAAAGCAAGTGTCCGAGGTATTTCAGGAAGATCTTGGAAAATATCAGGAAGATGCCAAAAGGATACTGGCATATCTGCCGTGTATAAGGCCAAGACGGAAAACCATCCCATATCTGCAGCCTGAAGAGAACGAAAGTCTCCATACGGTTTTCTCTGATGGCTGTCCGGACAGCTTGTCGCTGCGCAATAAAGCAATTGCTGCGCTTTTGTTTTTTACCGGACTGAGACCGTGCGATATTGCCAGCCTTACCATGGATGCAGTAGACTGGGAAGCGGATGAAATCCGCATTGTCCAGAACAAGACCGGTGTTCCGCTGGTCCTGCCGCTTACAGCAGTCATCGGGAATGCCATCTACGATTACATCAGATCAGAAAGACCGGAAAGCAGTGACAGCCATATATTCCTTGGTGTAAACCGTCCGCATGATCCGATATCGCCGGGTGCACTCTGGCACATCGCATCTAAAATATACGACGCAGCAGGAATAAGGCGTGAAGATGGAGACCGGCGGGGCACCCATCTTTTCCGTTATAACGCCGCAACAACATTTGTGGGGAACGGAATTCCCCGCCTAGTGGCGAGTGCCGTACTTGGGCATGAGGACCCGTCTTCGCTGGACCATTATACGTCTGCAGATATCAGACATCTTCGGGAATGCGCGTTAAGCATTGAAAAATTCCCCGTCAGAGAGGGGGTGTTTGATATATGAGCGACTACCGTTCGGGTTTCGCCCGGGAGATTGAAAACTTTGTCAGCTACCGGAAAGCATCCGGCACATGGAATGAACATGCCAGTGCACAGAACCTGAAATATTTTGACCGGTATTGTGCAGACCATTTCGCAGACAGCAGCGTCCTTACACAGGAAATGGCTGATACTTGGTGTGCCAGGCGGGATACGGAGACAAGCAGCTCCTGCTATACCAGGACATTGATCATCAGGGAATTCATTAAATATCTATGCAGCCGCGGCATGACAGGCATCGTTGTTCCGAAGCCTCCGAAACTGGAAAAGCGCCAATATATACCGCATGCATTTACAGAAGAGGAACTGGCCCGCTTTTTCGAGGCGTGCGACAGCATAGTTCCTTATAAAGGAAGGCCGGCCTCCGTAATCCGCAAACTTCAGTGCCCTGTATTCTTCAGGCTCCTGTACAGCAGCGGCATGAGGACCACGGAAGCCAGATATCTGAAGCGGGAGGATGTTGATTTGGGGCACGGCGTGGTGAATATCCGCAAATCCAAAGGATATGACCAGCATTATGTCGCACTCCATGACACGATGACCGAACTCCTTATCCGGTATGATGAAGCCGCAGATAAAATCCAGCCAGGACGCACATATTTTTTCGAATCGCTGAAAGGCACATGCTATGGGAGGGACTGGGTAAACGACAATTTCAAAAAAATCTGGAAATCAGCAAATGGTACAGCCAAAGGAATCGTCCCATATGATGTAAGGCATCACTATGCTGTTGAGAATATAAATTCATGGGAAGACGATAGTTTTACATTCAGTGAAAAACTTCACTGCCTTTCAAAATCTATGGGGCACCGCCATGTCCAATCGACTTTGTACTTATTATTCGATCACCCCGCGCCTTGCGGATAAAATACAGGCGAAGACAGAGGATGGATTCAATGAGATCGTGCCGGAGGTGTGGGATGAAGAAGACTGACGATGCCCCCGTGATTGCGAGAAGAATCTCCGAATTCCTGTATGATTACGCGCCCCAGTTCCTTACCAGCAGCGGGCACACGCTAAAAGGATACAGGGATACCCTTGTCCTTTACTTTCAGTTCCTGCAGGAAAACGGTGTCTCCCCAGAAGTCCTTAGCCGTCTTCATCTGGAGAAGGAATGGATTGAGAAGTGGATTGTATGGCTCAAAGATACCCGGAAGAATTCGCCGGACACATGCAACAACCGCCTCGCCTCTTTACGCAGGTTCCTTGAATACCTTGCAGAGAAAGATATCGGTATGGCTTACCTGTATCAGGACTCCAAAAGGATCAAGCGCCAGAAGTGTCCCAAAAAGAAAGTATCCGGACTGACAAGGGATGCAGTCGCTGCCATGCTGTCTGCACCTGACACCAGCACCAGGATCGGCCGGCGAGACCTGGTATTTTTGACATTGTTATACGCAACGGCAGCAAGGCTTGACGAGATCCGCTCCATAAAACTGGATGATATCCACCTTGAAGCAGCCAAACCCTACCTCAGCCTGCATGGGAAAGGGAAAAAGATCCGGACAGCCTACCTGCTTCCACGGGCTGTAGCATTGCTGCAGGCATATATAAAAGAGACATATGAGCAGACCGGCGGCACCGATGCCCTGCTTTTCCCAAGCAGGGTCAGCGGGCATGGAAAGCTGACGGAAGCGGCGCTGGATAAACGCATCAAAACATATGCGGCACAAGCAAACGTCCATTGTAAAGACGTTCCTCTAAATACGCACGCACATTTGTTTAGGCATGCAAAAGCTTCACATTGGATTGAAGATGGGTTAAGTATTGTTGAGATCCAGTTTCTCCTTGGTCATGAGCAGATTGAAACAACTATGAGATATTTAGATATCACAACGGAGGATAAAGTAAAAGCTCTTGCAACCCTCGAAAGCGAAACTGAAAAGGGGACTGAGAAAAAATGGAAAAAGGATCCTGAATCACTTGTTGATTTCTGTGGCCTAAAAAGATAATGTCTGCAAAATAAAATCCAAACTTTCAAGAGGGAAGAATGACTTATTCATTGGATTCTCAGCAGAAAGTTTGGATTTTATCTAAGTTTGGATTTCGGAGCAAATCCCAAATTTTGGATTTGTTCCGTCATAGCCGGGCGATGCACTTGTACCAAGAAGGAATGGATCTGACACTTGTATCCCAATGGCTTGGGCACTCACAACTGGAAACTACTCAGATATATGCCCATGCGGATACTGAGCATAAGCGCAAAGCTATTGAAGCAGCTACACCTCAGGACAACCCACTTTATTCCAAGCTAAATTCCGCAAGGTATACTGTGACGGATGAAGAAACACTCAAAAGATTGACTGGGTTGAAATAGCTATATTTTTATAGGAACTTTTTCCGAATCTGTGATTTCTGGCTCAACTTGATTTCCCCATATGGGCAAATTTTTATCGGAACATTTTGCCGCCGTTTCCTTGCAGTTGCAAAGTCTTTCGCAATTTGTTCCGATAAAAATTTCCACCTGTGCGGTTGAGATACAATCGAGCTTAAAATGTATACTTATTCAACAAATTCTTCATATTTAGCATAAATATTCATAATTATTCATTGTATCTATAAGATTTTGAATAAAACAATAATTAGAATTAACCAAAATTATGAAATCTGCTAAATTTGGCAGCATAATCATGATTCCAACCGCACAGGTGGAAAAATTTTATTCCTATAACCGGAGTTATAGGAATGTTCCGATAACTCCGGCAAGCAATGTCTAAGAATATCCTTTTGGATATTCTTAGACACGCATCGCCCACCTTGCGGTGTTCTCGCTTTGCTTGTTGGGGACACCCCAATCCCCGGCAAAAGTCACTTACGCTCTTTTGCGAACACGCCTTGCGGCGTGGCTTTTTTGTTCCCTCTGGTCACGTTTTCCTGCGCTCCGCGTGGAGATTTTGCTTCATCAGATTTTTGCACACAGCCGACACGTTACTGTTCAGACACAATGTCATTAACTTAAGGAATTTGACTGACAAATTGTACTAGAAAATGCCCAATAAATCTTCGTTTTTATTTACCAATCTCGATTATTATGAGCTTAAGTTAATGACATTGGTTCAGACAGGAATTAGCATTTACTGCTAATTCCGTGAAAAAACGTACCGCAGCCAAGTAAAAATCCATCACCGAAGGTGATTTTGCATGGATTTTTACCTGTTACTGGAACGGAGTGAACAGTAACGCCGACACAAACCATGTAAAAATTTACGTCTAAAATTTATTGACATATTTTTGCATCCTACATATAATAATAGTATAAGACAGGCAACAGCGTGTGTCTGTTAAAGTGCTGAAATAAGGGAGTGCACCGGTACGCATTGCCTTATGGAGCTTTCAGGAAGGGTTGTGCAGCGAAACCTCAAACCGGCTCAGGCAGACTGTCCCACTGGTCAGTCCGCTGAAAGAAAATGCTCAGAAAGTCCCTGCCAGACGGTGGGGACTTTTACATTAGTATAGGAGATACCTATGGATTTATTACAACGATGCGCGCAGGAATTTGACCGCCTGATTCCTTACCAATACCATATCATTGTCGGGCGCAAAGGCAAAACACTGGAGTTCACCATTTCCTTTGACCGTGCAGACTTCCACCACCTTGCAGGATTACATAAACTGCGGGACAATGTCCGTCTCCAGACAGGAAAACGGTCTGATATCATGAAAGAAATCCTTGATGGACGGCTGACATTCTCCGACATAAAACAAAGCAGTTTTTTTCATGAGATGGAACTCCGTCTCCTGCCACTTTCGCAGCTGGAACTTTTTCTGGACAGCAACGAAATTATTTTCAGATACAATGCCAAAGCAAATATTTTTTCTGTTATCCAGGCTGACTATCTTCTGCAAAATGATTATGAAGGGACACCCGTTTATCTATTTCTCGCGCAGCGTTCTGGCAGTGACACACAGGTATGCCGCACATTCTTCCCAAAAACGGGAAAAGATTATGCAGAAGGACAACCGCGGTATACACTGCTCAAAAAAGAAAAGCATAATCTGATCACTGGCGAAACCATTATACAGTATGACCGACTGACTCCGAAAGACACAAAAAAACCGGAAAGCTGAAAAGAGGAATTTCCTTCTTTTGCTTTCCGGTTTTTGTCAGCGCTGCACTTCTTTTTGCATCTCCTGTTCCAATAAATTAATCCCTAAAATCGTGTCAATATTCTGCTTCGCTTTCTGGTATTCTATCATCTCTTTCCGCGCTGTCTTATACTCCTCATAGCAGGCTTTCTTCTCCGCCAGAAGCGCGGCATATTCCTCGGAAAGCTGTGCCACTTTCGGGACAGGCTTACTGCCTAATGCATCAAAGGCAGCTTTCGCGGCCTCATGTTTTTTTATCTCGTCTGTATGCGCTGCATAGTATTCTTTTTTGTTGCGCGACTTCCTGTATGCCTTGTAAATTTCCCTCGTCTTAGAATAATTGATGATGTGCATTTTTAACTGCGCCGTCTCCGCCATGCGTCCCTCAAGCTGCCTGATGCGGACAGACAGATTATCAAATTTTTTCCCGGCTGCTTCTGTCCGGGTGTTCAGTTCATCATAGTCCTTTATCCCGTTATCCAGCAAAAAATTCAGTGTCTTTGCAGCCTCTTTCAGATTGAAAACCTTCGCCCAGCGCTCGTAACCTTTTCCTTTTCCCGCATTGATTTTTGCCTGGATATCAACAAGAAGGTTAATCCTTTTATTATCCGTCACAGGTTTACTCTTTGATGGCGTTCTGTCATGGATTCCACTAATCCGCTTCCTCAAAGCTGCTTCTGTATATTCATCACCCAGACGATAGGAACGAGTAAACCGTTCCTGTTCCGGTGCTCGAAATTCGAGTGATTTTCCACGCCGTCTGACCTCGTACCCTTCCGCCCTCATACGCGATAGAAATTCCTCAAAATCCTTACAGCCCGGGAGCAGTCCGTCGATACTCTGACGCAGGCGCTCCTTAAAACTGCGCCCGCGTTTTGCCGCTGCCTTTTCCTGATATCTCTGCCCTTTTTCTTTCGGATTTTCAATCACGGAATAGCCATGTTCCCGACAGATTTGATCGTTTAACCTGCGCAGGGCAGATGCAGAGTTTTTGAAGTTTTTAAATTTCCCATCACATGTCAGGTTGGTACTGTTAAATTCGATGTGATTGTGAATATGGGATTTGTCTACATGGGTGGATACAACAAACTGATGCTGCCCCTTTGTAAATTTCATGGCAAGCTCATATCCGAGTCTGCCTGCCTCCTCCGGTGTGATCTCTCCGGGCTGGAAGGACTGTATGATACGGTAGGCTATAATGTCCTTTTGAGCCGGCAGGCTGCGTCCGGTTTCTGTCTCATAGATCAGCTTTGCTGTCTCAAATTCCTCCGCGGCGGTTTCGGGGCTGCACATATAAGATGTTACCAGTTCGCCGCCTTTTGTCTTTTCCTCTTTCTGGTCATAATCCAGCCGGTCATGAAGTGTCTGCCTGCGTGATTTGCTTCCCGCTGCCTTGCGTGGGAGCAGACTGGAAACTGCCATGTGTATGCCTCCTTCCATTGCTTTATCTGTTACTTTTCCATAACACGGTGCGATGCTGTCCGTGTTTTTTCTGCACGCTGCTCTTCCCGTACCGCCGCAGCTTTTTTCTGCAGAAGTTCGTTGTAATCTTTTCCCCAGGAAACAGGCGGCAGGTTGTCTGCCATCACCTTAATTCTCCGTGAAAACTCCCTGTCTGCGCAGACTGCTTCCCTTATTTTTTTCATGCCTGTAAGACCGGCTGTATCATTATCCAGGCATAGACTTACATGGGTTACAGCAGGGTGGTCATGCAGAAATGTGAGCAGTGCCAGCGGCGCTGTGCCGCCTAATGAAAGATAATGGTATTTTGTCCAGTCCTCCCCCTGCATTTTTAACAGGGTGGCAATGGAAAGCACATCTATGGGGCTTTCTGCCACCACCAGGTACGGACTGTCTGGGATTAATCCGGCAGTGGTCCCACCACTGGAGGCAGGTATGGAAAAACTATATCTCTTATCGCTTCCGTCCACGTCCATTTTAAATGTGCCGTATGTCCCACGCAGACAGGCACAGCGGGCCTTCCCCGACACATCACGCCCCACAAACACACAGTTGCGGTATTGGCGGCTTTCATATAAAAGCCCTTTTCCGATGCAATAACTGATGATGTCTGAATCAATCTGCCGCTGCTGGAGATAGGACACCACTGCCGTCCCGCACCGGTTCGCTTCGGGCAGGGAAAAAGACCTGCGCGGCTTTTGTCCCTGTTCTGCCGGAAGCGCTCTCCTGACTGCCGCACCCCGTTCCCCACAGAGCGTTTCCACGGCAGAAACAAAGTCCATTCCGCGCACTTTCATCAGATAATCCAATGCGGTACGCCCGCCAATCCCCCTGCTGTGCCAGTGCCACCTGCCATTGGAAATTTTCAGGCTATCATGCGTCACTGTGCGGTATTCCGAACCGCCACATTTTTTAAGTTCCTGCGGCTCATAAGCCTGTAAATATGTAAAAAGATCCCATTCTTTTGCTCTTGCGATCTGTTCCTTTGTCACTCCTGACATCTGTTCCTCCTCAATTCAAATAGTTGTTAATCAATGAAAGATTTTTGCCCCTTGTATATCTGTGTACAGTCAGGCAGGAAAACAGTGCTATACGCCATACGCAGCAATGGCGAAATAATTTTTCTGCACAGAATGATGCAAAAAAAAGAAAAGCGCAGAAGATTTCCCCCTCCGCGCCTTTCCTGTCATTTTTTAGGAACTGTCCGGACATTACCCGTGGCTGTAATTTCTGAACAGTTCCTTACAGCCCTGCAAACTTCTTCACCAGTTCAAGAAGTCCCGCCTGCGCCGAAGCACAGCCCTTCTGCAGGTCTGCCACATCCTCTGCGTAAAGATTTCGCGTCTCGTTGCAGCGGCGGGCAATCTGGTTGATATTTTCAGATATGGAACGCAGGAGCCTGTTCAGCTCCTTCACGCTCCCCATGTCCAGACGGACGATATAACCGTCCACTGCCATCTTGCGCAGGTAGGCACGCTTGTTCCTTATGCCCGCCTGTTCCATCTTTTTCCCTATCAAATCCATCTCTTCCGGCGTGACCCTGAAATACAGCCCTATGGTGCGCCCTTCTGTCATCCTCACTGCATCACCTCCCTTCCCTGCCGCGCTCCGGTGCCTGATGCACTAGTGTGGGCTGCTGGTATTCCCTGATTGTTTTCAGAATAGATGGTTTTTCACCGGGTATGGAAGTCTTTCCTCCCCCCTCCCGTTTCTGTAAGCTGCACAAATTATCCTGCTCCTCGTTCTCCTGCGGCTGTTCTGTCTCCTCTGCGGGGCTGTCAACACCATTTTCCGTCTGATCAAGTGCCGTATTCAGCTCGGCAAGCCGCGCTGACTTTTCCGCCAGCTCCGCCTCCTGTGCAAAAGGTCGGTCTGCCTCCTCCCTTGCGCTTTCCAGCTCCCTCTGCAGCTGGGCAAGGTTCTCCCTGTGCCGTTCAAGGCTTTCAGGTATTTTTTCCAGCGCGTTGTTGATGCGGGTAATATTGCCTGCCGCATCGTCGGAAAGCTCCGCCGTGTGTGTCAGGTTCTGCTTCATGGTAACTTTAAATTTTGCACCGTCGAAACACAGCTTCATCGGAAACCCGCGGTACTCTCCCAGCTCAATCTCTTTTCCGGGATCGTCCATCAGGCGGCAGGCTGCTATGACTGCCTTTCCCGCCTCTTTCCGCTCCGTATAAACAGTCTCCATGACGGTCATGGAAAAATTATCTTCCTTTGCCGGGTGTGCCTCCAGTATTGGCAGATCGGCGTTCAGACAGTCAATATATAACTGTGTCTCCTTTATTTTATTTGGAAAATACACACGCACTTTGTCCTGCATCTCATACTGCTGTGCAAGGTGGTTTGATTTCAGCATTTTGAGTTTTGTCACCTGTATGTCGAGGTCCATCTTTTCCTTGATCCTGGTATCGCCTGTCGCCAGCATTTTCACTTCGGCGTAGGAAAGGGCGGCTGCGTCCACATCCTCAATCGAACGTGCCGGGGACTTACTGGTCATGACCTGCCCGATAAATTTCTGTTTGGACTCCACCAGCCCCCATGTGTATGCATCAAAAGTTCCTTTCGTGACATAACGGAAGATCTTCACATGGTCATTTTCATTGCCGCGGCGCACGATACGCCCCGCACGCTGTTCCAGGTCGGCAGGGCGCCAGGGGCAGTCGAGGTCATGGGACGCGACAAGCTTTGTCTGCACGTTTGTCCCCGCGCCCATTTTCTGTGTGCTTCCAAGGAGCACGCGCACCTGCCCGCTGCGGACTTTTGCAAAAAGCTCTGCTTTCTGCGCTTCCGTATTGGCACTATGAATAAACGCAACCTGTTCCGCGGGAATGCCTTTTGCGATCAGTTTTTTTCTTATATCCTCATAAACGCTCGCCTCCATTGCCGTCTCTTCCCCTGTCTGGCCGTTTTCCATATCCGCAGATGTTTCCTGTGCATTCTTTCTGGCACTGCCATTCTCTGCCCGTCCCTTTGGTGTTGACAGGTCGGAAAAAATGAGCTGTGTCCCTTTCTGCGGCGTGCTCTCCTGCCAGATCTGAAAGACATTATCCACACAGGCATTGACCTTGCTGCCCGGGTCATCCGGGAGAAGCGGGTTCATGATACGCTGGTCGAGCGCCAGTTTACGCCCGTCCGATGTCACCTTGAGCATGTTGTCCAACCGCGGGTCTATGCGCTCCCTCCGTATCTTTTCGGCTCTGTCTGCAAGCCCTTTTACCATCATTTTCTGCGCCTCGCTCGGCTCTGTCTGTATCGTGATATACTCTGCTTCCGGCACGGGCAGTTTCAGCATGTCTGCGGTCTGTATGTCGGCGGCTTCCTTCCAGCGGCTGATAAGCTCCGGCAGGTTATAGAAACGGGCAAAACGTGTTTTCAGGCGGAACCCTGTGCCCTCCGGTTTGAGCTCCACCGCCGTCACCTGCTCCCCAAAGGTCGCCGCCCAGTTGTCAAAGTGTTTCAGGCTGCGGACTTTCCCCGTGCTGTCCTCATACCCCTGTTCCAGCATGTCATACTGAAGATAGCGCATCATGGTGTAAAGTTCTACCATGGAATTGCTCACGGGAGTTCCTGTAGCGAAAGTAACCCCGCGGCCTCCCGTAATTTCAGAGAAAGATTGTCAAGTGTTTTTGTAAACTTTTATAAGAATGAAACTCCCCACAGCAGAGCTGTGGGGAGTTTAAAAGTAATAATATTAGTCACTAAACGGTGCTGTAGTGTATATAAGTCCGTTTTATGCTCCTACAGTAATCAATGCAAGCATCTATAACAATTTTCAGCCTAATTTGGTTATTTTGACTATTTCGCAGGAATGAGTCCATATGATTAAATTAAGAATACTTTGCATTCGCTAAATTGATTCCGGTGGCTTATGGCATAGACCCACCTATTGATTTGCTTAATTACCCTAATTTCAATATGGCTGCTGCGTCAGCGAAGTGCGTAAGCACTGGCTTCAGCCCTTGTCATTGATACAGCAGCCATATTGAAATAGCATTTAAAACAGCAACTCAAGTAAGTGGAATCATTTCGCGAACAGGTGGGTCTCTACTGCGTATCAGTGGAGCCCTGTCCGCGAAATATTCAGTTATTTGAAGAGTAATTTGACCCATTTACCTATTTTTTATAGGAAGTTTCAACAAAATACGGAAATGCATTAGTAGTCTTTTTGGCTTCATCTATCTATCATTCACAGTCAATTAAATTCTACCCATTCAACATCTCCGTTACTATATTCCACTTCTTCTGCCAGTACAAACTCTCCTGTCGCAGCATCGAAATCTACATGAGCAAAATTGCCGTTTGGGGAAATTCCAATTACTTCAAGAAATATTCTTTATATCATCAGGTGACTCTGTCAAGAAAGCATATGACATCTTAAAATTGTATACTCAACCACTACCGGCTAAAGCCGGTAGGTTCAATGTGCCGCTAAAGCAGCCTAAAGTGTGCTCCCTAAAAGTTATCTTTTTCTTTTTATTTCTTATCCCATCTTAAGGTTGTACATAAATGAGATATTTTCTGTAATTTTCTGTCATGTTCATTTTATGTCCTTATGCTGTATTCTTCTTTTTTCTAAACATGAAGCAATGGGATTGACCTAAAGGTTTCGCCTTAAGGCGAGGGATTTAACCCCATTATACAGACATTAATACTATTTTCTTCTGTAACCTGCTTAACATCTACAATAACGCCACCAATATCCAAATTCAGATTATTCAAGTCCTCTGCGGCAAGTGCTATAATGTTCGTAATAACTTAATCTACTGTTTAAAACACGGAGATGTTTACTGGTTTCTGGGTATCAGACAGTGAAATAAATCCCATGTCTGCTATCTTGATGGGAGCGTTCTCCAGGACTTGCATAATATAAGAAGCTCTGCAATGAGCAATACTGCAAAAGCTTTTATGAACGCCAGGGATAAAATCCAGTATACCGCAGTCACTGCTGCTCCTGTCAACAGCCAGGAAATCATGAGATATCTCATTTTCTCATACAGCATCTTTTTATAAATCAAATATATGATCACCTCCATCAATATACTTCCCATACCCTGTACGATAACAACAAAAATATTTCTGCACAAATCTTTTTGATATGCTTCATAAACGTCTTCAACACGCATGATATCTTTCTCCAGTCCTGCTGTTTCAATTGCTTCCTGAACAAGCTCATTTTTTACAAGATACCGCTGACTTGTAATATATGCAGGGATTTGGGCGTCACTGACATTAGAAGATGTAACAACCATAAAAACAGGATCTTTTATTGTGTCGCCGATCTGGCCATAAGGCAGATAGGAAGGGAACGTCATATCATTTTTCATGTAAATGATTTCTAACTGGTTGTCAGGATGTTTCTGTTCATGTGCCTTAGCGATGCCATATTTTATTTTGTCATCAAAATAATATCTTAGGAAGGTATTATTCTCTATAAAATAATCGCGGATCTCCTCTTCGCTGCTTCTGTATTTCTCAGGTACGATCAGGTAATCTATTCCCGAATCTTCATCAATGTCAATCAGATTGCCGTCAATATCTCTAAGCTGGTTTGCTTTTAAATACCCTGTATTTATTGTGACTGCATAGTCTGTCACCTTCAAATCATTGATATCCATCATCCCCGCATTATATAAAAGCAACTGGTTTCCGATATAAAACATCCATGAATTTTCCTCACTGTTTGTTTCATGAAAATATGTGATCATCCTTTGATCTAATTCATCGGCAGCCTGTCCGTCATAATCTTCAGACGGATCTATAAATATACATGAAAAACCCTTAAATATCCTGTAATCTTTTTCCTGATACATATTTTTGACAAATTTTACTGAATTTTGCATCAATAGTGTAAGGAATACTACAGTAATACTCCTGATTAGAAAACTGAATGTAATGCCTGCAATTTTTTTCATATTCCGCACCTTCCCCATTATAGGACAATTTTACATTATGAATCGTGGCGGTTTCAACAATAATGAAACCGCCACAAAATATCCTGAAGATATAAAATTACTGGTCCTGCACATTATTTCATATTTTCATCCACTCTCCAGTAAGCGTGATTATTGTCTATCGAAAGTGTCTGAGCCTCCGCTATGGACTTTTGATTTGCTGGCACCATCAAACTTCTTGTAAGTCCGGCAGTCCCCCGTACGGATGATCCATGCCAGTATTTTTTATTAGTATAATATGAATAGAGCAGCCCTGAACCTGTAACTCCGTGTTCCCACGGACCCGCATCCTCAGCACCTATTCCAACATATTCCAAAAACATCTCCCGTGAAGAAACGAGATTGTTTACGGATACAACATTTCCATCAACAATAACGCACTCCTCCTCTACCCATCCTTCTGTTACTCCTTCCTGCGGGTGGTCAATATGCATCTCCCCTGGCGCAGCACATACAGTTGCAGAAAAACTAAACGCACACATTAATGACAGTATAAATATTTTCTTTTTCATTTGTTATTCATTCCTTCCTATCTTAATAATTGTACAACTTTGTAAATTACACAATGTGAACCAGCGCAAAGTCTCTTTTCCAGACTGCAAAAATTTAATTCTGGAAGTTACTTGATTTCCAATTTTGTTTCTGTTATATTCATTTCCCCACAATCAGCACTATAGCTATAAAATATCTGTTAAACGGTTGGTTTGTACAAAGTAACCGTCTTTGGATCAGTGAGCATATGATATACTTTATCCTGCTTAGAACTGGAATGCTGCGAATATTCAATCGTATACCCATCATATCTTGTCACAAGCGCTACATGGCTTCTACTGTTCCAATACACAAAATCACCTGTTGCTACAGAATCCGCTGTCGTTGAATCAAAATACCCTTTATCTGTCATATATGTCTTTACACCGCCGTTATTGTTGTACCCTGTCCTCATCCAATTTTCACTGGCATAGGAGCCCTTTTTGGGTGCCGGATACCATTTACCGGCATTATCAATTGGAATACCTCCAGCGTTTATGCATTTTGAAACAAAATTGGCACAATCGCTTCCTAAGCCATTAGCTGATGAAAACTCTGGCGTTGCTGTTGCATTATCTATTGCATATTTCACGGCAGCATCTGCATCATAGGAAACCGCCCTGCTCTCCACAGCAGACATCTCAGAGGCCAGTCTGGCTTTTCCGTCTTCCTCCGTTCCTAATTCCACAAACGGTTCATTTTCAATGACTGGTGTTAAGATCGGTCCATCTTCCGCATCAACCCGATAAAAGTGCTCAAAATCTGTTGCGTTATTAACTTCCTCCTCTGTAAGCGCCGTTATATAAACTCTAAATTCAAACCCCGTTTCAATCGGCACATTAAAATATTTCGATGTATTGGACAAATATTCATCCAATACTGCCTGCGCAGTATCGCGCTGCCTCGCTTGTATCTGTGCCTCAACTTCCTGCTTCATTCCTCTTGCAATAGCACTCTCTTCCGGATCACGGACCAGCGTCTTATCCACTGAAATATCAACATCAACCATATAAATCCCATCTGCATACTGCTCATTATAAAAAGTCGGGCGGAAGTTATCAAAAGTATAATAACCCTGATACTTATTGGTAATGCATTTTTCCAGCTGTTCGGCAATCACGTCAGCCTGCCCTTCCTCTAAAATGTCACACTCCAGTTTAGAACCTCCAC
Organism: Lachnospiraceae bacterium; assembly: GCA_021770785.1. GTDB lineage: Bacteria > Bacillota > Clostridia > Lachnospirales > Lachnospiraceae > Roseburia. The sequence continues at coordinate 22,978 of JAETQH010000059.1, forward strand.
CTGCTGCAAATGATGTTATACCCATCAGCGAAAATACCACTGGCAAAGCCAGCCCTATTGTACAAAAACTCTTTAACACTCTTTTCATATCTACCTCCATTACTTATTCCTTTTTTAGCTAATTCAATAATTTGGACTTGCAAATCCAACCAAACTGCTGTCTGTCAGCTTGTAGGTATGTTCAGCTACCATATCGCTATAATTTCCAGATATAACCGTAATCTGAGAACTTGACACACCTGTAACAATCCCCGTATGACTGCTGGAAGTTTTACTTGTTCCTGTAAAGAAAATATCACCAATTTTAGGCGTATAGCTGCCACCATTAGCAGAACTATAATAGAAGCATCCTCTGTTTTTGAAGGTATCCATTCCAGTTGTGCAATTTTCGTATTTCGGAATAATATCTGTCGAAATCTCTGTCATATATGCGCACCAACTAACAAATATTGCGCACCACGGTGCAGGATTGCTGCCATACCATTGTCCATACTTTGTATAATTTTTGTTGCCTGCATTTGCAGTAAAATCATCCAGGTTACTGTTTGATTTCTTCTCTTTATAGCCTACTTCGTCTCCTGCAACGGCAATAAGTTCTGAACGTAGATCTGATGTCAGCAGTGCGATTCCAGCATCTTCTTCCTCTTCGCCAGAAATGTAAGAGCAAGACTGGAAACCTGTGGGAAGTTCTGTATATTTATCAGATACTACCTTTGCCGTTCCATCTTCATCATACATTATCGTCAGGCTGTGTTCGACATCTGTACTCGCTGCTACGCCATCAGATACATATTCAATTGACTCGCTTAACGATACTGTTGTCATTGTATCATATATGTCAATGTCCATAATCTTAAATGATGTGTCTGAAATACTGATCCCACTTTTAGCCAATACACTTCTATGAACTGCTTCATCATCCACGATACCGCAGACTGCCACGTTCTCCAGATTCCCTGCATCGCCCTCCGTAACCGCCATTTCCCGACTGTCCATATAACTGCACACCAATCTCTGAATGGAATCTTCTTCCTTCGCTGCCTTTACAGGTATATTAGGCATTACAGAAAAGACCATACAAAAACTTAACATACTACTCACAAACACTCTTGTTGTTCTCTCTTTGAGTTTCATAACTTACCCCCTTACATTTTAAATCGTTTATTCTGTTTTTTCATTAGAAACAAATAAATACCCGTTATCTGTTTTCTTCAAAACAACATGCCACTGTCCGTCTCCATATTCTTTTGTATATTCCAATATAAGTTCATTATCAGATTTCCAGATGCCGGATGTAACAGTGCACCAGTCAAAATTTGTATCCCCGACAACAAGATAAAAGCTGTCATACTGATCCAGATAATAAAACTTTTCCAGACCATTTTTTTGTGTTTCATCCAGCCGTATGCCCAATTTTTCCTCTAAAAAAGCATTCATCTCATCCTTAGTAACTTTCACAATATCCAAGTATGAAGCTTCACTGTTTAATTCTTGCAGCAATGCTTTTTCTTCTTCGGAAACCTGATCTGTTATTCCGTCGATTCCGTTATAAAACAGCTGAAATAAATCAATATTTTCCGCTTTGTCATATTCACTAGTATAATGTCTTTTTAATAACTCGACTATATTTAAGGTCTGTGCTATAATGTTTTTATAAAAATTTTGGAGGACATTTTCATGGGCAAAAAAGCATCATCAATCGAACTA
>JAETQH010000060.1 GCA_021770785.1 Lachnospiraceae bacterium
TGAATTTTGAACTCCTTGTCATAAATTTTCTTCTGTGCCATTTCCAAACCTCCATTTTCACTTCTTTTTTATAAATCCGTGAAGTGGAAGTGTCAAGTATTATGATACAACATCAGCAGTTATCACAGCCACCACAGCAGGCGGATTAAAAGCAGAGTGTAAAGTGACAGTCACTATTCCTGCCGCAAAAGTATATCTGACCCCGGCTATGACCATCAAGAAGGGAACCACCAGAACCTTAACAGCCAGCGTATTCCCGAAAGACACTACAGATAAGATTACCTGGAAAACATCCAACAAGAAAGTGGTTACGGTAACCGCAAAAGGCAAAATCAAAGGTGTTAAGGCAGGAACGGCAACCATTACTGCAACCGCCTCCAACGGAAAGAAAGCAACCTGTAAAGTAACGGTTGTTAAGAGCAGCAAGAAGTCTACCAGCATCAAGCTGAGCAAAAAGACTCTTACAGTAAATAAGGGTGCATACAAGCAGTTAAAGGCAACCATTACCAAGAACTCCACCGATAAGATAACCTGGAGCAGCTCGAATAAAAAGGTTGCAACCGTAGACAAAAACGGTGTGGTAGTTGGCGTGAAGAAAGGAACTGCAACCATTACCGCAAAAACTTCCAGCGGAAAGAAAGCAACCTGTAAAGTAACGGTAAAAGTTCCTGCAACAAAAGTGAAATTGAATAAAACAAAAGTAACTCTTGCAAAAGGAAAATCTGTTACCTTAAAGGCAACCCTTACTCCCACCAATTCTACGGACAAACTGACCTGGACAACATCCAACAAAAAAGTGGCAACCGTAACAAGTAAGGGAAAAGTAACAGCTGTTAAGAAAGGTACAGCAACGATTACTGTTAAGACAACCAGTGGAAAGAAAGCAACCTGTAAAGTGACTGTAAAATAAGGCAGAAGATAAAGTTTTCAAAATTTTGCAGGAATTACCAAAAAAACTTGCAAAAAGACCTTGCAAATGCTCCGGTGATGTGGTATAAAGGTTACAACGTTAAATTGATAAAGCGTTGAAAGAGACTCTTATCTTCAGACGTCGACAGGAATACAGCGTCACCGACTGAGAGCGCTGTTTGAAAGAGAAGATAACGGGAACACTCCGGAGCAGACTGGTTGAACCGGATATCTGGATACAGGATATGCTACAGTTGACAATCTACATTCCAAGGTAGCCGCAAGTAGGTCAGTACGTGGGTGCGCGTTAAGCACATAGAGAGGAAAGATGAGAACATCTCATTTTTCAATGCGGGTGGTACCGCGGGATCATACAGTAATCTCGCCCCAGAAAAGCGAAAGCTTTTCTGGGGCTTTTTCTTCGTCAGTTCCGGCAACAAAACAGAGATTAAAGTGCAAGAATGCTGGTTTTGCATTCTTTGTCAGTTTTGGCAGTAAAAGAGATTACGAGGAGAAGAATGCCGTATTTGCATTCTTCGTCAGTTCCGGCAACAAAACAGAGATTAAAGTGCAAGAATGCTGTATTTGCATTCTTGTAATCGTACCGAGCCAATGGTCGGTACGATTTGATGTCGCCCCGCACTAGCAGGAATCCATCAGGATAAGAAAAGGAGTACAAACATGGAATTTATCACAGGCGTAAAAGAAAAGGACACATTAGAAATCAGCCGGTTGTTATCCGGCGGTTACGAGGGAAAAACCGTAAAAGTCAACGGAGCCGTTCATACCATCCGTGACATGGGAGAGGTGGCATTCGTGATATTGAGGAAAAGAGAGGGGCTTCTTCAGTGCGTATTTGAAGAGGGAAAAACCCAATTTGACTTAAAGGACTTAAAAGAAGCCTCCACCATCGAAGTGGAAGGCACCGTCAAAGCAGAGGATCGTGCCCCTAACGGATTTGAAATCCGTCTTGACACCATCAAAGTGCTGTCGGAGCCGGCGGCTCCGATGCCGTTAGCCATTTCCAAGTGGAAACTAAACACTTCCCTAGAGGCAAACCTGAATAACCGTGCCATCGCATTAAGAAATATCAGGGAGCGGGCAAAATTCAGAATACAGGAGGGCGTTGTCAGAGGATTCCGTGATTTCTTATATAGCCAGGGGTTCACGGAAATCCACACCCCCAAGGTGGGAGCCAAAAGTGCCGAGGGCGGGGCAAACCTGTTCCGTTTAGAGTATTTCCACAGGCCGGCAGTGCTCCAGCAGAGCCCCCAGTTTTACAAACAGATGATGGTAGGCGTCTTTGACCGGGTATTTGAGACAGCGCCAGTGTTCCGTGCCGAGAAACACAATACAAAACGCCATTTGAACGAATATACCAGCCTTGACTTCGAGATGGGCTACATCGACGGATTTGAAGACATCATGGCAATGGAAACCGGATTTTTGCAGTATATGATTGCGCTGCTGAAAAAGGACTATGCGAAGGAATTAAATATATGGAACGTGACTCTGCCGAATGTGGATAAAATCCCAACCGTCCGTTTTGACGAGGCAAAAAAGAAAGTGGCGGAAAAATATAACAGACAGATTCGAAATCCCTACGATTTAGAGCCGGAAGAAGAAGCGTTAATCGGACAGTATTTTAAGGAAGAGTGTGACGCAGATTTCGTATTTGTCACCCATTATCCATCCAAAAAACGTCCCTTCTACGCTATGGATGACCCGGCGGATCCCACATACACCTTAAGCTTTGACCTACTGTACCAGGGACTTGAAATCACCACCGGAGGACAGCGTATTCACGACTATCAGATGCTGATGGATAAAATCGAAAAACGGGGAATGGAGTCCGAGGGAATGGAACAGTATCTTGCCGTATTCAAACATGGAATGCCGCCCCACGGCGGACTTGGTATCGGCTTAGAGCGTCTCACCATGAAACTGATCGATGAGGACAACGTAAGAGAGACGACCTTATTCCCGCGTGATTTGAGCCGCCTAGAACCATAAAAGAGCCAAAACCCAAATAGGCTCAAATCACGTTGAGATTCAAGGTCGTTTGCAGGCAAACAGCCCGCCGCTTAGAATCATGAACAGGAGAAAAATATGAATTTACAACAACAGCTTGAAAGTTACGTGCCTTACAATGAACAGGAAGAAAAGGACAGGGAATTAATGCTTCATTTATTAAAGACCTGCCCTGACATCTTTACCAGAGAAAACCGGACGGCGCACTTTACCGCCTCTTCCTGGATTTTAAATAAAAAACATGATAAGGTGCTTTTGATTTACCATAACATTTATCATTCCTGGGCATGGACCGGAGGACACGCAGACGGGGAAGAGGATTTGCTTTCCGTGGCAAAGCGGGAGGCGATGGAGGAAACCGGTGTACAGGAAATCCGGGAAATCGGTGACGGAATCTATTCCTTAGAGGTACTGACAGTGGACGGACACGAAAAGCGGGGAGCCTATGTTTCCTCCCACCTGCATTTGAATGTCACCTATTTATTGGAGGCAGACGAAGAGGAAATACTGCGGGTGAAAGCGGATGAAAACAGCGGAGTGAAATGGTTTCTGCTTAAGGAAGCAATAAAAGCAAGCAGTGAGCCATGGATGACAGAGCGGATTTACCGGAAATTAAATGCAAAATTAAAGTGAAATGAGGGAAAAAAGTGAGACATTTGGGAACAAAAACAATCGAGACAAAGCGCCTGGTTTTAAGACCGTTTACATTAAATGATGCAGAACCCATGTACCGCAACTGGGCATCTGATCCGGAAGTAACGAAATACCTGACATGGCCCACCCATGAGAGTGCGGAGACGACGAAATCCATTTTAAAGGACTGGATAGCGGAATATAAAAAGCCGGAGAAATATGAGTGGTGTATTGAATTAAAGGAAATCGGCGAAGCCGTTGGCAGTATGGGTGTGGTAAGCATCAACGAAAAAGTCGGATCCATGCACATCGGTTACTGTATCAGCGAAGCATACTGGCATCAGGGGATTACCTCCGAGGCTTTAGCGGCAGTCATTGAGTATCTGACGAGGGAAGTGGGAGTAAGAAGAATTGAGGCAAGGCATGACCCCAGAAATCCCTATTCCGGAAAAGTGATGGAAAAATGTGGCTTAAAATATGAAGGAACTCATATTCAGTCAGATTGGAACAACTCCGGTATCTGTGACTGTGCATACTACGGGCTGGTTATCGAGGACGCCGTGGTAGGCGAAGAAGAGGAAGAGGTCTACGTGGCTCCTAAAATGGAGAAAAAGGCGGGGGAGAAAAATATTATTTCTGATGAAACCATTGAATATGTGGGTATTCTTGCAAAATTAGAGTTAAGCGATGAGGAAAAAGAGAGCGCCAAAAAAGATATGGGCGAAATGCTTGATTATATTGACAAGTTAAACGAGCTTGACACCACGGGGGTGGAGCCCATGTCCCACGTATTTCCGGTTCACAATGTGTTCCGTGAGGATGTGGTGGTGAATGGAGACGGCAGTAAAGAAACTCTGGCAAATGCACCGGAAATGAAGGACGGCGGATTTAAAGTGCCAAAAACCATAGCGTGAGAAGAATTTCTAATGCTCACAGCAAAGGCTGTAACACGAAAAGTGTTTTCGTGTGCAAAGAATTCTATATCTCACGCCGAAGAATACAAAACCGGTATTCTTCCCGCAAAAGTGCAATGCCGAAAATTTCTAAGTTTTACAGCATAAAAATTTATGCAAGAGAATGCAAAAACGGTATTCTTCCCAGTGTATTGACGCTAGGCAAACAGAAAGGAAATGATTATGAATTTAATGAGTTTAACTGCCGTAGAACTCGGCAGGAAAATAAAAGCGAAAGAAGTCACGGTGGAAGAGGCGGTGAGCGCCGCTTTAGATGCCATAGAGAAAAAAGAAGAAGCCGTGCACAGCTTTGTGACGGTGGACAGGGAAGGAGCCATGAAGCGGGCGAAGGAAGTGCAGCAGCTTATCGACCAGGGTAAATTAGACGGCCCCCTTGCCGGAGTTCCGGTGGCGATTAAGGATAACATGTGCACGAAGGATATGCTTACCACCTGTTCCTCGAAAATTTTATATAATTTTGTACCCACCTACACGGCAGAGGCAGTGGTAAATTTAGAGAAAGCAGGGGCGGTGGTAATAGGAAAGACCAATATGGACGAATTTGCCATGGGAAGCACCACGGAAACTTCCGCTTTCGGAGAGACGAAAAACCCGTGGAATACGAAGCATGTGCCTGGCGGTTCTTCCGGCGGTTCCTGTGCGGCAGTGGCAGCGGAGGAATGCAGCTTTGCCCTTGGTTCCGATACCGGCGGCTCTATCCGCCAGCCCAGCTCTTTCTGCGGCGTGACCGGAATCAAGCCTACCTACGGAACCGTTTCCCGTTACGGGCTGATTGCGTACGGCTCTTCCCTAGACCAGATTGGGCCGGTGGCAAAGGATGTGACAGACTGTGCTACCATTTTAGAGGCAATTTCTTCCTATGATAAAAAGGATTCCACCTCTGTCGGGAGAGAGGACTACGCCTTCACCGAGGCCCTTGTGGACGACGTAAAAGGAATGAAAATCGGTATTCCCAGAGACTATTTTGGAGAGGGCTTAGACCCGGAGGTAAAGGAAGCGGTGCTTTCTGCAGCCAAAGTCTTAGAGGAAAAGGGAGCTATCGTGGAAGAGTTTGACTTAAGCCTTGTGGAATATGCGATTCCTGCTTACTATGTGATTGCCTGTGCCGAGGCAAGCTCAAACTTAGCAAGATTTGACGGCGTGAAATACGGATACCGCACCAAAGAATATGACGGACTCCACAATATGTATAAAAAATCCCGTTCGGAAGGGTTTGGAGCCGAGGCAAAACGCCGTATCATGTTAGGCTCTTTCGTGTTAAGCAGCGGTTATTATGACGCTTATTATCTGAAAGCCCTGCGCACAAAAGCATTGATAAAGCAGGCATTTGATAAAGCCTTTGCAAAATATGACGTAATTTTAGGCCCGGCGGCGCCCACCACCGCACCGAAATTAGGAGAGTCCTTAAGGGATCCCATTAAGATGTATCTGGGGGATATTTACACCATTTCCGTCAATTTAGCCGGACTTCCGGGAATTTCCTTACCTTGCGGAAAAGACAAAAAAGGGCTGCCTATCGGTCTGCAGTTGATTGGCGATTGTTTTAAAGAGAAAAATATGATCCGTGCGGCATATGCTTTTGAACAGACGAGAGAGTATGAACACAGCCCGCTGGCAGGTGAATAAAAGTTAGAATCCCATGGAGGAAATTATGAGTAAAACATACGAAACAGTCATCGGACTTGAGGTCCATGTTGAATTAGCAACCAAAACGAAGATTTTCTGCGGCTGCTCCACTGCGTTCGGCGGAGCACCCAATACCCACACCTGCCCGGTATGTACCGGAATGCCGGGTTCTCTTCCGGTGTTAAACAAAAAGGTGGTGGAATATGCCATGGCGGTAGGCCTTGCCACCAACTGCAGGATTACCCGGTACTGCAAATTTGATAGGAAAAACTATTTTTACCCGGATAACCCGCAAAACTACCAGATTTCCCAGTTATATCTTCCCATCTGCCGTGACGGCAGCGTGGAAATTGAGACAGCCGCAGGCAAAAAGACCGTAGGCATTCACGAAATCCATATGGAGGAGGATGCGGGAAAATTAGTGCATGACGAGTGGGAGGACGTGTCCATCGTGGACTACAACCGTTCTGGCGTTCCCCTGATTGAGATTGTATCGGAGCCGGATATGCGCTCTGCGGAGGAAGTCATCGCCTACCTTGAAAAGCTGCGCATGATGATCCAGTATTTAGGAGCCTCCGACTGCAAATTAAACGAGGGCTCTATGCGTGCCGACGTCAATCTTTCCGTCCGGGAAGCAGGGACAAAGGAGTTCGGCACCCGTACCGAGATGAAGAACCTAAACTCCTTTAAAGCCATTGCAAGAGCTATTGAGGGAGAGAGACAGCGTCAGATAGAACTTCTTGAGGAAGGGAAAAAGGTCATTCAGGAGACACGCCGCTGGGACGACAACAAGGAATATTCCTATGCCATGCGCTCCAAAGAGGATGCCCAGGATTACCGTTATTTTCCGGAGCCGGATTTAGTGCCGATTTCCATCAGTGACGAGTGGATTGCAGAGGTGAAAGCAAGACAGCCGGAGCTGCGCACCGAGAAAATGGCACGTTATCAGAGCGAGTTTGGTCTGCCGGAGTACGATGCGGATATCATCACCGGACACAAGAAGCTGGCAGATTTATTCGAGGAGACCACTGCTATCTGCGGTAAACCCAAAAAGGTTTCCAACTGGGTTATGGTGGAAACCATGCGCCTGTTAAAAGAGAATGAGATGGATGCAGAGGACCTTTCCTTTTCCGCAGAAAATTTTGCCAAACTGGTGGAGTTAGCAGACTCCGGCGCTGTCACTAACACGGTGGCAAAGGACGTGTTTGAGCTGATTTTCAAAGAGGATATCGACCCGGACAAATACGTGGAGGAAAAGGGCTTAAAGACAGTGAACGACGAGGGAGAGCTCCGCGCCGTGGTAGAACAGATTTTAAAAGACAATCCCCAGTCCGTGGAGGATTATCACAACGGAAAAGAAAAGGCAATGGGTTTTTTGGTGGGGCAGACCATGAAAGTCATGAAAGGAAAAGCAAACCCGGGATTGGTGAATCAGCTGTTGAGGGAATTGTTGTAGAAAAAGTTAGTGTAGAAAGAAAGGATCTTATGGCATATCAGTTATCGGAAGAACAGGAGAAAATTTTTTACGGTATCTTAGAAGAACTTTGTAAAAATACAAGGATACTGGAATCCTGCCAATATATGCAGCATGGCAGTACCAGCGTGTTCCGCCACAGCGTTTCGGTAGCCTATGTCTGTTACTATCTGGCAGAGAAAATGAATGCTCCGGTGGATAAACGCTCTTTAATCAGGGGAGCGCTGCTGCACGATTATTTCCTCTATGACTGGCACGAAAAGGATGCGAGCCATAAGTGGCATGGGTTTCATCATGCGAAACGGGCATGGGAAAATGCCCTCCGGGATATCCCCGATTTGAATGAAGTTGAGCAGGATATGATACGCTGCCACATGTTTCCGTTAAATCCTATTCCGCCGAAATATATGGAGGGATGGCTTCTGTGCTGTGCAGATAAAATCTGTTCCGGCACAGAGACGGTTGCAGGCAAAAAATTAAAAATGCGGAAGATTATGCTGTAAATTTTGCCGTTGAATTTTACAGCGGATTAGGTTATACTAATGACAGAAAGGAGTTGAACCTTATGCCAAACATTAAACCTATTTCTGATTTGCGTAATTACAGTGAGGTACTGCATGATGTAGCAGTGGGTGCTCCCGTTTTTCTGACGAAAAATGGCCGGGGGCGATATGCAATTATGGACATACAGGACTATGAAAAGACACAGGCAACAATCCGGTTGACGAATGAACTTGCAAAAGGTCGGAAATCAGGGGAAGAGAAAGGCTGGCTGACATTGGAGGCTGTGGAGGAAAACCTCGGGTTTTCCCATGAATAACCTGCATTTATCTGTAGAGGCGCAAAATGATTTGGCCGAAATCAAAGCCTATATCACGGAGGAACTGGAAAACCCGGATGCAGCTCTTGCTACCATAAGCAGAATCACAAAGAAAATCCGCATTTTGAAAAATCAAGCTTATGTAGGGACCTCGTTATCCTCGGTCGCGGACACAGAAAGCGATTACCGTTTTCTCGTAAGTGGAAACTACCTTGTATTCTACCGGGCTTATGGAAAAGATGTTTATATAGACCGTGTTTTGTACGGCCGCCGTGATTATATGCGTATTTTGTTTGGTGATGCGCAGACAGATGAAACAGACAAATGACAGTATCATTTTCCAAACATCACAAAAAGATAAAAGGCCTATAATGATATAACCGCTTGCAAAAAGGCAGGCGGTTTTTTTGCGAGTACCGAAGAACAAGGAAATACTTGTATTTCCTTGTGAAGAACACTGCGGCAGCCGTCGGGCGTTCAAAGAAAAATTCCCACAATTAACATTTCTCAAACAAATGTTAAACAGGGAAAAGAAAGTGGCTTGAAACCTTGAAGAATAGCGATTTTGCAAGGGTTTAAGCCACTTTTGATTTTTAGGATAAATATCATAACTTATCGCAGAATGGTGTAGTTTGAAGAAAAATTGGTGTCAAAAATGGTGTACAAATCTGATTGATGTAATGATGTATTTGTGTGAAGAAACAATTTAAAATTATTGTTCACAGGAAGCACAATCTATGGAGAAGAATTATCTGATGTAGTGGCAGGCATACAAGTGTCTGTCATTTTTATTAGAAGCTATAAATTGGATAGCAGAAACGGAGGATGAGAAAGTGAGCAGAGAAAAATCAATATTTGAACAGATGGGCGGCACTTACACAGAGATAGATGGCATCTTATATCCCAACATCCATATTGATGAAGAGCAAACAGAAACAATGCAGGATGTGTTTGCAGGAAAATACGGAGATTTATGGAAAAAGTACATGAAAGAAAATCAGCCGGAGAGATATTATCATCTGGTTCATACAGGGCAGTTGAAACAAAAAGCGGCAGAAGTCAATGAAGAGGCAAATGAAATGTTGGACAGGATTATGCAGCAGTATTTAAAGAAGCATAAACTAGAGAATCCGGACTCTACAATGGAAATGTGGCAACTTCGGGAACAGGCTAAGGCAATGGCAGAGGAAGTGCTTCTTCAAGATATTGTCTATTGTTATCACTAAAACAAAACGAAAAGAGAGGGAAAAATTATGGCGAATATAAGAGAATATAACATGAATGGAACATTGATTTTAGGAATTGATCATGGATATGGAAATATCAAAACAGCACACAGGGTATTTCCAACCGCACTGATCAAGAGTGAGAAAGCGCCAACTTTCAGTAAGGATTATCTGGAGTATGACGGATATTTCTACATTATCGGGGAAGGTCATAAGAGCTTTATCGCTGAAAAGCAGTCAGATGATGATAATTATATCCTGACGCTTGCGGCAATAGCAAAAGAACTGAATGCAAGGGAATTAACCTCTGCCAGAGTACATCTTGCAGCAGGACTTCCGTTGAAGTGGGTGCAGGCGCAGAGAGAATCCTTCCGCCAATATCTAATGCAGAATAAGATAGTGCAGTTCCGTTATAAAGGCAGACAGTATGAGGTCGAGATGGCCGGATGTACGGTCATGCCGCAGTGCTATTCTGCAGTAGCGGAAAATCTGAAAGATTTTAAAGGAATGAATTTACTTGCTGACATTGGCAACGGCACAATGAATATCATGTATTTAAATAATAGTAGGGCGATTGAGAGTAAATCTTGGACAGAGAAGCTTGGCGTTTTCCAGTGTATGAAGCGTATCCATAATAAGGTGCTGGACGAAACAGGAACAAACCTGATGAACGAAGTTATTGAAAATTATCTGAGAACGGGGGAAACAGATATTGCAGAGCCTTATGATTCACTTATGAAAGAAGCAGCAGTTTCCTATGTACAGGAGATTTTTCAGAAACTGAAGGATTACGAGTACAATGAAAGACTTATGCAGCTTCACTTTATGGGCGGCGGTGCAAGAATCGTGGAAGCTGTCGGAGAATATAATCGGAAGAGGACGCATTTCAATCACGATATCTGTGCGACTGCAAAAGGATATGAATATTACTGTTATATGATTTTGCGCCACAACAAAAAGTGCAGCTAGAAAGAAGGTGCAGGAATGACAGGAAATATCCATAACCGCAATGTGCGGTTTTATGAGGAAAAGGAAGCTGACAGACGGGCATGGGAAATACTTCACTCAGAAGCTGTCAGGACATTTTCTTCGCAGAATGACTTTATCATTCAGGCAGTCAATGATTTTTATGATCGCCATTTAGCCATAAAGGATGATCCGTATCTGGAAACAAGGGAAAAAGAGGATGCCTTTGCGGATAGGATCGTGGAAAAGGTGGAACAGAAAGTGCTTGGCAACCTGTCACAGCTTATCGGGATTTACCTTTTGCAGCAGCAGAATATCTTGGCGATGGGAAATAGTGCGCAGATGGAGAGCTATATGAAAGGCAATGGAGAGATACAGACATTATATTCCGGCGATGGTATTTTGCAAAAAGGCGAGGGGGATGCAACAGAGGAACCGGAGGAGAATGAGTTTCTTGATTTCAGTTTTGGCGGATAGCCGGAATGGGGGTTCTTAGGGGGCAAAGCCCCCTGAGCAGGTAGCACCGGTGGTGGACAGTGAGGAAGAAATAAAAATCGGAGTGTCCGGCAGGCACTCTGATTTTTATTTTTGACGAGCTGGCAAGCCAACGGTACTACCTGCCTATATCATTCCCACCACATCGGCGGCAGGTGGAAAAGTGCCTGAATGGGAAAGCGATGTGGGAAAGCCGGACGGAGCGCAGAGCGATGGGAGGCTTTCGTCTGGGAGCTGCGTTCTTTGCAGCGGACAGACTTATGGGAATGATGTGCCCTGCTTACGGAGCATTTCTACGATAAGGCTACAGAAAATGCGGTAAATGGCATCGGATGGATACAAAGGAAAGAGGGATTGCAGCCAATATTTCAAAGGAAATTATGATATTGAAAATGTAGCCGTTATTGCGATTGTCAGCAGCTAATTTAATAAAAACGGATACAGGAAGTGCGAATTTGAGAGCCACACACGTTAAGGAGAATGTGTCTGGTTCTTTTTTAATGCAAGTTTTAAAAGACGAGCAGTAATCATTAGCATATAGGAGGGATTTTATGGGAAACAGGACAAGGGATAGAGTAATCTATATCCGAACCGACGAAAAGTTGCAGGCAGAGTTTGAAAAACAAAAAGAAGCCAGCGGATATGGCAGCAATGCAGATTTTGTAGATTATCTGTTGCGGGTAAGTGAAGGAAAACAGGTAGATGGTGTTACGCTGAAGGGTGTGCGCAATTTATTGTCAGAGCTTTCGGTGGAACTAAAAAAACAGGGGGTAAATATCAACCAGATAGCAAAGATACTCAATACCTATGGCGGTATGGATATGAAACAGCCGCTTGAATATACGGAATACAGATATAAACAAATTGAAAACAGCTTGCTTCGCATATGGGAAAAAATAGCCTGATCAGGAACAAAGAATAAGAGGGAGGATGTGGTTTATGGCAGATGTTTATGGAAATGTTAATGTGAATTACAGTTACTGCAAATCTGTCGCACAGCTAAAAAGTGCGGCAGATTATATTCTTGGAACGAAAAAAGAACAGATAAAGGAGGGAATCCATAAGACAAGACCGGAATTATATGGAGCGTTTGGATGTAATAGGGATAATTTTGCTAACAGTCTGCTGATAACAAGAAAAATGCATGATAAAAAATATTCGCGTTACAAGCAGAAAGATATTCTGGCACATAAGATGTCGATTTCCTTTCATCCGGATGACAACGATAAGCTGACCTATGAGGAAGCAGAGAGGATAGCAAGGGAATTTGCACATAAATTCTTTTGGAGTAAAGGATATGAAGTAATGTGGGCGGTGCATACGGACACGGAACATATCCATGTGCATTTTATTGTGAGCAACTGTAATCTGAAGGACGGTAAATCTTTCCGCAGGGGAATGCCGGAATTGAAGGAGATGTCACAGTTTTTCGGGGAACAGTGCAGGGAGAGGGGACTGATACATTCTGTCAGGGATACATTCTATAATGAGGAATGCACACAGGAACGGAAAAGCTTTGCGGAATGTCAGATGCAGAAGCATGATAAGCTCTCTTTTAAGGAAGAGATCAAGACTTATGTAAGACTGGCAATGAACAGCACTGAAACAAGAACGCTTGAAGATGTGGTGGAGATGTTAAAGAAAATATATCTCATGGATATACGGTTAAAGGGGAATACCATTAGTTATGCCCTTCCGTATCATGCGGGTAAAACAGGAAAAGCGCAGGCGGTCAGGGGAAGTAAACTTGGGAACCGTTTTACAGTGGCAGGAATTAGACAGTATATGCAGGAGAAAGAGCAGAAACAGGTGGAATATAGGCGAACTATGCAGGATGTAGAGGAAGCAAAGCAGTATCTTGATGATTATGAAGAATGGCAAGAGGAGCCGGAAAAAGCGGTTAAAAAGAGCGACAGGGATATTTCATTTTACGAAGCCTTTGATCGCTTTCAGGCAGATCATGATGTATCTGAAAATGATGAAGAAATCTTTTACGGAAGCGTTTTTCAGGAGTTCAATGAACAGTGGCAGGGGAAAAGAGAAGCTGTTTCAGAGAAGAAAACAGAAATTATCAGACAGGAGAAAGTAGATTTTTCAAAGCTTTCCTTAGAAGAACGTGCAAGGCTGCTTCCTCCATCAACAGGTGACCAAATGGCAGAATTAAAAGAATATCAAAAACGGATGGGGTATGATGAAAATAAAATGAAAAGCATGAAATATAAGATGACCGTCTATGACGAATTTCTGAAAGAGTATGATTATCGGAAAAAGCATTGTGGAGTGAAGGAAAATATTCAGAAAAAACGGAGAGATAGGGAGCGATGATAGTCAGTGAGATGATTCATGAAGTCAGTAACATTAAATTAGGCAATTGCTTTTGTTCCGATAATGGAATATAATAGGAAGTGGCAGGAGGTTTTGGATATGGAATACTTAACAACTGTAGAAATGTCAAAAAAATGGAATATTTCTTCACGAAGAATTATCACACTTTGTATAGAAGGACGGATAGAGGGAACGATTAAGAAAGGTAAAATGTGGCTAATACCTTCTGATGCAAAGAAACCTGCTGACGCAAGGCGTAAGAAGGAGAAAACGACTGAATGACAAATGTTATTAATTCAAATGAACAGATGATTGAGAAAATTAACGAAGTTCTTCAGAATAAGAAAAATGCAGTAGTTAATATCGTTAATGATAAGCTGACGATATCAGTGTTCTCTTTATTGGAAAAAAATTTGCATAACGTAAAAGAGATAAATTTTGTGATACGTGATGTAAAATTTCTGCCTCATCAGACAGAGATTGCACATGAATTTGAAATTAATCCTACGGATATATTATTTAATTCGTATGATATTACTGAGAAGAATAAACTGCAGCATTTTTCAAAAGCTCGGAGTATGCATGATTTTATACAGAAACATGTCAATATTCGTAAGGTAAACACAGGGATTCGTGTTGGTGGGAATGTACTGATTATTGATGAGGATTTTATGATTCAAGGCTCATCTTCATTGGAGGTATCTAAGAAGATGAGCAGAGAATCCTTTAATAATATTAATTTTGATACTATTTTAAATGGCAGCGCTGACAGAGAACAGATTTTAGGTGCTTTAAACACATTTAAACAGATTTGGTTTAATGAGCAAGTGTCTGTAGATTATAAAGAAGAATTACTGGCTAGTTTGCGATATGTATATAAAGAACATTCACCGGAATTTTTGTATTATTTCACTTTGAATGAATTATTCGGAAATCAGTTGGACATTGGTGTAGAGCGATTTGAGAAGGACAGTACGAGATTTAAGAAAACTGAAATTTGGAACGCATTATATGACTTCCAAAAGGATTGTGTTGTATCAGCAATTCGTAAGTTGAATACCTATGGCGGCTGTATTATTGCTGACTCTGTTGGTCTTGGTAAGACATTTGAAGCTCTCGCTATTATTAAGTATTTTGAGATTGGAATGAACAGGGTGTTGGTTCTGACACCGGCAAAGCTATATGATAACTGGAATTCGTTTCGCGGAGATTATAAAGATTCATTTTTACATGAAACTTTTAATTACAGAATTATGTTCCATACTGATTTGTCCAGGTATAGTGGGATGTCACGTTCAGGGCAGGATTTAAAAAAGTTTGACTGGGGATTATATGATCTTGTTGTAATCGATGAATCCCATAATTTCAGAAATCGTAATGACAGATATGATGAGAATGACCAGCTTATTATGACACGATATGCAAGACTAATGCAGGATGTCGTGAAACATGGCAACAATAATACAAAGGTGCTTCTGCTATCGGCTACGCCTGTCAATAATAGTTTGGTTGATTTGAAGAATCAAATCAGTATTATTACAGGAGATAAAGATTATGCTTTTGCAGAAGAGGGCATTTCCAGTATAGATAATCTTTTAAGAAAAACCACGGCTTGTATCAATGCATGGGAAAAACAGCCGGCACATAAGAAAGAAGAACTGTTGGATAGCCTGCCATCAGATTTTTACAAATTGTTAGAGCTTATGACAATTTCCAGAAGCCGCAAACATATTACAAATTATTATGGCAATAAGGGAGTAGGACAGTTCCCAAACAAAAATATTCCCAAAACTTTAAATAGCGATATTGACACTATGGGGGAATTGCTTCAATTTAAGAAAACGAATGAGCTGTTGGAAGCGCTTATATTGAGTGTGTATACGCCTACGAAATATATTCGGGAGGATTGTAAAAAGATTTACCTTCAAAAATATTCTTTAACGGGTAAACATGGTGGACGGATGGAGTTTGATACACAGTCCAGAGGTATGATTATTTTACATAGATTTAATCTCTTTAAACGGTTGGAAAGTTCTGTCTATTCATTTGAGGAAACATTGCGCAGACTTTTGGAACGTATTGAGCGAACAGAGCAGTTATTATTAAGAGGAAATGGTCAACTTGACGAAGAGAATGGAGACCTGGAAGATGAAGAGTTATACTTGGAAGGAAAGTATGAGATAGACGTGAAACATCTTCGTGTGGATGATTATCTGGATGACTTGGCAAGTGATAAATATATTATTCAGGAAATTCATAAGAATGCCAAACGAATTCTGGATGAGAGGCGAGATCAGAAGTTACAAGACCTTCGGGAGATTCTTATTAAAAAAGTAACAGAAACTCCGTATAATTCAGGTAATCGTAAGATACTAATATTTACGGCATTTGCTGATACAGCAGATTATTTGTATCGTGAGCTTGCGGACTATATGAAGGAGTACGGCGTATATACTGCCTGTGTTACAGGTAAAGATATCCGATGCAATAATCGTAATGTGGATGCAGACTTTAATTCTGTATTATGTGCATTCTCACCGATGTCAAAAATGAAAAAGGAGATTTTGGCAGAGGAACAGATTGACTTGTTAATTGGAACAGACTGTATATCGGAAGGGCAGAATTTGCAAGACTGTGACACTGTGATCAATTTTGATATTCAGTGGAATCCGGTGTCATTGATTCAGAGATTTGGTCGTATTGATAGAATTGGGAGTAAAAATACCAATATTCAAATGATAAACTTCTTTCCGGCTATGGAGCTGAATGAGTATTTAGGCTTAGAGCAGCGGGTTAAGGGAAAGATGACAACTATGAACTTGGTTTCAACAGGTGATGAAGATATTCTGACTCCGGAAATGAATGATTTTAATTTCAGAAAGCGGCAACTGGAGCGGTTGCAGAAGGAAGTAATTGATATTGAAGATGCGAGTGAGAATATTTCGCTTACAGACCTTAACATGAATGAATATTTAAACGAATTATCAGAATACATCCATTCAGTGCCAGAGATTAAGAAAGTTCCGAGAGGTATTTATTCTGTTACAGACAATGAGTATACGGGAGTGCTTTTTTGCTTTAAACATCGTAATGATATGGACAAGCCGAAGTCGGACAGTTCATTGTATCCATATTACCTGATTTATATATTAAATGATGGTACGGTGTTATATGGTAATGGACAAGCCAGAGAGGTGGTAAAGCAGTTCAGAAAGTTATGTTATGGCAAAAGTGTACCTGTTATGGAATTGTTTAAAAAATTTTTTGAGCGTACAAAGAATGCTACAAAGATGGAATTCTACTCGGAGCTGTTAAATAAAGCGATTCGGTCTATTAAGGGAGAGGAAGAATCTAAGGCTGTTCAGATGATGTTTGATTTTGGTGGATTTAATAATGCATTTGCAGAAGAGACTACGGATGACTTTGAACTGGTTTCATTTTTGGTGGTAGAGAATTTTTCTTAAATATGTTGTAGATAATTTAAAAAAGGGAAGAAATATCATGTTTAATATACCAGAACATTATAAGACTAATGTCAAACTGGCTTTGAAAGATTTTATACCAAAGGATTTAAAGCCAGATGATAAAAAGCGTATTAAAGATACAGTCAAAGAAGTAAGGCTTATGTATCAGATTACGGGAGAGGAGATTCCTTCTGTAATCAATAATGAGTACAGATGTGAAGTGATTCAGTTTTATGACATGGAACTACAAAGTATCAAAGCAGCATCCTATTTGGCATCTGTTTATCAGAATCTGATTAAACCTTTATGTATTTTTCATATGTATGACTCACAATATGAACTGTATTCATTTGCAGTAAAACGGTTGAATCAGACTGACGATAACCAGATTGTGATTGAAGATAGTATTTTAACAGAGAATTATCCGGTGGGATTGCTTGATGATGGAAGAAATAGATTACTGGAGTATCTTGATTATATGCAGATAAAGAATAAAACAAACAAAATAAATTTGTATAAGGAATGGTATTACAGAACTTATATGATAATGAATGAGAGTGCATATTCCAATACAGAGCGTATTTTAGATGGAAATGGATGGTATGATAGTGAACATATGGAACTTTTGTATACGTATTATAAAAAATTGGTTGATACAAGGGGCATGTTGAAAAAGGCGATAACTGGTACTGAAAAAATGAATCTCAATAAGGAAATTAAAAAGGTAATACAGAACATAGATACTTATATGATGTAGAATTATTTAAGCGAAATCTCATGAATGAGGAGAACAATTTAATGGATGATAATGATAGACAGATATTTTGGAAAACACTTTGCTCTTTAGAGGGGACAGATATTTTAAAAGATAGAGAAATTTTAGAAAAAGTGATTAAAAGACCTAAATATTTGTATCGGTATAGACCAGTAAACTTGAAATCAATAGAAGCGTTAAGATACAATAAAATGTATTTTTCTACATCTAATTATTATGACGATCCTTTTGATACATTCATCCATGTGGATTTAAGTGGAATGCAAAATTTTTTTGCGGGGATAAAAAATGATATAAACGCAGCAAAAAAAGCAGAACCTTTAATAAAAACTTTTTTGGAAATAATGCAGATTTCACTTACTGATGATGAGATGGCTGGTTTGCTTTCTGCTTTAGAAGATATAATGACAAATGATTCTTTTATTACTTTTTGTATAGATTATTTTAGAAATGTTAGGAATGAAATAAAAAAGGATACTTGGTCTGTATGTTTTTCTGAAAATGGATTTAATGAAACTTTATGGCTCAAATATGCAGAGCAACATAAAGGATTTGCCCTAAGGTATGACATGGAAAATGCAGACAACTTGTTATGTGGCAAGCAGGAAAAATGTTCACAATGTGGGATTGCACAGTATGGAACACTCTTATATCCAATTTTTTATTCGGATGAAAAATATAATGCAACAAGGTTTGCACAATATATGGCGATATGTACGATGTTGCAAAAATCAGGAAATATTGCTTATTTGCAGGAGATAAACACTCTGTTTGGCAGTTTGGTATGGGAGCGTGAACGAATTACGTTAATAAAGAAAGAGTGTCATAAGTATGATGAGGAGTGGAGAATGATAGTTCCATACTATATGACAGGTAAAGTTATGCGAGAATGGATACCAGATGCGGTGATTTTGGGATTGCGAATGGAAGTTGACGAAAGAGATTTGATTACAGATATTGCAAAGCAAGTTGGAATTAGAAATATATATCAAAGTTTTATAAATGATGATGGGGAATTGGATGCCTATTTATTGAAATGATGGAGGTATTACATATGGAATACGGAAAAGTACAGCAGAGAATTAATGATGCAGTGGGAGATAATGTAAAGAAATTAGCGCAATTATTTCCATCAGCAGTTAAGGACGGGGAGGTTGATTTTGAGGCACTGAAAGAAGAATTAGGACAGTTCACAGAGGTAGACAGTGAGAAGTACGAGCTGACATGGGCGGGTAAAAAGAATGCGAAGAAGATTGCGCAGGAAGATATCGTCGGAAAGACGCTGAAATTTATTCCAGAGGACAGTAAGAATGCAGATACTACAGAAAATCTCTATATTGAAGGGGATAATTTGGAGGTATTAAAGTTATTGCGACAGAATTATTATGGTGCGATTAAGATGATATATATAGATCCGCCGTATAATACAGGGAATGATTTTGTATATAATGATTCCTTTGAAATGAATAAAGAAGATTCGGATGTCGCGGAAGGCAATACAGATATAACAGGGGAGAGGTATGTGGTTAATAGCAAATCACATAACAAGTATCATGCAAATTGGTTAAGTATGATGTATTCGCGTTTGAAAGTTGCAAGAGATTTGCTAACAGATGATGGAGTTATATTTGTGAGTATTGATGATATTGAAGTAAAAAATATGATAAAAATATGTGACGAAATATTTGGCGAAGAAAATCGTGTTGAAACCATAGTATGGAAAAATAAGTATGGAGCGGGAGCTAAAACAGTAGGTTTTATAAGTGTTCATGAATATATTTTGTGCTATAGTAAGTTTCCGATTTTTGATTTAACATCGGAATTAGATGAAGAGGGACAAAAAAGATTTAATAAAAAAGATGATAAATATGATATTCGTGGTGGATATATGACACAGCCTTTGATGACGAATAGCTTAGGAGACCGACCTAACTTGATGTATACTATTGAATATAATGGGATAACTATTGTGCCACGTAAACAGTGGGTATGGAGTAAAGAACGGTTGCTGGATGCTATAAGCAAGGATGAGGTAGAATTTAATTTACAAAGTGATGGTTCGTATTCGGTGCGTTCAAAGTCTTATTTGTATGATGAGAATGGAGTTATAAGAAGAGGAAAGCCCATTTCTATTCTAAACGGACCTTTTAATCAAGAAGGAACCCAAGATATTAGAAAATTGTTTGAGGATAAATCTGTATTTGATTTTACCAAACCAAGTGCTTTGATAGAATTTTTATTGTCATTACAGATTAATGGAGATGAATCAGATGACTATATGGTATTGGATTTTTTCAGTGGTTCTGCTACAACTGCACAGGCAGTGATGAAGTTAAATTGTAGGGATAACGGAAAAAGAAAATGGATAATGGTTCAGCTAGACGAAAAATGTAATGAAGGTACAGAAGCATATAAGAATGGATTTAGTAATATTCCAGAAATTGCTAAAGAGCGTATTCGTCGTGCAGGAGAAAAAATCAGACAGGAAAATCCAGACGCTGGTATAGATGTTGGATTTAAAGTATTTCGCGTTGCAGATACTAATATTAAATGGAATTCGCTAATGGATGCAGGGCAACTGGATATGGCACAAATTGAGAATACACCAGACCTTATGGATTTTATGCCAAATTCTAATGATGTAGATATTGTCTATGAATTAATGCTCAGACAACGTGATGTGCCATTATCAGAAACTTTGGAACAGCTATTAGACATAGGCAATCGTACTTATCTTTATGCAAGCAGCTATTTAGTGTGCCTTGAGACGGAAATTACTAAAGAAATCGTAAACAAACTGGCAGAGATTGATCCATTGCCGATTAAGTTTATTTTCAGAGATTCTGCATTTAGGGATGACATTGCATTGAAAGACGAAACATTTAGACGATTAAAGGCTCTTGTAGAAAAGAATGCAGGAAACAGTAAAGTTACATATACAGTAGAGTTTATTTAAGGAGACAGAAGATTATGCCGAAACGCATTATATTCCAATTTGATGATGACCTTGATTACCAGTTGCAGGCGGTCAAGTCTACAGTCGAATTATTTAAAGGATTATCCAGACAAGTAGATGGTATTTATCGTCCTGAGCGTACTCGTAAAGTAGGCGAAGGCGACCCGGTAAGAAACAATGATATTGTGGTAGGTTCCAGATTGTTGGAGAATTTAAGGCGTGTACAATTACAAAATAACTTGTTTGCGGATTCTGCATTAGCAGAGGGAAACAATTTCACAATAGAAATGGAAACTGGTACAGGTAAGACATACGTATATCTTCGTACAATACTGGAACTGTATAAAGAGTATGGCTTTAAAAAGTTTATGATAGTAGTTCCTTCCATTGCCATTCGCAAGGGTGTTGAGAAGTCAATGGAGCAGTTGCAGGATCATTTTAAAAGACTGTATAATATTGATTTATCAAAGCATAGCTTTATCTATGATAGTAATAATCCAAAGCAGGTCAGCTCGAAGTTGGTAGAGAGCAATGATTTAAGCATCTGTGTAATGAATATTCAGGCATTCAATAAAGACACCAATAAAATAAGGACAGAAGATGAGTATGGACAGATTCTTTGGGAAGATATCAAGTATATTAAACCGATTATTATTATTGATGAACCGCAGAAAATTGAAGGTACAAAGAGAAATAAGTCCAAGTCTTTGAAGGCAATAGGGGAATTGCAGCCATTATTTACTTTGCGGTATTCTGCTACTCACAAACAGTTGTATAACCAGATTTATAAGCTGGATTCTTATGGGGCATATCAGAAAGATTTAGTAAAGAGAATTGAAGTAAAAACGGTACATGGAGTGATTCCAAAGGATTATCCATATATCCGTTATTTATCATTTACTTCTGACTTGAAAGCAAAAATTGAGATATTTTCACAGGAACAGGGCGGTATTATCCGCTTTAGGACATTTCATGTTGGCGGCGGAGTATCTATTGAAGAACTGTCGGGTAACCTCCCTCAGTACAAAGATATGCGTATTGCGGAAGAACCTCATAAGTTGAAACCATTGCAAGTTGCAACAAAAGAGAAAATAATAGAGCTGGAACAGGGAAACAGTACATATGAAATTGAAAAGAATGAAGCAGTACGCATCCAAATAAGACTTGCGATTCAAAATCATTTCATAAAACAGATGAATATTTTAAGGACTGGCAGGAAAATCAAGGCACTTACATTATTTTTTATTGATTCTGTAGATAAAGTCAGAGATAATACGGCGCCTGATGGCAGAGGAGAATATTTAAGGATTTTTGACGAAGAATATAGAAAATATATATCGCAGAATGCGGTTACATTTGAGAAATTTAAAGAATACTTTCCAGATTATATGAATGTGCAGTCAGTCAGAGAAGGTTATTTTGCTTTAGACGCAAAGAAAAATGTAGTAGAAATTGACGGCTGGGATTCGTCAGTTGATGAAAGCAACCTGAAAATTAAGGCAAAGTCGCAGGAAGATATTGATCGTGGCATAAGTCTGATTCTGGAAAAGAAAGATGAACTAATATCTTTTGAAGAACCGCTCGCATTTATTTTTTCCCATTCAGCGCTTCGGGAAGGTTGGGATAATCCGAATGTATTTACATTGTGTACATTAAAGTCAGGAGGTTCTGAAATAGCGAAAAAGCAAGAAATTGGAAGAGGTTTAAGACTGCCGGTAGATATTACAGGGAATCGTTGTTTAGACCGAAGAATCAACGAACTTACCGTTATTGCGAATGATTATTATGATCACTTTGCGGCAGCGCTGCAAAAAGATTTTAACGATAATATGAATTTTGATAAAAATGAAGTTACTGCAGAGATCCTTATTTCCACATTGAAGACCGCTGGAGTTCCGCAGGAAAAAATTACACCGGAGTTAGTAGATATATTAAAACAGGAGCTAATTTCCGCTGGTGTTATGAATGGAGAAAATATTTTAAAAGGTACGTCATCTCAAATTACGAAACTTTTTGATAATATGACCTTTGTTGATGATACGCTTTATGAACATATGGAGAAAATTAAGCAACAGTTTAAAGAACTGATGGTACAAAAAGGTACTAAAAAGATTGAGATTCGCAATGGAGACAATGAACAGCCGAAAAATAGTGTGAGAGCTTTTGTTTCAGAAGGTGAATTTCAACAGCTTTATTTTGCTCTAAGAGAAAATCTTACGAAACGTACCATGTACAAATTCAAGATAGATAAAGATAAATTTATTGAGGATTGTGCTTTGGAAATCAATAATTATCTTATGTTTATGAAGTCAAAGAATGAGTACAAAGTGGAGGTCGGTAAGGCAAAATTTAATGAGTCTGCAATGTTTGTTATGGAAGACGTATCCTATGGAACTAAGGAGCTGGAAGTTGAAACCCCTTCCGAGCCAAAGAGTGATTTTGAGATTGCAAACTATATCATGTATCACACGATGCTGCCGAGGCTTGCTATATTTAAAATTATTAATGCTGTTAAGAAGAGAGAACTGTTGAATAATCAGGATATTTTAGATACAGTTACTCAAAAAATATTAAAGATGCTAAGTGATATAAAAGCAGCAAATATTACATCCTATGAAGTGATAAACGGATATGAGTTAGACAGCAGAAATATCTTTGAACTTGATACAATCAGTGAGGAAGATTTTAATGAGGAATGGCGGATATTTCAGGCAAATGCAAATCATAGTTCGGCAATGAATGAGTATTACAAAATGGATAGTAAAGGCGAAAAGGAATTTGCACAGAAGCTTGAGAATAACCAGAATGTACTGTTGTTTACAAAGTTGAAAAAGGGCGGTTTTATCATTGATACACCTTATGGAAATTATTCTCCTGACTGGGCGATTGTATGCAGGAAAGATAGTTTGCGTAGTCCGGAATTGGGTATTTACTTTATTGTTGAAACGAAAGCAGATAAGCAGGATATCAACTTACAGGAAGTAGAACGGAACAAGATTCGGTGTGGCAAGCTGCATTTTCAAGCAGTATCTGAACAGATAAGATTTGACTGGGTAAACAGCTATGAGGATTTCAGACAGAAATTCGGAGTTGCGGAAAGTGAGTAGGAGAATGAGGAATATATATGTTTTCGCCTATAAATCAATTTGAAATTAATAGAAATGGTGTGAGTACAAATCAGGATTTTATATCTTTGATAGAATTGCTTACACAAATTAGAGATTTTCTCAATGAATTAGGATATTTAGCTTTTGGCAGAGATATGTCTGTTTTTAGACAGACAGGAGTAGTAAACGGCAATCTTATTCTCGATTCTGCAACAAGGACTATGGAGAGCATTCGTTTTTGCTGTATGAATGCTAATTTTGCAGACGCATATTCTTTGTTGCGTAAATATCGAGATGACTTGTTTTATTATGTGTATCTTTTTACAGTATCGAATAATAGTGATTTTACTCAGCATGTTGATGTACAGCAGCTAAATGAAGATGAGAAGAATATTTGGAATTGGGTACATAATCAGCAAAAGGATTTGCATATAGGCTCTGTTTTAAAGTGTATTGCGTCATATCCAGCCGCAAGAAAGGCAGTAAAGGAATTTCAATTAAAGGATTCATTTGATAAGCTTGCGGATAAACTAAATAATTATGTGCATTCCAATGGGTATCGGTTTTATAATGAATCATACAACCGATTAGATGTAAAAAACAAAATAAAAGAGGAGTGCAAGGAGTTTGGTGAAGCAGCGATTTTTATTACAATTTCATTTTTATATCCATTCCTTTCGCTTCGCTCAAGGCACAAAACGCAATGAAAATGGTTTGCCTGAGCGTATTTTTTTCTTTATAATTCTTCTTATAGGGAACTCGGTATACTA
>JAETQH010000061.1 GCA_021770785.1 Lachnospiraceae bacterium
ATCAGTTCCTCTGAATACATAGCACAGAGCAGAAGCTCCCTGCCAATCTCCGGGTGGCAGAAATACCTGCCCTTCTCCCCGTACCTCTTCCGCACTGCCTCTTCCCTTTTCTTCCGTGCTTCTCCCTGTTCAAAGCCAAACACCCATATCTCATCCACTTTATTCATGAGCCGTGCTGCCAGAAAGCCCTCTACCGCTCCGGCAAGTTCATCCTTGAAAACGCCATGAAAGCACAGGTACGGGGAAAGAGGAATATTACCCTTGTGTGCTGCGAAACGGCAGTATTCCTCCGCCCTCTGGCGGTCAATTTCCTCATTCCCTGTCAGGCACGTAAGCACCATCACCGTCTGCATCCGCACATCCTCCTTCCAAAACCTCCGGCTCCATGAACCGTATTTTCTTCCCCTGCTCTGTGGCAAAAGCGATCTCTGCCTGCATTCCTTCCGTGGCTTCTCCGAACACCCACACTTCCTCACAGTCTAAAAGCAGTTCCATTCCCATAGAGATGCCAAGCTGCCGCTCCGCCTCAATACCTTCATTCAAAAACTGTGGAAAGAGCAGGTGCGGTGCGATAGGAAGATAACCCCGGTCATAGGCCATCCGGCTGTAAACTGCCGCCTTTCTTGCATTGCCCTCCATGTCCCCACGGAACGGGCTGCAGATAAACACTTTCTTACGCATCACTATTTCCATCCTTTCTTTCTGCGGCTGCCAGCCGCTGCCGCCATTCCGGATTCATAAGCCTGAACTTCTTTTTCAATCTGCATCAGCTTTATGGCAAGGCTCTTCGCCACAATGCTGATTGCCTGTAAAATACCAATCAGCTCCGCTGCATTCTGCAATTTCCATTTCCTCCTTTCCGGGACAGTCAACTCTATCCCTTTCACTGTTGTAATGACACTTTTTAAAAAATAGGCAATGAAACGGAGAAGATTTCTTAAAAACCGTTCGACATTATCTGCGTTTTTTGTCGAACTCCCATTCTTCACACATCTATTCCACGCTCCCGAAAGAAATGGCGTAGTTTTTCCAATACCTTATTTTTTCGGAAATCCAGTGTTCTTCTATTTCCACCATTTATCCGGGCAAATTCGTAAACACTCACTTCTTCCCCAAACACTTTCACCGCCAGTTCCTTTTCCTCTGGCATCAGGCTCTCTAATGCCTCCTGCAGCATATCCAGCAAAACCTTTTTCTCCATCAGTTCCTCCATGCTCTCTGCAAAAAGCTCTGTCCGCATATCATTTTCTTTCCATTCGTCATAGGATTCTTCTCTATATCCCCGTTCCTCCATCGCTTCCCGGTTCCTCTGCTCCCGCTTTTTCTGCTGCCACCATGGACGGTAATATTTCTGATATTCCTCTTCCGTAACCTCCATCCACGCTTCCATCTCTCCGGACCGGATTCTGATTTTTCGTTTTGCCATACAGCTTTCCTTTCTTTACCTTGCGGTAAAGCCAGAAAAAACTGACAGCCGATTTCAAACACACAAAAAAAGACCGCAAAAAGTCATAATGTAACTTTTTACGGTCAATGAAATAAACCTTGTCACTCCGGATATATCCCGGTGGACGCATTATTTGATTTTGATTGATACAATGATATTTAAAACAAATCTCAAAAAAGTTTACATGATATTCTTCCTTGGTGTCTGGCATTCCGCTTATCGGATATTTCATTCCTGATAAAAGCGCAGGGTCAGGCATCGTTTCTCTCCTTCCTGGCAGTACCGCACATATTCATGACTTCTCATGTACTAATGCAATCTGCCATTGGATCTATCTATTACGATGCAATCCCACTTTCCATAATCTACCATGTATAAAGAGTATTCCCTTAAAGGAATGTTCTCAAACACTTCAAAGCTACCTTACATAACCCCTTTTCATTTAAAGGATAATAATCAGTAGCCTGATCTGTACTTACATAATTCATATCCGTAATTCTATGCCCTTCGTCTCCAAAGCAATGGATAGCACCAACAGGACATTTTCTTTCACAGCCACGGCATACATACAGTTTCGCCCATATTTGATCGCGGTTAGTTTTCAAAGCATTCCTGTACCTACCTGTCAATGTCGGCAAGATAGGTGTTAATCCTGCCGCTTATAAGAAGATTGGTGTATGTAACTCTGCGGTATTGCTTCAGATAGTCTAAATGCCACTGTCCCCATGTGGTACGAGACGATGCCGTAAATGTCCACAATGCAGGGGAACAAATCTCCCCCTATGTGCATGGGAACATGTCGCACTAAAAAAAATTTCTTTTTATCCAGTTGTCCATCAGAAAAATCCAACTGTAAGTTTCCGATAAGTCTTCAGTTTTTGATTCTCTATTTTCGCCTAACACAAAACCATGATTGCCCGTTTGGAATACATGCAAAGAAAAAGGAACACCGTTCTCTTTTAATGCTTCTCCCATTTTCAGTGATCCTATTACATTAACTAGCGAATCATCCTGAGCATGAACAATAAAGCACGGAGAAGTATTTTCGCTGATCAAGTATACAGGACTTTTTCGCATCAATTCAATATATGATGGATTTAAATCACCAAACATGAATTGACAAAAATCGTCAGTTGGACTTGCACCACCCCACATTAATCTCCAATCATTCTCAGTTATCGGAGGTGTTAAATCTACCACAGGATATATCAGAATAGCAGCTTTGATTTTTAAATCATCTTTATTCTTTTCAAAACATTTCTGGAGTATATCCTTCCAACATGTAGCATACATCGCAACAAGGTGTCCTCCAGCAGAAAAACCACACAAATAAATATTATCAATATCAACGTTCCAGTCACTAGCATGGTTTTTAATGCAAAGCACGGTTGTAGCCAAATCCAATAGCGGTTCTGGCCATCGGTAATCATGATCCAAAGTGTTATTTTTTACGGAATAAGAGAGAACAAATGCGTTGTATCCTAATTCGTTGAAAGTGATAGCGACTGGTCTTCCTTCTTTTGATGATAAATCCACATATCCTCCACCAGGACAAATTATCACAGTTGGCAATGGCTTAACAGCATGCTTCTGCTCTACAATATATGCATCAACTTTAACAGTAGATTTTACATCATATATTGAAAAAGTTTCTATACTCAATTCCGCACCTCAATTAATCGTTTAAACTTCAATATGATGTCTATCTAAAAAATCTTGAAAGGCATTTTCTTCTGGTGTATACGCTAATGACTCAAACATGGGTTGCAATTTTTTCTCTAGAGTTCCATTTTCTAAACATTCTATACCATTTATGGAATATAAATTCCCATTAAAATTAGGACACATTGTAATAGTTCCATCAGTTGCAATTCTTACTGTAAATTTTCCTTGCTGACAAAACACCTTACAGCTTTTACACTCAGCATCTCGAATTGTATATGTACTATCAGTAGCCAATACCTTAAAACCATTATGTAATTGTACACTATGCCCATATCTATGTCTGCTTTCATCGATAACCCCAAGTTCTACTAAAGCCTCATATGTTTTTTGATAAGGAACATATTGACTTATAAAGAAATTACGTTCTTCAACACTCCAGTTTTCATCCGGATAGGCATACAATTCCATTAAATTTGCAGACGCAAAACCGTTTTCCGAACAGAATTCCAAATAGTCACCCAAGTCATCCATTTTATCTTTTAACATCACACGGTTTGCTCTAATATTCTCAATATACTTACTTGCGATTCTAACTGAGTTTACAACTGTATCAAAATTATTGCCACCAGTAATCGTATTGAAACTATCTTTATCTGCTGTATCGAAACTAACCTTTATGGTGGTAAGCTTCGGTAAACCTTTATGCGCAATACAATATTTACCCAGCAAAAGACCATTTGTTGTTATTTCTCTTCTTGTAAATCCTATATCAGCCGCCGAATCAATAATATAGTCCCATTCATCATTTATCATAGGTTCACCGCCCGTAAGAGAAATGCCATTAAAACCCACTTTATAAAAGATTTTCAGCATCTCTAACAACTGCGCAGTGGAAATACAACCGCAAGATAGTGGAGTATTTCTTATATCCTCCATCGCAGCAACTCTTCGATTACCAATTTTTCTATTATCCCCAACACAGTAAATACAATTCATATTGCAAATTGGTGCAATTGCAATTCTAACATTTCTTTCAAATTCTCTTTTCATCGCTTACTCCTTTATATATGTCATAATTCCAGGTAACAATATCTCCAAGTATTTTTCACATAAGTAACATATATCTTCTCGTATATCGTCAGCCACATTATTCTTATATGTACCGGGTATATCAACCATTAATGTATTAATTGCCTGTCCGTAGTATCCATCTTTTATATATCTTTTGATAGTAGCTTCTTCCTTTTCTAAAGTTTTTACCTTAGAATTCATTTTGCCATCATATTTCAGAAGATTTTTGCAATAATATCTTTGAAACTTGCTTATTATTTTGTCAATAATCTTTATCAATCCATCATCATAATTATAGTTTTTAGAGGGATGTCCACCACAAAGAAGTATACACATTCTTGCTTTTATACTTCCATGTTGTTCTAACAAGTCTTTTAACAACACTGCATTTCCCCTCGATGAAGACATCCTTTTATTATCTTTTCTGCCTAACCCAGTAATGAAATAATTATTTGTTCTATATTCTGGCATTAATAATAATACTTCGGAAAACGCTTTTTTTACTATCCAGGTTTTAAGATGTTCTTCACACACAAAAATATTACAAGGAAGCCAAGAAAGTATTCTATCATATATGTCATCCTTAGGGTAAAATTCACCAGAGACAGCCTTAAAAACATTCTCAACCAAATCTACAAACATTTTGTCTGAATAATCGTCCAAATTTACTTCTCTTGTAATGATATCAAACAACATAAAAAAATCGCCGTCAAACATCGGATCTATGATTTGGTGTGGTGCATAGCTTGTTCCTATTCCATAAGATCTAATAAAACCAAAATCTTCTGTTAATGTATCAAACGACCCAATAATATTCTTCTTGTGAAATTTCTGAATAAATTCCATCCCATTCATAAAATCACGAGTTCTCTCACGCCAATCTGCGTTGTTAAAATCCAGTGCTAATTCATCACTATCATTTGATATTATAACGCCCTTCTTTAAGTATTGCTCAAACATTACCTTGACAAAGAGTTCATACTTGTCTGAGTTGGTTTTGTAAAAATTATCATAATCACATGATATTCGTAATTGTTTTAAATCATTAAGCATTTGTTCCGAATAATAATCCAGCAAAGCAACAGATGTATTGATTCCTTCAAAATCACTCACTGGCATTTTATAATATTTAAGATATAAATCTATTGTCTCTTGATTTTTTCCTCTTATTTTATCCATAATAATATCGGCTGTAACACCACTATAATGAGCAGCTATTGGAAAAAACACAGTGCTCTTTTCTCGATTATAGCGGGCAATAATGTCTGCTATAACAAATAAACGGGCATGGTCAATACTTACCGGACATACTGGATACATATAAGGTAATGATATTAAAAATTTTTTCATTTTGACCCCTTTTCACCCACTTGATAATGTGGTATAATATTTTTTGGCACCATAGCCAAGGAGGTAAGGCAAGAATTTTCATTAGTTCTGATCGTTGGTTCGATTCCAACTGGTGCTTCCATTTTTAATTAAGGATAACACATATGTTCATATATGATCTTTTTTCTCCCGACTATATTGAAAGCAAAAAGGAGATTGTTCGATGCAAAAAATTGTGCCATCAAATTAACAAGCTGTCTCCTTACTCAAAATACATCAAAAGAAAGTTGAATGTTTTAATGCAAAATCGTCTCCCTCAAAGTAGTACAATTCTCCCTCCGCTGTATATAGACAGAGCCAATTGTATTACTATTGGTAATAACGTCTTTATTAATTATGGATTTAATTGTGTTGCACGTGGAGGCATAGATATTGATGACAATGTTATGATTGCCCCGAACGTTACCATACTGACAACAAACCATGATTATAAGCATCGAAATATTCTTTACTGCAAAAAAGTTCATATTAAAACCAATTCATGGATAGGTTCAGGCAGCATCTTACTTCCAGGTGTAACTATAGGCGCTAATTCTGTTGTTGGTGCTGGCTCCGTAGTCACTAAAGATGTAGCTGATAATTGCGTTGTTGCTGGAAACCCAGCAACAATAATCAAGACAATTAAATAATCTCATTTATATAGTTTCGTATCATATCGTCGTAATCACACAGCTTATTGAACGCTTTTTTCATAAGCTGTTTTTTTATCTCCATTGATACTTCGCCTTTGCATTCCAATTCGGCAACAACCAGATTATAGTCTTCTGGTTCACACACGATAACTATATCTTCATAATTCTTACACGCACTCTTTAGTAACGTAACCCCTCCAACATCAATGTTCTTTAATGTCATATGCGTAGTACCATGAACATCCTCTTCAAATTGATGAATATTTATAACTACTATATCAAAAGGCTCTATTTGCATCTTTTTCAGCTGATTCATATGTAGCTCGTCATATCTATCTGCATCTATTGCTACAAAGATCTCAGAATAAAGTGTTTTAATAATTTCATCCAACGAATTACCACAGGCAATTAATTCTGAAACATTCAAAATCCGAACATTTTCATTTTTTAACAACTCATATGTTGCGCCTGCTGTAACAATTTCTACGTCTAATTTTTCCAACTTTTTTGCAAAATCTACTATTCCATCCTTCGAATTTACACTAATTAAAGCCCTCATTCTTAAATATTCCTCCTCAGAATCCGACTATTTGTCTTTATTTATAAGATTACATATTTTTAATCTATCTAACTTTCCATTTGTATTAGTTGGCATGATACTCATTTTTACATATATCGTTGGAATCATGTACTTTGGTAGTTTCTGAGCTAATTTACTTCTAAACAATTTTGGAGAAATATCATTTTTCGATTCATACACAAACACTATCTGTCTTTGATCATAGTTATAAACAGCACAACCATTTTCTACAAGCTGAAGAACATTTATGATTACATGTTCAATTTCGTTTAATTCTATCCTATATCCCAAATGTTTAATAAGAGAATCTCTTCGTCCTTTAAACATTATTAGACCCCTCTCGTCAACCAACCCGATATCTCCTGTTCGGTATATAAGTTCAGGATACATGCTATTTAATGGATTTTGAACAAAATGTTTTTCAGTGTTTTTTTTGTCATTATAATATCCCATCGCAAGAGAAGTTCCTCTCACACATATTTCTCCTTCTTCATTTACCCCGGCAAGTTCATTATTACTATTTAATATGAATACACCTGAGTTTTTACAAGGATAACCAAGAGGAATCTCTTCACTATCATCCAGCTTGCCATTTATAATATAATATGTGCAATCGACAGTTATCTCTATGGGACCGTACAAATTAGTGAACTGTGTTTCTGGCATCCTTTCATACCAATAATTAAATTGCTTAGTAGGAAACACTTCCCCTGCAAACCAAATTTTTTTAATCGTTGAAAGATTTATCCCATTTAACATATCACGATTTGCTATATTTACCATAATTGTCGGTACCCAAAATAAAAATGTTGGTTCCATTTTTTCTAAGTACTGCAACAAACGGTACGGAAAAGTTGCTAGCTTTGCAGGTATCATAATCAATGTGGAAGCAAAGTATATCATCATACACAACTCATACACATATATATCAAAAACCACCGGAGAAAGCGAGGCTATTCTTTCCCCGTAAGTGAATGAATATACAGAATCCGCCCAATACATAAAGTCGATAAACGATCTGTGATTTAGAACAACACTTTTCGGAGTTCCTGTAGTTCCAGATGTATTAATAATACAAAAAGGATCAGTGTCTATCCTACCCAGAGACTCAATAATGCCTTCGCTCATATTTTCAATCAAAAAACATAATAAATCATCAAGAAGTAAATAGTTATTATATATTTCTTTGATTATGTTTTCAGACGCTTTATCAGTTATTATTACCGATGGTCGTGTCTGAGCGATAACATTCCTCACTCTTTCTTTCGGAGCAGCAACATCCAAATTCATAAAACAATTACCAGATAAAAGAATGCCTAAATCTGCTATTACAACAGAGGATTTCCCATCCAAAAACGCAGCGACTATTGTCCCTGAACCTATTGATTTCTTTAAATTATAGCCTATATTGGAACATACCCGTTTCAATTCATCAAACGAATATTTCTCTTCATTATAAATCAATGCCAACTTATCTGGATATAATTCGGCAGTTCTCAAAAATTGTGCTGCTACATTTATTCTATTGAATTCATTTAACATCATTGTTCTCTCTTCTTTTCATACACAAATTATTGCTATACACTTTGTTCCAAAGCAATAATAAGGCTGTACTCATCTCCACTTACTGATATCTCATCTTCTTTTGTCAAATATTCTTTACTATAAATTTTTCTATATCTTTTGACTCTATATATATTACCTCTTACCTCTATTTTTAATGGTTCAATAACCTGTGCCTTTCCATAGTCAAAACTTCTTAGCAGTTTATATATCTCCTCGCAGGGTAGTTGAATATCTAAATACCCATTGTTTGGAACAGTATGTTTTAAGTATAAAAAACCTTGTCTATGATTTTTTTCCCCCTCAATCGAATGGTTTAATAACTCTGTAACAAAATTTTGGAATAATTCAAATCCAAATTTCATACCCACACGTGTCAATTCAAATGCAGTACTATCATCATTAATTATTATTTTTTTCTGAGAAATGATATTTCCACTATCAATCTTTCTCGTGACATAGTGCCATGTGACTCCTGTATATGGCTCATTGTTATATATAACCCAAGTTGGGATATTCATCCCTCTATACTCTGGCAGGTAAGAGTAATGAAAATTTATCACTTCTACATTTTTGTGCATCAGAAAAGCGTTTGAAAAGATATGTTGATTGTTTGCACTTATAACCAGCTTCATTATGCCGTCTATTTTATCTACAGTTTCTTCTATATCATCTTCATTACAATTATTTGAATATGTAACCTCACATTTATTACAAATTTTCCCCAACGCAGATAGAGCATTTGGTAAAATTTCAAATACAAATATCATGTTTTTTTCTAAAATATCACTCAAATGCTTCACAATATCACATGCGATTTTCCCAGAACCTATAATAATTATTTTATCAAATCTCATACTCTCATTTCATTCTCTCACCAGTACTTTTAACCCTATAAGGGATAAATGAATATATATTATTACTTAAAACATCCTCAAATAAATCTGCTGCTCGAGTAATATTCGTTTTCTTTAATTCAATTCCCTTGTACATACTCTGCACTTGTATACCTTTATCTCGAAATGTTGAAAAATACGATCCTATGTCAGGCTTACCAATTTCATATTCATCAATATTTCTCATGTACATAGAATAATTTCTTATTTGTGCATTGCCGTTTTTATCAATATATTTTCCAGAAAAAGTTTTTTCAATGCGGTAGGGGACACCTACTTTTTGTTCCACATAATGTAAAAACGTAAAACCCTCTGACATAGGCGATCCAATTGTAACAAGAGATGCTCCATTTCTATATTCCCAACCAAAAATGGAGTTTTCTGAAAAAGCAGAGCTATTATCCAGGTGACTCAAATAATCAGCATCACGTCCATAGACCATCCAAGAAAAAATCGGATGTGCAGTCCTTACAAAATCATTTCTATTTAATGCAACATTTCCTAATGCACCAACGCTACTACGACTTAGCGAATAATCCCACTCTTTTTTATTACAAAAATCATGAGAAAAAGTACGAATAAGCACAGTACCATTTCTACCCACCGCCGAACACAAACAATCAATAAATTTATTAGGGTCAAATATAAGATTATTTTCTTTGCAATATACAGCTATACTGAGCATATCTGATACTATATCTATAATATCCCCTTTATTAATGGAAATGGCAGATATCAGTTCTGAATAATCAAATTCTTTCATTTTACACCTATTTTCTTATTACCAAAAAATTAACACAAAACAAATCAGGACAAACATTTTTTAACAAGTTCACAAATACTATCAATTGTTTCAAAATTTTCAGGAATTAAGAATTCATGGCGTATTTCAATATCATACTTTTCTTCAATAAGACTAACCAACATTATGACATCAAATGAATCAAGCAATCCATCCTCGATAAACTCGTTTGAAGTTTCAAAATCGGCATCTGGTCTAACTTCCTTTAATAATTCTAATATTTCCAAAACAATCCTCCATATATTTCATATCAAAACATTACCGCAAATATTTAGCTGATCCAAATGTTCCAACTATTCTTTTTTCTACTACATGGTAGAAGGTAGCCATCATTTGTGTAAGAGCCACTTGCACAACCCTTTTCGTCTTGCTGTACTTTATCATTATTTGTTTCCCCTGACACAGGAGAAACTAACCTCGAATTTGCTTATTCAAATTATTCATTATCTCTTCTACACAAATTCCGAGTTTTCCCATAAGTTCTGCGGTACTAGGGATTGAACTAAACAATAATAGCAACGAAAGATATACACTCCAAGACATTTTAGAATTCCTGTTTTCTATTTGGCAATAAGTCTGTCTTGATATTCCAATTGCTTTTGCTGTAGCCTCTTGTGTAAGTTTGGCTCCAGCACGTAGTATTTCCAGATTACTTGCGAGTTGTTCTATTAAAATTTCTTTGGAGTCAGCCATGGTATTCTCCTTTCTCCAAATATACAATGGACAACATTTCGCAGAGCATCCAACTCTATGAAAATAAAATAAATCCACCTTAATAACAAACACTTATTATTGTAAGCGATGTCAGGTATTTTGTCAATATGTCGGTTTTATTTTCATAGTGTCTTTTCATAATGTCAGTGTTTTGTTTTTGCTCTCACCTTTTTGCTATCATCTTTAAAGCCATAGACCAAGTAATTACACAGTGCAAAAAAAAGCGGGAATATCTGCAAACTACCAAGATAGCAGATAGAAGGCAGATATGTAAAAGAACGGAACAGCCAAAGACAAGCTATAGCTATATTTATGCCCAGCCAAGTACTATCTGCATAATAAAAATCACCCGGAACTGACCACAAAAGTCAGCTCCGAATTTCGTTTTCTCTGTTCATTTACGCTTCTACTTCCATCTCCAGACCGGATTTCAGCTCCACCACGATCTTCTCGTCAAAGATAGTAACTCGCTCTACTATCCTTCTCGTGATGACCTCGCTGTACTCCGTAATGGCTGACAGCATCTCATCCAGGAAGCCGATCATGTCGTTCATGCAGCTCTGCAGGTCGATTCGCTCCGCTGCCTCGGCAAGAAGGTTCTGTTTCGCCTCACGAAGATCATCTGCCTGCAGGCCAAGTTCCTCTGTCAGGGCTTCATCGCCAGAGTTCTCCCATTCATCTGGAACACATCATACCCCTTAATGCTCCTAATCGCTTGCCGCAAATTCTCTGATTTACCATACCTGTGATACGGATGGGATGCCTTATGCTTATAAAAAATAATGCAGGATTCCTCTACCGGATATTCCGTATTATGCAGATACCAATAATACCCCGTATTCTTTGATTGGATTGTCACATCATAATCCCCCGTCAGAACAATGTTAAAGTAAGACGCATCCAGCTTCTGAATCTCACTGGTCTGGAACATCTGCAATCCATTCCTGAACCACATTTTCATTTCAACTTTTGTACCGTGGTTTCCACTTTTGCCGCGGAGTATAGACTTTTGCTAAAAAGTACAGGGTTTCGTCCTGTGATATCCATTCTTCCGGATACTACGGAACAAAACCCTGTTTTCCACTTACCCCACCTAAGGTAAAATTTTCAATTCACATCTATTTTCTTTCTAAAAACACAAGTCCATTTTTCCCAAAAGTGCCCGAAAAGCCCGGAAAATCAACGTTTCTTAACGAGAAGAGCCACGGTTTCAACATGCCCCGTCCAAGGAAACATATCCACCGGCGTCCCCTCCACCGCCTCATACCCATGCCTCGTCAGATACTTCAAATCCCGTGCCAGCGTCTCCGGGTTGCAGCTCACATACACCACCTTCTTCGGCGACAGCTTCACCACCGACGCCAAAAATGCCTCATTACTCCCGGCTCTCGGCGGGTCCATAAACACCACGTCTACCTTCCCCCTGCCTTTCTCCGCCGCCATATCCACCATAAATTTTCCGGCATCCGCATGATAAAACCGCACATTCCTTATCTGGTTGCGCCTGGCATTGACAATGGCATCCCGCACCGCATCCTGGTTCAGCTCCACGCTGATAACCTCCTTCGCCATTCCCGCCGCAATCAGCCCAATAGTCCCAATTCCGCAGTAAGCATCCACCACCGTCTCTTTTCCCGTCAGCCCGGCATACTCCATCGCCTTCCCGTAGAGCAGCTCCGTCTGCACCGGATTTACCTGGTAAAAGGACTTGGGCGAAATACGGAATGTACATCCGCAGAGGGTATCCTCAATATAACCTTTTCCATAAATCACCGTCTCCCGATCCCCTAACACCATACTGGTCTTCTTATCATTCACATTCACAATAACCGTGGTAATTTCCGGGTGCAGTTTCCGCAAGGCCTTCACAAAATTATTTTTCGAAGGCAGAATCGGCGAGCCAAGCACCAGCACCACCATCACCTCTCCGGTATGGAAGCCTCTCCGCACCAATACATGGCGGAGCAGTCCATATCCGGTATCTTCATCATAAGTCTTAATCTTAAAAGACCGCAGCAGCCCCCGGATATCACGGATAATGGCGCCGGATAGTTCATCTTCAATCTGACAGGAATCAATATTCACCACCTCATGCGTTCCCGCCTTATAAACGCCGGAAATAACCGTCCCCGGAGCCATCGAAGTTCTTCCTCCGTGAAGTTCATTTTCCCTGTGCCTGTCCCCTTCCCCCTTACTGCCGGAGGAATATCCTCTCTTACTGCCGGAGGAGTATCCCCTCTTAGTGCCGGAGGAATACCCCCGTTTTACAATATCGAAAACAGCATGAACCTTATTCCGGTAATGATAGGGCTGCTCCATGCCAATAATCGGCTGAACTTTGCAGAACGCCCCTACATATTTCCGAACCATCTTCTGTTTTTCCTCTAACTGTTTTTCATAAGGAATCCCCTGGTAATCGCAGCCGCCGCACTTTTTTGCATAGGGGCAGGTGGCACCGGACGGAAACACCTTTCCTGCTGCCTCCGTCTTATCCATTCTTTTTTCACCCTGCTGCTTTTTCTTTCTATTTTCCTTTTCTTTCTGTCCGGGTGTTCTTCGCTTTTCCATTCTTTTCTATTCCTCTGACTTTTCCTATATTACTTTTTCCAACAATACACTTCTGATGAGCATTCAAAACCAATTCTATCATAAAATTCCTGGTCTGAAAGAACCGTCGCCCGATTTGCACCCAGAGCTTTTGCTCTTCTGACCGCCTCATAGACCACTGCTTTTGCCAATCCCCGCTGTCTATGCTGCGGTACGGTCACAACAGGCTCTATGTATGCCGTATCCCCTTTCGTATACCATACACCGCAATGCGCACAATAATCACCGCCTTTTATTGCAAAAACCTTTAACGCTGAAACATCATTAGGTGTAGGCTCAAAAAATTTATCCTCCAACCTTTCAGGAACACCTTCATGATTAAATCCCTTGTGTATCACTAACTGGTATTTCCAATTATCAACCTTAAAATCCTGTGGACTGATAGAATATTCATCAGAAATACGATAGCTTAAATCTTTGTTCAAGTCTAATTGTAATACACAGACATCCCTCTTTTCTTTTACAAACCGCCTTTCCTGTAAAAGCTCACATAAAAACTCATCTTTTGCATTGACCTTAATTGTTACGCTGTCATCTTCATTTTCAAGAACATACTCTACCATCTCATTCAATAATTCTCTATCGGAAGTCAAATGCACAAGATACACCCTGTCCTCATAACTTGTATCATATGTAGCCAAACCCACGATTTTTCCGCTTGCCTCTTTAAACATAGCGATACCGGTCAGCTTATTTTCGTCCAGCATCGTGTGATTCTGCATCCATTCAAACCGCCCCCAGGGAAAATGTTCATTATACTCCTGCTTCGATGCTTCCAGCAGAAATTGATAAATATCCTTATATTGCTCATTAAATCTTTCGCAATTTTTATACCGTTCTATCATATATTTCATCTCCACAAACGCCTCCGTCTCCTTCATTTCCTGCGTTGCAGCCAGTTTCTTTGCCGCTATCCTTTACCTGTCCTCCACCACCTGGAAAATATAAAATTTCAGATAATAGCTCTCGTCCGCCGCCCACAGAATCGGATGATCCGGCGCCTGAGTACGGTACTCCACCTGCCGCAGTCTCTTATGCACGTTTGCCGCCGCCTGATGAATCGTCTTAGTAAACATCTCATAATCCATAAAATGGGAGCAGGAACAAGTGGCAAGATACCCTCCGTTTTTCACCAGCTTCATGGCACGCAGATTGATTTCCCGATACCCTTTCACCGCATTTTTTATGGAATTTCTGGACTTGGTAAAGGCAGGTGGATCAAGAATAACCACGTCAAATTTTTCCCCGGCATGTTCTAATTCCGGCAGCAGTTCAAACACGTCCTCACACCGAAAATGCACCCGGTCAGAAAGTCCGTTCAACGCTGCATTTTCCGTCGCCTGATCCACTGCCAGTTGGGACGCATCTACCCCGAGAACGCTTTTCGCCCCTGCAATCCCTGCATTTAAGGCAAATGACCCGGTATGGGTAAAGCAGTCCAGCACCTTAGCGTCCTTGCAAAGTCTCTGAATCGCAAGACGGTTATATTTCTGATCCAGGAAAAATCCGGTTTTCTGCCCGTCCTTTACATCCACAATATATTTCACACCGTTTTCCGCAATGGGCACATTGGTATCAAAGGGCTCTCCAAGAAAACCTTTTTCCCGCTCCATGCCCTCATTTAAACGGACCTTTGCGTCACTTCTCTCATAAACACCCCGAATGGCAATCCCGTCCTCTGCCATCAACTGTTTTAAATCCTCAATGATTTCCAGTTTAAAACGGTCAATGCCAAGGGCTAAAGACTCCACCACAAGCACGTCGGAAAACTTGTCCACCACAAGCCCCGGCAGGAAATCCGCCTCCCCGAAAATCACACGACAGCTGCTGGTATCCACTGTTTTTTTGCGATACTCCCAGGCGTCCCGTACCCGCCCTAATATAAATTCACTGTCCACTTCCTGTTCCATGCGGCGGGTCATCAGCCGCACACGGATTTTTGAATTGATATTGATAAAGCCTCTTCCCATGGGATACCCGTCAAAGTCCTTAATCATAACGATATCTCCGTTTTCAAAGGCTCCCGTTACGCTATCTATCTCATTATCAAAAATCCACATGCCGCCGGATTTTATGGTACGTCCTTCCCCTTTTTTCAATGTTACAATCGCACTCATTTTTCTCCTCCTTCTTGGCGGATCACCAAATTTATTCCGCCGTCGTTTCTTTTCCGTTTACAATATAAATTCCCACGCAGACTAATGCCAGCGCTGCCACGCACATAACTCCGACGCTGTCTCCCTCCTTCAGCAAAATGGCAGATAAAATCACGCCGAACACCGGATTCATAAAGCCAAACACCGCCACCTTAGAAACCGGGTTATATTTCAGTAAAATTCCCCAGAGGGAATATGCCACGGCAGAAACCAATGCCAGATAAACCAGCATTGCCAGTCCAGGCAGCATCATAACCGTAAGTCTCCCGCCGAAAATCAATCCACAGGCTATCATAATCAATCCTCCCGCCAGAAACTGCCAGCCACTTAGCAAAACCGGATTTTCCTCTTTGGAATAGCGTTTAAGGAAAACCGACGAAAAGGCGTAGGCAATGGTAGAAAGGAAAATAAATCCTTCCCCGAAAAAGCTGAGATTGAAATCCAGTCCGTTTCCGGTAACATTTACCAACACCACTCCCGCAAAACCAATCGCACAGCCGGCAATTTTCGCCGCTGTCAGCTTCTCCTGGTGAAATAACAGACTTGCCACCAGTATGGCGATAAACACGTTAATCCCCTCTATAATAGAGGCTTTTACCCCGGTGGTATTTGCCAGCCCGATATAAAAAAGTAGGTATTGCGTCACGGTCTGCAGCATGGAGAGCTTTAAAATTTTTCCCCAGGCGGCTTTCTTCGGAAACAACGGCTGACGGTTTAATGCACTGCCAATCAAAATGGTAAGTACCCCCGCCAGTACAAAACGGCAGCCCGCAAACAATATCTGCGCCGCCGTATCCTTCCCCGCAATGGCAAAAAGCTGATATCCTATTTTTATACAGGGAAAGGCGCTTCCCCATAAGGCGCAGCAGAGCAGCGCTCCTAACCACACCACCGCGGTTTTCTGCATTAATTGTTCTTTTTCTTTCATAGCATTTTCTGTCTCTCTTTCTCTGTCATAAAATTCTCCGCTTCGGAGCATTTGCGTGGCAGGGCAATGCAACTCTCAATTATTGCGCAACACAAACAAATTTGTGCACCTTCAAGGCCTATTTGTGACGCTCCGGCACACCATGCCCATTGTAGCACAATCCGGTTCACTTTACACCCTCATTTTCAGCTTTCCTTCCGGTTCACTTTGCACGTCATTTTCCGTTTTCCTTCCGGTTCACTTTACCCTATCATTTTCATCTTTTATTTGCCATGTAGAAAGTACTACGGTATAATGTCATTAAGTTATGTGCTGTGCCAATCCGCCAAGATGACAGCTCCTGGAACGAACGAGCTTCCGGTTCTTGATCCGCACTGCGCAGCTTACCACACACCATAATCTCCCCGGGAGGAAACATTATGACTACCATCAGTTTATGTATGATTGTAAAAAACGAAGAAGCCATCTTAGCACGCTGCTTAGACTCCATTGCCGATTTGATGGACGAAATTATCATTGTGGACACAGGTTCCACGGACCGCACCAGAGAAATCGCTTCCCATTACACGGATAAAATTTATGATTTCCCATGGAACAACAATTTTTCTGCCGCAAGAAATTTTTCTTTTTCCAAGGCGCAGATGGAATATATCTACACCGCAGACGCAGATGAGGTGTTAGACGATTTCAACCGGGAACGCTTTGCCCGGTTAAAGGCTGTCATGCTACCGGAAATTGAGATTGTGCAAATGAAATACATCACCGAAACTGCCTTTGACACCGTATTAAACGC
Organism: Lachnospiraceae bacterium; assembly: GCA_021770785.1. Classification (GTDB taxonomy): domain Bacteria; phylum Bacillota; class Clostridia; order Lachnospirales; family Lachnospiraceae; genus Roseburia. The sequence goes on from JAETQH010000061.1 coordinate 17,244, forward strand.
CCAGAAGGAGTATCGCCCCAAGCTGTTCAAACGGCTTCGCACCTTTACCTGGGTTGACCCCATTCACGAAACTGTACGGCTTACTCCGGTGATTTTTGACAGTGATATCGAGATTTTGCATAAACCCCAGGCCTTGCACAGCAAACGTGATTTTTCTATTTTCGTGAAAACCTTCAGCCACGACGGACGCTTTTCCCCGAAAATCCGCAACATGTATGCGAGGGAATTGTTAAAGACCGGGGACAGCAAGGACTTTGCGGAGGCGAAAAATATTTTCCTTGATATCCTGCAAAGGGACCCCTCCGAGGAAGCCGCAAAAGAAGCCTCCTGCGTACTGGCGCATGCCTACCGCTTAGAGGATAATAAAAATGAATTTTTCAAGCTCACCATGAAGGATATGCTGACCACACCCTGTTCGGAAATCTGCTATGAGCTGGGCTCCTATTTTCTTTCCCAGAAAGATTATCCCGAGGCGGTACTGTGGTTTTACAATGCCGCCTATGAGACGGAAAGTATTTTAGATATCCACACCAGTGGTGATTTGCCGCTGTTTGGTTTGGTAGAATGTTACGAATATCTTATAACCGAAGCGAAAACAAAGATTCCTTCCGACAGCTTTCTGGTTTCCCAGTATGAAGATTCTCTGGCGCACTACCGGACAGAGGCGAAAAACTGGACCATGCCACGGGAAATGTAATTCTCAGCTCCGGTACTATTTTTAAGGATATTTTCCCCGAAAAATATTGTTCAGGGAGAATATCCTTTTTTATTCCCTTTCTTTTGATTAATTTTATCTTTTCATTTTACTATTATTAGCCTTTATTGTTCTTTCATTGTTTTCTCGTTTTTTATATTCCGCGCAATAAAATGTGATATTCTCCTTTTGTTTTTAGTTTATTATGCACAAATTTATCTTTTCTCTTTCTTATACTATGCACAAATCGACAGTTCTTTATTGACTTTGCTCTTGATTTATTGTATGTTTTTATTACCTAAAAAAATAGTAAGGAGAAGGACTATGAGGTTAAAAAAAGTTATTTTCACAAGAGTACTATGTATCATGTATCTCGCCGCAACAATCCTGTTATCCATTCCCAGCACGGTATCAGCAGCTGAAAACGGATTTTATGTGAATGGAACCGGAATCTACGACGCCAACGGAAATCCTTTTGTTATGCGTGGTATCAATATTTCCCACGCCTGGTTCCCCTCCCAGACAGAAGTTTCCTTAACGGCAGCCGCCTCCGCAGGGGTAAACACCGTCCGGGTGGTGGTTTCAAACGGTACACAGTATACCAAAACCAGCAAAAATGAATTAAAGAATATCATCAATCTTTGCAAGGAAAACAAACTGATCTGCATTCTTGAGGTGCATGATGCCACCGGAAAAGACGATACTTGGTCTTTACAGAATGCCGTTAATTACTGGCTGGAAATGAAAAATGTGTTAATCGGAAACGAAGCCTATGTCATTTTAAATATAGCAAACGAATGGTATGGCAGTTGGAACGGCTATGAATGGGCGAAAGGATACCAGTCCGCTATTCCTGCTATCCGCAACGCCGGCATCAAAAATCTTCTGATGATAGACTGCGCCGGATGGGGACAATATCCTGATTCTATCAAAGATTACGGGAAAACCGTATTTCAGGCAGATTCCTGTAAAAATACAGTATTTTCCATTCACATGTATGAATATGCCGGAGGGGACGCCTACACGGTAAAGAAAAATATCGACAATGCCTTAGGTATCGGCGTACCTGTTGTCATCGGGGAATTTGCGGCAAACCATACCAACGGTGATGTGGATGAAGCAACTATCATGAGCTATTGCAGGCAGAAAAACGTCGGGTATCTGGGTTGGTCCTGGAAGGGAAATAACTCAGACCTTGCCAGTCTTGATATTGCATACAACTGGGACGGCTCTAGCTATACCCCCTGGGGAAATACACTCATCAACGGCTCTAACGGTATCAAAGCAACCGCATCCCTTTGTACCGTCTACACCAGGGATAGCTCCGGTGGTTCTTCCGGGTCCGGCAGCGGGGACGAATACATTTCCCTGTTCTGGGGGAATGCCGTTTCCTCTCCATGGCAGCAGGCAGTCTCTGTGATGACCTCCAAAAACGGCGGAAGTTTTCGCGCTTCTGATATTTCTTCCAACGGATATTTCTATGTAGAATATTCAGGAACGGAAAAACAGCTGGAGTTCATTCTCCAAAGCTGGTCCGGCGGTGCAGCATGGGCAAAGGTAACTCCCTCTGAGACAGGAACCTGCAACGGACATTACTACGCAAAATACTCCTATGCAAACTGTGTAGCAGCTTTCGGAAGCTCCGACTTTAGCGGTAAGCTTGACCAGATACACACCGGTTCTGCAAAAAACACTACCACTTTCTACTCGGTCTGCTACTGTTACCGAAAATAAATTTACCCTCCACGGCAGGGGCATTCTCATCTATAAAAATGCCCCTGCTTTACCATTTTTCTTCCTTTCCGAAAAATACCGCTGTCTTAACGTTTCTTCTTTTCCACGAAAGTCCGAGCAATAATGTTTTTAAGAGCGGAGTTCTAGAAACCAGTTCATAACACGCAGGCAGCGCAACTGCTTCTGCCACCAGCAGCGCCGGATAAAACGCCCATGGCGGCAAATGAAACGTTTTATCCGCTATCCACGCAAATACTGCCAGCAGAGGATAGTGCAGCACATAGAGGCCGAAGTTTCTCGGTCTGAAATATCTGGTAAAAGCCGTTTCCTTATTCCACCACCTTCTCCCGCAGCCAAGCAGCGCTACCGTCATAAACCAGGCATAACTATTGGTGAGAAAACTCTTTAAATTTTCCATGGCAGCATAATTTTCTCCCCAGTAATATCCCGTATAAACCACACCCAGAACACCGGCAATTCCAAGAAACAGTAAGGCATATTTCTCTAACAGCTTCTGTACTTCCTCCCAGGCAAACAATTCGTATCCCAACAGAAACATAAAAATATAAATTCCATTGCGGTATATCTCAATGATTGGAGTATTCAGTATCTGCGCACTGCCCCACACAAGAAATACCAGCAGAAACAACACCAGAAGTGTTGCCCTTTTGCAAAGGACTCCTATCCTGTCTTTTTTATCTATTTTTCTTATGAGAAGCAGTACCAGCGATGCCAAAAACAGTTCGTGGCAAAACCACAGCGGTCCGATACCGCTTAAGCAGTAAATCAGATATTTGAAAATCCCCGGTACCGCCGCCCCATTTCCGCCCCACATATCCGCATACCGGCTTGTGACAAATCCGGAAATCCATCCTATGATAAAAATCCCCGCAATGGAAGGTATTAAAATCTTATGTACCCGCTCCTTTAAAAATTGCCTGTCAGTGCGAACTTTCAGCGCATAGCGGGCACTCATGCCTGCCAGCACAAACAGGCATACCATAAACCACGGATAGCAGAGATACAGAAACACATCCATTCCGGGCACCCCCTGGATATTCACATTACTGATAACTCCCACACTGTTAAACAGATACACGATATGGTATAAAATTACCACTACCACAATCCCGCAGCGCAGGTTGTCAATATCATGTTTTCTCATCATATTTCCTCCCCGCTTTCCTCTTTCCCGGGCATGATATTTTTCACTTCCCGCATGAAATTCATCATAAACTCCGCTTTGATGATGGCAATTCCCTGAGCTTCGTCGCCTAGCACCAGCAACTTATTCCCCGGCTTTATCCCAAAAATTTCCCGTGCTTTTTTCGGAATTACAATCTGCCCCTTTTCTCCCACAGTCACCGCCCCAAAAAGATGTTTCCCCTTAGGAGGTATGGGTATGCCTCTTTCCTCCTGGGAAAATTGTACCAAATCATCCAACGATACCTCATAAAGCTTTGCCAGCGCCATACAGTTGCTAATATCCGGGGTTGTCTCTCCTGTTTCCCACTTCGCTAACGCCTGTCTGGAAACACCGATTTCCTCTGCAACCTTTTCCTGGGAATAATGATGTAATTTCCGCAATGTCAGTAAATTTTCATATAGCATGTTTCTTCCTCTCCTTTGCCTGACCGCTATCTTTATCCAACTCAATTTCTGTAAACATGTCGGAAAACAAGTGCGTTTTTTCATGTTTTTGTTGTCTTTTTTTACATTGTACCCTTCCATGGCGGTCCCGTCTACCAACCGGCATTAACATTTTTTGTAAAAAATGGTTGCCTTCTCCCGGACTCTGTCCTCTAAACTTTTCCATGTTCCGTTTCCAGCATAACGAAAAAATGCTACGCAGCCGGCGAACCTTCTGCATAGCATTTTTTTATGTGGCAAAATACGTTTCCCTCTCCGGACACGTTTCCGTCACGTCCCTAATTCAATTTTACTTTTTCGCTGTAACCGTCTTGGGCTTTGACCATTGGGAGCATAACTTTACTGTCTTCCCATTTTCTTTTATATTCTTATAGGTACAGATTCTGACATAATATTTCTTCTTTGCTTTTAATTTTTTAACCGTCTGGGAAGTAGTTTTCTTGTTCTTCACCGTAACGGATTTCGTGGTGCTTTTGGTGAACTTTTTGTTGGTAGAATACTGTATCACATAGCCGTCCGTCTGCACACTCTGCTTTTTCCATTTTACCTCAAAACTTTTTGACTTTGCCGTAACCTTGGCAATCTGTGTGGCTTTAGGTATAATGGTAAAACATTCTTTCAGGCTCCCACTATAATTTCCCTTCAAGGTTATAACAGCAGTTGCTTTTCCGACATTTTTGTTGTCTTTAAAAGTCACCGTATACTGACTGCCGTCAATCACCTGTCCCCGGCTGTCCTTCAGCACTACTCCTGGCTTCTTCGTTTTCCCGTCATAAACATAACTATCCTTAGAAAACGTCACCGTCTTTGGAGCATAGATAACTGTCTGCGCCAATACCGTTCCGCAAATGCTGCATTTTTCTTTGATTTCCCCGTCCTTACCCGGCTCTGCCTTCAGAAAAAGTGTCTCTGCCGTATGCGCTTTCATAGCAATCTCTTCCGAATAGCTGTCCCCGCATCCCATGCATTGATAATACATCACCCCTGTTTTGGTACAGGTTGCTTCCTGCAAGACCTGCGCCCTGTATTCATGGACATGTCCCGGGTCCGGGTCTGGCATCGGTGTCGGATCCGGTATCGGGCCTGGGTCTGGCGTTGGTTCTGGATCCGGGGTCGGTGTCGGGTTTGGGTCTGGCTCGTCCTCTCCCTCATATAGCGTAATCTGAAGTTCTGCTTTTACCGTATCTTTCAAAGCCTTCACATCTGCTACTGTGATAAGCTCGTCCAAATAATCAGAGCAGAACAGGAACGTATAATCCCCGGTTTTCACTCCCTCTGCAGCCTGCAAATAATAAATGTCTTCCGCATTATCAGAGCTTACAAAATACACCGGATTGCTCCAATCCGTCTTTCCTGAGACCTCCTCCGAATCATTTTTCCAGTATTCTGTCTTTATTACAATCACATAGTCAAAACCATATAACCATTGCTCTTCCACTTGTTCCCGGCTGAATGGCTCTCCATTAGAAGCTTTCCAGATAATCTTACAGCCCGAGGCTCTTTCAGCCTCTTCTGCATCCGCATCTTCTGCAATCTTTGCCACATTCACTTTTGACGGTGCAGAAAGAATCTCGATTCTTTCTATCTGCGGTATATCATCTCCCCCTGCGCTCTCATTATATACTTTCCATTTTCCTTCTTCATACTTTAACTCATATCCATTCTCAACATACTTATTCGGCAAGACAAAGTTCTGTCCCTCCTCGTCTGTCCGCTCTGCGATAATGTAAGTTCCTCCTCGGTAGAGTACTCCCGGAACAGCAGCACTGCCGGTCTGGAACCATGTTGTCCCGGCGACCTTTCCCTGGATTGTCAGCGTCCCTTCCTTGTTCAATACCAGAATCCCCCGCTGACCTGCCTGATCTGCAGAAGCATTTCCCGCACCGGTGAAATCTCCGGTAATCCTCGGCTGAGGTATACCGTTTAAATCCAGACATGCCCCATTTTGCAACGTAATGTTCTGAATATCCAAAAGCTCTGCCGAAGGCGCTAAACTGGCGCCGTTATCCAGCAGAATATTCCCCACATTGTCTGTCACCGCATCTGACATAGTACACTGTTGCAGCGTCAACGTTGTATCGGCATTTCCACGGAAGGTTTTCATTTTTGCGCTGCCGGTTCCCTGAATCAGGATAGATGCCCGGTCATTTTGTTTTGTAGAAATTTCCTCCCTGACAACGGTCTTTGCGTCCATCTTCAAAACTGCCTCTCCGCTGTACGGAGTCTTACCGTCGTTTTCTGCACCATGCCCCATGTAAATTCCTTTGAACATGGTTTTATCATTGGCATTTTGCACCGTCAGGGAAGCTTTATTGCCAATCACCGTACCGGAAAAACCGCCTCCATAAACCGTCGGCAGCAATTCCTTTTCTGTTCCGCCAATGCCTCCGAGACCGTTACCGCCGCCTTCCAGATAAGTATCCACATTATCTAGTATCAGGCTGTGCCCCGCCAAAAAGATTTCCCGATGCGGAACACCATTCATTCCATCTGTAGAAGTAAAATGCAGCTCTATATTCTTAATACAGACATTATCTCCCTCTATCTGAATGGGGCTGCGGCATACCAAAGTAATGTCGTCCGTAATTCCCTCAATCACAGTGTTTTCCGGTATCCCCACCGGAATCATTTGCCCCGTAGAGGTGGTTTCCTTCCCGATAGTAATCACCCCCTCCACCCCCTGCACTCTAATAGGGCTGCTTTTCTTCTCTAACGCCGCCATAAACCCTTCCTGCGTTGTAACGGTAACACCGTTCTCTCCTGCCAGCAAAGGCCCTTCTTCCGCAGTTTCCTTTTGTAGCTGGGGTACATTTACACCCGCCGCCCTTACCGGTTCCTGCACCGTGCCTGCCAACAACACTGTTGTTAACAATGCGCTCAGTAATCTTACTTGAGAGTTAAAAGTTCTCTCATCTAAATCAATATATTTTAGCGAGTCTTTGGCTCGCTTTTTTCAATTATTTTTCAAATAGTAGTTGACATGTGAAAGAAAATGTGCGGCCG
>JAETQH010000009.1 GCA_021770785.1 Lachnospiraceae bacterium
GAAATATGAAGATGAAAAATGTTACAAAATAACAATAAAAATAGAGGTGAAACTAAAATCTTGGAAATTGCGGAGACCTTGTAAAATAAGGACTTCGAGTTTCCGAGAGCACACTTCCGTTATAGGAGGCATTCTCTATGGCCCTGCCGCCCGTTGAATCAATATTCTGCTTGATCACATCGCAGGCATAGGTATCATAATAGGGCGACAGGTCTTCCAGCATATCGGACTGCGCCAGTCTGCGAAACTGTTGTTCGCTCACCACCATGATATCCGGCAGGTCATTGGAAGCGATCGCCAGATCCAGCTTCTGGTGAAAATCAGAGGAGGACGCAGACCATTTGACGGAAATATCCACGTTTAGATTTTCCCTGACAAACCTTGTATAATAATTGTCCGTGACCGAGTCGCCCTCCGGCATGGCAATCGTCGGATTAATGGACTGGACAATCTCCACCGTTACCGGCTCCTCATATTTCCCAAATGGGGAGGGATCTCCATTCTCATCCACGGGAAGATTGCTGCCGCCTGTATCCTTGTCTTTTCCGCCCTGGAAATTGCCGCACCCAGCCAGCAGCCCCATGACCAGGCCAGATACCGCAAGCAGGCTTATGATCTGTCGCTTTTTCATACTTGTCGCCGTCTCCTTTTCCATAATTGATTCTATCATTTTCTCCAGCCATATGGTACAGAATATTTTCACGCACAAGCGGATTATTGTGTCATGTGTGATCCCCCATGTCACAATTGTCCACTATTTTCGCAGAATTGTCCACCTCCAGCCATACTGGCAATATTGACAAAACTTCTGCCCAAAATTTATAATAAAAAAAAATAATAATAAGAAAAGTATGGAGTTCCTTTTATGAAAATACCCGTCAGATTCAAAAATATATCCTTAAAATCCAGAATATTTATTTCCTTTTTCGGCATCCTTCTGCTGATGACCGGTTCCTGCTTTTTTACGATCAGCCGTTTTATCACCCGCTTTACCGAGACGCAGCTCAATGATGATTATGAGAATATCCTGTCCGAAACCTGTGACACTATGGAAAACCTGCTCTGGAATCTCACGCTGACCTCCGGGCAGATCCTGGACAATGAGGAAATACAGGAAACGCTGATGCTGTACCAGGGCAGTATCTCCCCCTATGAACGGCAGACGCATTACGCCGCCCTCCTTGACACCATCACCATGCTGACGCTTGCCAACACGGATATCTCCCTGCTCTATCTGTATGACAATGACAGTCAGGACTTTGTTTTCAGCAGCTTTCCGGTCAGCCAGATCCAGCTAGGACAATTCCCTGTCCTTTATCAGAATACCGCTTTCTCTTTCTGCGGGCCATGCGAAAGCCAGAGCAGTTACAATGGAAATCCGGTATTGATATTAAACCGCACCGAAACCCTGCCAAACGGAAAGACTGTGCTCTTATCCATTGAATCCGGCTTTTATTCCCTGCTCGCCCCGATCCGCTCCGTCGAACGCAAATCCGCTTTCCTCGCCATAACAAACGCGTCCGGCGAACTGGTCTATACCACATATGCGGATGAATCCGGCACAGGGATCACGGACATTCTGGACGGAAAGCAAAACAGGCATTACCGCTCCATGTCCAAATCCATGTCGCAGGGCTGGAACGTGCACATCATTATCCCAGAACATGTCTATATTCAGGATTTTTACCAGTCGCTCGCCGATATACTGGTATCTGTCCTGATTATTGCCGCCTTTGTCGCCCTGATCGCCGTGTACTTCTGGAGAAGCGTCTATTCCCCGCTGCGGCTGTTCGACCGCCAGTTAGGGCTGCTGCTCTCAGATGAAAACAGCACTACGCAGATGCATTCTTCCATTCCCGAGTATGATCATCTGCTGCATAAGATCGTGCTCATGCAGCGGCAGATACAGGAAATGATACGCCAGATCATACAGCAGGAGAAGACAAACACGAAGATACAGATCGAAAAGCTGCGGGCACAGATCAATCCGCATTTTTTGCTCAATACACTCAACACCGTCCACTGGATGGCCCTGATGAACGGGCAGGACGACATTGATACGATCACCCAGTCCCTGTCCCACCTGCTCAGCTACAACCTGGACAAGGAAAGCGTCACCACAAACCTTGACAAGGAACTGGGTGCCCTGACAGAATACATCCAATTGCAAAAAGTGCGTTATGACTTCCGTTTCCGCATAGACAAGCCTGCGGAAAATGACCTGAATATCCCTGCCCGAAATTTTAATTACAGCCGTTGGTTGAAAATGCGCTGGCTCACGGCTATCAGCCCGGCATGGAAATCCTTGTCCGCATACAGGTTGACGATTCCATCCATCTGACGGTATCGGACACCGGCACGGGAATGGAAGCGGAAGTCCTTACAAGGATCAACAGCCTTTATCCCCCATCCGTGCCCAGTTCAGACCAGTCATCCGCCGGCACAGGAAACGATATCCCTCAGTTTGGAATCGGTCTTGCCTACGTGATGAACAATCTGTATGCTTTCTACGCGGATCGTTTTTACTTTCATATACAAAGCTTAGAGAACAAAAGTTTAGAAAACCGCGGAACAGTTGTTACAATAGATTTTCCCAAACGGAAAGGAAATGGTTATCATGTTAAAAATACTGATCGTTGACGACGATGCCCTGACGCGGAAAGGAATCCGCATGCTCATGCCCTGGGCCAGACACCAGATGGAAATTATAGGAGAGAGCGCAAACGGAAAAGAAGCCCTGGATTTCCTGAAGGAAAACAAAACAGATCTCGTCCTTGTCGATCTTGACATGCCTGTCATGGACGGTATGACCTTCATCAAAACGGCATCCGAACTGTACTCGGAGTTAAACTATGTGGTGCTGACGATCCATACGGAATTTGAACATATTCAGGGCGCGCTGCGCTGCGGCGCCATTGATTACATTGCAAAGACACAGTTTGACAAAGAAAATTTTGACCAGATACTTGACCGCATCCACGCGGGAATTATCCGGAAAAATTCCGTTTTTGCAGGTTCTTTGGGCATGAACTGGAAGGAAAGTAAGATTTTGTATCCCTCTGTCTATGCCCTTGTCACCATGGATCCGGACACTGATGAACATATATTCAGATTCTGGGAGTTAAACGGGCTTTCGGGACGGAAAGATCTCTATGAACTGATGGGCGGCGTATGGGTGTTCTCGGAACAGAAAGAGTCCTTTGCATTCCCCGACAATTTTCCAAATACCATGCTGCTGCGCATTCTTGATGTCTCCGACATGACTTTCGCCCAGCTTGGCAGACTGCTCCGCCGGTTTATGAACGACAGGTTTTTTTATGAACATCAGCCCATCAAGGATGTCAACGACAAACACGCGTATGAACTTTATGAGGAGGAGACCATTCAAAACGAGGAAACCGTCGAGCGGTTAAAAAAAGACTGGCTGTCCCTAAACTGGGTACATGAAAATGAACTTTTTGACAAGATCACCTTTGACCTGAAAAACAGCAGGCTGAAAACCTCTACCCTCTATCACCTGCTGCTCGCGCTGGAATCCGTCTGGAACTGTGCCTATGCAGAGCTTACCGGGGAAACGATTTCCCTTCCCCCGCTCTTTCACAACTGGCAGGAGGTGGAGGACTGGCTGATCCAGGTATACCAAAAAACCGATTATTTCCAGTCGCAGGGAAAGTACTCCGCCAACGTTATCCGCAGTATCCTGAATGTAAAGAGCCATGTCGACGCACACTACAGCGAGACCATGGATACCACCGAAGCCGCCCGCAGCGCGCAGATGAGCTACGGATATTTCAGCCGCTGCTTTCACGATATCGTGGGCGTATCCTTCATTGATTACTGCACCCAGGTGCGCATGGAACACGCAAAGCAGCAGCTCGAAAACACGGATAAATCCATTCAGGAGATCGCTTTCAGCGTCGGATATAACGATGAAAAATATTTCAGCCGCGCCTTTAAAAAGCTGACCAGACTCATTCCCAGCGATTACCGGAAGGGATACAGGTAAGGAACTGTTGATAATTTTGTTGGCTTGTATATAATGGCAACATATAATATAAGGAGCTGTAAAGAAATAACATTGCAATATTGCGCTGAATATGTCTTCGAGTATGAACCATGAAAGCCTAAGACACACAGTTTTAAGAATATTTAAATTAAAATCTGTTGATAAGCCAATACTAAATACCGTATAATAAAGAAAATAGTCGAAGGGAAGTGATACTATGGCACCTGCAGCACAGGCAATTAGAAACCAGGAAATCCTAAAAACTGAATATTCCGAAAAAGCAGCCATAGGCGCATTATATGATGAACTCTCCAAGGGAATAGAAAGTCTGAAAAAAGGCGATGTTTATACGATTGATGAAGCATGGGAGGAAATTGACAAAATATAATGCCAGAAAAACCAAAGAAATATAAAATCGTAATATCCAAGGACGCTCTTTGGGATATTAAATCAACCAAAAAGTATATTCTCGACACCTTCAAATATCGGGAATCTGCGGAAAACTTTTCAAAGAAGATCAAGAAGGCAATCAAGGAACTGGATTCCTTCCCCAAAGGTTATGAAGCTACGGGATATGTGATTGAGGGTTTGAGCATTTATTCAAACCTTACAGTACATATTTAATCTTCTTTGTAGTAGAGGATGCCACCATTACGGTAATCCGTGTCTTGAAAGACCGCATGTATTGGCAGTCCATTATCAAGAAAATGCAGAAAATCAACAGATAGATTTACTCCAATCCTCCCGTTTCAGTGAAGAGATGCAGATAATCTCCTCCGCTTCGCCCGCCAGCCCCCTGTCATGCGTGACAAATACCAGCATCCTGTCCGTCCTGCGGATAAAATCTTTGAGCCATTCCACGGTATCCGCATCCAGGTTATTAGTGGGTTCATCCATAAATATCCAGTCCCGTCCGCAGTACAGAGCCCTTGCCAGGGCAATTCTCTGCCTTTCGCCGCCGGATACGGAGTCGTTGGAAATCTCTTTTCCCGCAAGCCTGCCAAGGCCGGTAAGAGCGATCACCTGTCTGATCTGCTCTTCATTATAATCTTCTGACATGGCAATATTTCTTTCCAGACTCTCTGAAAACAGGAAGGGCTCCTGCGGAATATATCCGAAACAATGAAACCATTCTTCTTCCTGCCCTTTTAGGTTCTCTTTTCCGATACAGACCTCCCCCTGATAATCCTGCAGGAACCCACAGAGTATTTTAACCAGTGTACTTTTTCCGCTTCCGTTTTTTCCGCAGATGGCGGTTTTCTTATGGTTAATTGTCAGGGAACAGTTTTCCAGAACCGGCGTATTGTCATATCCATAGGAAAGCGCCCTGACTAAACAGTCACTCACCACGCCGTATCCATCGGCGGCTGTTCTTCACCTTTTGTCAGATAAAACCTGTCGTACCGCATACCGGAGGCCAGCGCATAAATATGCAGCGTATGCTCTCCTCTGGCAAGCGGTATCGCCGCCGCGGGAACCCAGCGGTAAACCTGCTCCGCCTCATAGCGCCAAAGCCCGCCGTTTCCATAAAGCTTTTCCGCCGGTATCTGTTTCCCGTCAATTCCTATGCCAAAGAATCCCTCTTCGCGCACATTGAACTTGGACAGCATCCAGAGCGTATACGTTCCGCCGGAACACTGAATGCGGTAATTCAGGCTCGGGGCAGTTTCAGGTTTCCAGCAAAGCTCCGGCGTCTTTTCCGTAAGATGATCAGAATAACATGTCCTTATATACATGGCAAGTCCGCTGCGCCCGAAAGATTCACTGCTGCAGTGCCGCCAGAGTCCGCGCGCCTGCTGCCCTGCCTGTTCTGACTTTTCTGTCTCCTGTGTCCACGCATCATTACTCTGTGCAAGCACGGACGCCGCGTCAATCCGTATCGCACCGTCTGTCTCTGCAAATATATGGTTTCCCTGTTCAAGATACCAGTCCGGGGTTACTGTCCTGCCAAAGCATTCCGCCTGTTCTTCCCTGTATGTCACTGTGAGGGAATCCCTGTCGTTTCCGCGGACAGCATAGAATACAGGTCTGGGCGGTATCGAACGTATATCCTCCTGGTTTCCCTGTGCATAAAAAGCATTGCACCACATGGTCAGATCCTGCTCTTTGGGCAAAGCCTGTGCTCCCCTGATGCCTGCCAGGCTGTTTTCCTTCCGCGGTTTTGTATAGATCACCATACGCGAAAAAGCAAAATACCTGTCGATCGCCCACACATGGAGCCGATGCATTCCTGCCTGGTTCTGTTCTGCTGTATGCTGCTGTTCTGATTCTGCCTTCCATTGCCCGCCTGCCTGCCGCTCTCCCGCCGCATCCGATGACACCGGAATGACAAGCTTGAAATACAGCCTGTCTACATTATTAAGCACATTCTCCTTCCAGTTTCCGCGCCACTCATCATTGGAGACAGATTCCACGATCTGTACCGGTCCCCCGTCAAGCGAAATACCGACACGGAGCCTGCCGACGGAATTGAGCGACGGAAAACGGTGGATCTCCAGTAAAACCTCTCCTGTACTGTGCGTGAGAAATGCGAAGGTCAACGGTTCCGCCTCTGTTCTGTCTTTCGGCAGATCCTCCGGCTCCCTCTGCACGCACGCCTCCAGCAGACCGCCCTGCATACGTCCAAGCCTGCGAATAAATTTAAAATCACCCGCTTTATGCTTTTCAGCATAAATATTCAGAACATCTGACTCCCTGTCCCCTGAACAGACACGGAGGGAATTCCACTGCATGGGTCTGTCCAGAACAATCAGTCCGTCCTCCTCCAGTGCGCAATATGAACCGGCTCCTTCTGTGATATCCGAATCCGCACACGACAATCCTGCGCACTCCGTTTTCAACGTCCTGACCGGAATCCGCTGCGCCCTGCCGTCACCCGCATTTTGTATCAGGATCTCTCCTGTGCGGTCCTCAGACACGTCCGACACGCGGACAAGAATTCTCTTTTCCTCCTTTACCACTGTCTGATTTTCTGAAACCGCCACCCACGCAGGCGCCTCTATCGTCACCGCAAATTCGCCGCTGCCCGTGTTGCCGATATCGATCCATTTCTCCCCGGGTGTCACAAAACAAAGCGCTTTCCCGTCATTCCACACATCGATCCGCATGGACGGCTTTCCTTCAATTTTCAAAGGCGGTGTACAGACCGGCATCATCGCCGCACGCGGCGGCGGAAAGCCCTCCGGGTTCAGAATGCCGCTCCACTTCCCGCCGCACATCACATGATTGTAATAGTGCAGAAGCCGTCTGCGCGCGTCCTCCGCCTCCCTCGATCGTTCCGTGTACAGGGCTGCCGCCTGCATGTTTCCGCGATCGTACATCAGTGTGCTCCTGTCCCCGTAATAATAGGCCAGATTTGTAAAATACGCGGCGTGGACCCGCATCAGCACCATCTGGAAAAAGGCATCCTGCTCCTCCGCCGACAGACTCTCATACAACGCATTTCCCTCCGCAAACATCTCCTCGTACCGGTGGATCCGCAGCGCCGCCTCGTCGCCATATGCTGTCTGCGAGAACGCGTCATGATCCATGTTCTCCACTTTCCGCACATTTGTCACCTGCGCAAAGTCCCCCAGCAGCTTCGCCGCCTGCTTTCCGATCTTCCCTGTAAATGTCCTGTCAATCCAGTCCTCCACAAAGGCGTCCACGTTTTCTGTCAAAGCGCCTGTTTTCCCGATCTCCCACGCCAGTCTCAGAAAAAAGGTAATCTCCTGCTCAAGCGGCTTCATGGCGCCGCTGTTGAGCACCCACAGCTTACGGATCCCCTCGTTCCACGCCTTCTGCAGCTCATTTCTCGTGTGTGCCAGCGGAATGGAACAGAGAAACACATAGGACATGCTTGGCGGCGCCCAGTAAGAATTGTGGTAATAGATCCCGTTCCCGCCCCTGCGTCCCTTTTCTTTTTCAGACGGATAACGGCGGATGTACCCGTAATTGTCATTTGCCCACACAAGCGTCATGTCCTCCGGTATCTCCAGACCATTATCGTACAGATCCAGCACTTCCTTGTACGGGATGAAGGTCATCATGGTTTCCCGCCCAAGTGTGCCCTGTAGGATTTCGCGCTGATCCGCAATGATTTTTTCCAGCAGTTCCACCTTGGCAGCCCTGATTTCCTCCTCCGTCTTCTCCGCCAGACCCTTTGTCTCAAATCCGGAATCATGAATGCCGCGCATGCCAAGTGTATAGCACACCTCGAAGTCCTTGTTCTGCTCCACGCTCTCCTGCCAGTATTCCTTTAAAATCTCCCTGTTCCTGCCTTCGATCGAATAGTCGTAAACCGCATCCGCATAACCCTTTTTCTGTATCCAGGGCTTCCACTCACGGTTGTTTGAACGCATCAGCATATCCTCAAAGAAATACTAAAGCATACTCATATTCAGCGTTTTGCCGAAACGGCGCGGGCGCGTAAATAAATTGACATCACCTTTTTTATCCAAAAGTTCCTTTATGAACCATGTTTTATCGAGATAATAATATCCTCTTGTCACTAATTTTTCAAAATGATCGACGCCTACCGGCAGCGGTTTGTGATCCATACAAGTACCCCCGTCCTAATCAAGATCTTTTTATAGACATTGTAACCTTTTTCAGTCAGGTCTGTAAAGCCAAACCCAGAAAAATAAGCCCCGATCGCACTATTTTTACGATATTCCCTATCTGTGGATCCGGAATTACATGATAAAATAAGTATCTGTTCACTTTTGCCAGACCAGAAAGCCTGTTTTTTGCTTTATTATAAAAATGATGGACAAAACAACCGAAATTGTTGTATAATTTTATTATATTTTCTACACGATAACGATACCAGAATAAGGAGATGAAGTTATGTTAAAAAAACTGAACAACCTCAAAATCAGAGACCGGCTGATCCGCGCTTTCATTACGATCGCATGCATGATGACTGCTGTTTCCGCTGTCATACTGATCACCATGATCATCATGTCGCGTCTCTATGCGTCAGCAATCGTCAATTATGGATTCGCACAGGGTGATGTGGGAAAGGCCATGGCACAGTTAGCCGACACCCGCTCGGCGATGCGCGGTATCATCGGCTACGATGATCCGGACAGCATCAACAAGCTGCTCAATGACCATCAGACTTACAAGGAAAGCTTTACAAGAGACTTTGAAAACCTCGAGTCCTACATGATCACCGACGAGAACAAGAAGCTCTACAACGATATAGAGACCAAGCTTGTAGACTACTGGAAGCTCGAGGAAGAAATCATTCTGCAGGGATCCGGCATCGATATCGCACAGTCCAAGCTCGCACAGGAGAGAGCCGTAAACGACCTGATTCCAAGATACAACGAGATCTACGATGATCTGACACAGATCATGGATATCAAAGTGGACCGGGGACAAAGCATGTCCACCACCCTCTCCGCCGTTGTTGTCATACTCACGATCGTCATTGTTGTCGTTATTACGATCTCGATCCTCTTTGCCCTCTCTCTGGGAAAAGGCATCGCAGACAGCATCGCAAAACCGCTCGCCCAGGTTATGCAGCGTCTGGATATCTTCGCAAAGGGCGATCTCTCATCCCCGTTCCCGACGGTTGAGACGAAAGATGAGCTTGCCGAAATGGTCAGCGTGACGACCAATATGGCGGCCTCCCTCCAGTTTATCATCCACGATGTGGCTGAAGTGCTGGATCAGATGGCAAACGCAAACTTTGCAGTCATCAGCAAAGACCGCGCTCGGTATGTCGGTGAGTTCGAAGCGATTCTGACTGCGATGAAACTCCTGAAAAAACAGATGTCCGAAACACTGACGGCAGTCAGCGAAGCGTCCAACCAGGTCGCTGCAGGCGCAAGCAATCTGGCGGACGCTTCCCAGAATCTCGCAGAGGGCGCTACCGACCAGGCAGGCGCTGTCGAGGAGATGCAGGCGACCATCACGACAATATCCGACGATATCCGCGCCACAGCAAACCAGGCAGGCGAATCCTACAACCAGGCACGCACCTATGCTGACGAGGCAGAGCGCAGCCACAAGGAAATGAAGGAAATGATGTTGCCAACCTGCTGCGACGCATCAATGACGCGTCGCAGCAGGTTGGCAACATCATTTCCGAGATCGAGGATATCGCATCACAGACAAACCTGCTCTCCCTGAATGCTTCCATCGAGGCTGCCAGAGCCGGTGAGGCCGGAAGGGGCTTTGCGGTTGTTGCAGACCAGATCCGCCAGCTTGCAGAACAGAGTGCACACTCCGCAGCGGAGACCAGGACCCTGATCGAGACCTCATTGAGCGCCATTTCCGACGGAAGCAAGACTGCCGATATCGTCAACGCGTCCATCGACCGCGTTGTGGAAGGGATCGAACTCATTGCCAGCGCGTCCAAGAATATCAGTGAGACAGCGAACGAACAGGCTGAGGCAATGAAGCAGACAGAACAGGGTGTCAACCAGATATCCGAGGTCGTACAGTCCAACTCTGCAACCGCAGAACAGGCATCCGCAACGAGCGAAGAGCTCTCCGCGCAGGCCATGACACTGGATACCCTCATCAGCAAATTCCAGCTTCCTGCCATAGAATGATACATACGCTGGGCACCCGTCAGCGCATGCTGGCGGGTGCCCATATGCATAAAGCGATGATCCTACAAAACCACATACACCTTCCGATATCCCGCTTCCGCGAGCAGTGCCGCTGCGATGCGGCTCTTATATCCCATCTGGCAATACAAGAAGAGGACAGCCTCCCTGTCCGCACAGACACAATAGGGATTTCTGGACAGCTCCTGCAGCGGGACATTGACGCTCCCCTTCCTGTGTCCCTGACCGTACTCTTCCCCGCTGCGGACATCCACCAGCAGAATGCGCCTGTCCGCTTTCAGCATCCTTTCCGCTTCCTGCCACAAAATCGTTGTCCATCCTTCTGACGCAGGTGGTTTTGGCTTTCTTCGGCGCTGTCTGTCCAAAATCCTCTGTAATATTTCCTCTGCTTCCCCGTATGTAATCGGCTCGTCTACCCCGAAGACGCCGTCACTCCACGCTGTCATGATTCCCTTTGCGTAAACCTGTGCGATATGATTGACACAGGTTCTGCAGGCATACAAATCCCTTAGGCACAATGATGCTTCTATATGCTGCTCATCTGCTTCCCCCTCACGAAGAAGCACCTGATGTATGATTCCCGCAGCCGTCCGGCGCTTTATGAGCTCTTCCGGCTGCTGCGCAACATCACAGTCCGTTCTCCCTGTTCCTTCCATGGCGCCATAAACGATTTTTTCCAGCCGTCCGGCAAACTGCCCCACTGTAAGACAACAGTCCCTTTCCATAATGATCCCTCTTCCGCCCATGGCATCTTAAACAAAGCCAAAAGATCCTAAACCGGCGTGATCCGGTAGGTCACACTGTCATAAGCATCCAGACCCCTGACAGAAAAGCGCGCTGACGTATTTTCATGCCGGCTGCCCGTCCACACATCTGCCACATCATACCCTGCGGCACTCATAAAGCGCTCCTGGTCCACCATCTTGTGTCCGATATACTGGACAATGTCCTCCGTGCAGACCGCAAGCTCCCCTTCATACCGCACGCTGTCCAGATTGATAAAGCAGAGCGCAACCGCACCGTCCGCCAGAGGCTTTGCAAGAATATCCACCCTGTCGTTGTCCGTGATATACGATGTGTCCGGATGTTCCCTGTCCATGGAGCACCAGATCCGCTTTGCCTGTATTCCCAGCATGTCCTGATTCAGCGCGATGATCGATCTGTTTGCGACAATCTGCCACAGCGCGTCCCCCTTTGTGAGCCGCCGCAGATCCATTCCCAGCATGAGCGGCGCGTTCATCATGCACCACATCGTCATATGCGTCCTGCACATCACGGGCGTGATGCCGTCCATACCGATCACCAGCATGTCAGGATCGTTCCACCCTTTATCCAGCCCTGCAAATTCATCCATCACTACCGCTTTGTTATACTGCGACGTGATACTTGCCGTATCCTTGGACTCCCATGATGCCCTGCCCGGATTTCCGTCCGATCCGACCCAAAAAGTGATATCATTTAAAATACGCCACGAATCACCGACCTTATATCCCCAGTTCTGCGGCTGTGTCTTTCCCCATTCGCAGATGGAAAAACGGATATCATGGCCGGGCTTTGCCCTGTTTAAGCCCTCGAACAGAGCCGCATAGGAGTTCAGTACATTTTCCTGCCTTCTGTGGTTCATCAGCCGTACTGTATTTTTTCCTTTTTTCAGTGAGACCATGATCGGCTGCGACCACACAAAAGCCTCCGGATCCGCCGTCTCTGGCAGGAGGCCGTCGCAGTACCTTGTCTCACATGCAGGCTCTCCCACCGCAAGCTGCAGCCATTCGCCCACACCCTCCTCTTTTCCTGTGGCATACTCCACCGAAATGCCGTATCTGCCGTCATCGGGCACATCAACGCAGAATGTCAGCTCGCCGCTGCGGTCTCCCACCGGCGTCACCCCGGTATTTGTCCCGTCAAACGTACCGATATGCGTCGCATAGCCGTTTCTGTGTAAATATGCACCCTGTCCGGTAAAAGCACCGTCCTCCTCCGTCCGGTATATCCGCCCGGACCCAGACCCGCCGACCCGGATCCCCCTGATGTTTGGTGCATAGACATATCGCGCATTGGCGGCGTCGGAGAAGGTGGCATTGTCCCACAGATAATAGCAGTTGTCCACCTTGATAAAATCGATGTCCCATTCCGCATAACTTTGTGCGTCCAGATCTTCATAACCGCAGGTGCCGACCGCGGCGCCTGCACAGAGATTCGTGCCGATGTCATTGTACATGCCGAATTTCAGCCCTCTATCGTGGATATAGTCCGCCAGCGTACGAAATCCGTCTGGAAACTTCTGCACCTCATTGGCGAGCCGTCCTTCCACCCGCTCTGTCCTGTAACAGCCGTCGTCCAGCACAAGATATTCGTATCCTGCCCTGTCAAGCTCCAGCGACACCATGGCATCCGCCATCTGCCTTGTAAGCTCCTGCGTGTTGCCGCTGCCAAATGCGTTCCAGCTATTCCATCCCATGGCCGGCAGACGCCCGCACTTCTTCCCGGGCAGGACCCTGCCGTCAGCAAACGCCGGAAAAGTATATGCCCTGTCCGTGATCAGATCCGGCGCCTGCCTCGATGTTCTTTTGCCTCTTTCCATTTTTTATTTCATCCTTCCTCATTTTCTGTCTAAGCATGTCAGAAGCTTCTGATATTCCTCATCCGTGATCTGCAATATTCCCCCGTGGCGTTTTTTTGTTTTTCCCATATCATACTCATGCGGCGACAGGATCCTGAAACTGCCGGATGCCAGATCGTCAGTCAGCATGGGCAGATATCCTTCCCTGGTCTGGAACCGGTCCGCGATCAGACACCATGTCTTTCCATCCGGCATGAGGTAGCCCTCCGGTCCCTCGACGCCAACCAGATGATCCAATACCGGGGAAGATATCCTGGCAAACTCCCCCGTCAGGGAATCTGACCGTTCCATCACCAGCCTCTTGTCCGTCTCATCCTTGGAGATGCGGTAGTACTGTCCGTCGTCCTCCAAGATTGTCGTATCGATCACATCTTTTTCTTTTTCCATATACAGGAACGTATCAGAAAACTGCTTAAAATCATTTGTATAGGAAGCGTAGATCCTGTGTTTTCCGTCTACCTTTGACGCAAAGAATACAAGAAAAGCATTCTTTTCCCTGTCAAATACCGCCTCCGGCGCCCACACACATCCGGCTTCGGGGATCCCGACCTCACAGCTTCTTTCCTTTGTCCAGTGCACGAAGTCGTCTGTTTCCCATATGATAATGCTCCTGCTTCCGTTCTCCTGTGCCGCCTCCCAGCCATACCCAGCCTCGATGCGAAGATCGGTAGCGATCAGATAGATTGTGCCTGTCTGCGGGTGCCGCACCAGAAACGGATCCCGCACACCGCAGGTGCCGGTCTGTGACAAGAGAACCGGCTTTCCATCGTTTAGATCCTGCCAGTGCAGCCCGTCCCTGCTCACAGAAAAATAGATCTGTTCTCCATTTCTTTCATCTCCGATAAAATGTGAAAATAGATATGCCGCCATAAAAACCTCCTTAATCTACAGTACGTTGTCCTTTCAAGGAGAATATAACATATTTTCCTTGAAAAGTCACTGTATTTGCTGATGATCTGATTGGTTTCTTTTCGTTTATGTCAAACCGTGTTGTTTATTTATTATATAAAAAGACAACAACTTATTTATTTTATTACGAGATTAACATTTGCCTGATTTCCAAGAAAATCCAGCATTTCTAAAGGACAGGTTTACAGTCAGCTAAGGATTGGAATACGGTCAGACAGGGACATATTTACGGATAGCAGGGGACAAATTTACAGAGGATCAAAGGAGCTTTGCAAAGGACAGATTTACAGTCAGAAAAGGACTTTTATACAGTCAGGGTAGGACAAATCTATGGAAGGATGGAGCAGGGGACAAATTTACAGAACGGCGTCTGGAGGGAATACCGGATCGGAAATTTCTGTGCCAGGGGATATTTCAAGGGACAGATTTACAGAGCGTATGTGTCAGAAAGGGACAAAAATACAGATCAATATCGGTGTAAAGGGACAAATTTACAGAGTGTGGGAAGAAAGATGCGTTCTGGTCTGGAGCGGTTTCGTGAAATTGACGAGATTGACCAATGTGGTCTTTCTATTTCCTTTTTTTGGATAAGATGCCTGTGTTTAGGTAGGGACAAAAATACAGTCACATCAGGACATTATTACAGTAAGACGATAAAAAAAGCTTGTATTCATTGAAAAGAAAGCAATCAGGTCTTTGTAAAGGATCAGATACAGTGTTGACTAAAGAGGTCACGACAAGGGCGGTTTTTGAAAAACAGAAAGGACAAAAATACGGTCAGAAAGGGACAAATATACAGAGGATTTGGCGTGTGGGCTGTTTTTCAGCAAATTATTCTACTTGCATAATTTATGATAAAATGGCAAAATAAATCTGTAACTGCAGACATGCTTCACAAAAGAAGGTAGACGATGGAAAATAGGATTGTAGCGACTACATATGATGCGGACTTAGGTACATACAGAAAATCAAATTATCTGATCAAGGCGAAATATAAAATGTCACTGACCAGTGAGAAGCTGTTTGCCATTTCGTTATCCAGACTGAGGGAAAATTTTGAGAACGGTGGAAAGATGAGTGTGACCATCACGAAAAGTGAGCTCAGAAAGCTTCTGGCCAAACAGGATAAGGATGGGAACAGCGTTATAGATGACGGAAATATCTACAGGCAGTTGCTGGAAGCGGCAAATAGCCTTCATCTTTTGGCGATCTATATCCAGAATGACAGTAAAAAGCATTTTCATATAGAAAATATCTACCATACCATCAATTATAATGACAGTGACCTTTATTTTGAGTTTAATCCGAATATACGCAACTATGTGATAGAGCTAAAGGACAATTTTACAGTGCTGAACCTGCCTACCATGCTGCGCTTTACGAGAAATTACAGCTACAGGCTTTATGAGATCTTAAAGAGTAAGTGTTATTATCCCAAATATGTGCCGATCGAACAGCGGACGGACAGGTTTCAGTTTCGTCTGGATCTGTTGGAGCTTAAGTTTACGATCGGGGTGCTTGATGCAAAGGATGAGAAAGTGATCAAGCTGTTTCATTCCGAAAATCCGACGATGGATGTCTACAAGAGAGCCTACGAAATCTTAAAAAAGGGTGACGAAGGGAAGATAAAGGACAAAAAGGTAAAATATGATACTTGGAAGGATTTTAAGACCAGGGTCCTGGATCCTTCTGTGGAAGAGATCAACGAGAAGACGGATATTCATGTCAGCTACATTCTTGGCAAAGGGGCAAGGGGCAGAGTCGTGGATATTGAGTTTTATGTGGATCTGCTCAAGGATGTTCCCGTCCCTGAAGTGAAGAAGACCGCGGAAGAGATGGAAGATTTTCTGGATGATATGCGGATGATCATGCCGCTGGTACTCAAAACAAAAGATCTGAGATCGATTGCTGAGGCAGCAAATTATAACATGGACAAGATCAAAAAGGCTGTCCAGTTATATCAGAAGGCGGGAAATGTCGAGAATGTGGTCGGATTTCTGATCTCGGCGATCAGGGAGAATTATACAGATGCTGCCAGACAAAAAAAGTGGGAAGTATTTGAAAAACAGGACTATGGGGATATGGATGAATTTGAAAATCTGATATTAGCCAATAATGTGCAGATGAAACTAAGCGATATGGAATGACGCGGAGTGGGGATGGATCCTCCGCGTCATGCTCCTACCTGATTTATGTGTTTAAGAGTCCGTTAAAACGGTTTGCAAGGATCTCGATCTTAGAGCGCAGGGTCTCGTCCTGAATGATGATGTTTTTGCCGGTTTTCAGGATGTTAAATGAATTTTCGAACTGTTCTATCGTCTGTTCGAGTTTTGCGATCGTCTCGATCCTCTTCAATTCATCTGTGGTGATCTCAATGTTTCTTAGCTCCCGCTGTTTTTTGTCCTCCTCCATTTTATCGATCTTAGCCTGAAGGTTCGCGCGCTCTTTCTCAGCTTTTTCCTTTGCCGCCCTCAGTTCGCTGATCTCGTCTTTGATGATCGCATCCGGCGCTGATATGTTTTTCTGTTCAAGCTTCTCGACCTGTTTTGTGAGTTCATCGATCAGGCTTTCTTTTTTTCTTAGTTCATCTTCTTTCTGGGTGAGCGATTTTTGAAGCTCCCTGGCTTCGGCTTCCTGTTTTTTTATGATCTTTAGGTTTTCTGCATTTACGCTGCCATCCCGCTGTATGATCCCGAGTATCTTTCGCTGGGATTCCTCTGACAACACGGCAAAATTGGAAGCGTCATCTATCTTGATCTGTTCCTTATTGAACAATTCCTGCAGTTGAGGTATGAGTTTCGCTGTATTTGTATATTTTGTCACCTGCCGCGTTGACATTTTGGTCTTTTCGGCGATCATCTTGTTGATATTACTGTACTGCGTGTCGCCCTGATCCCGTTTCAGTTCGTAGAGCTCCTTTAATCTCAGGATGCTGTCCCGCTTCTTCTCCTGGCTCTCGTCGCGGTCTTCCACATTTGCCGCAATGAGGGCTATTTCTTCATCGGTCTCGCTGTCGAATACCATTATATGGCTTGGGATACCGCTTGGAAACTGGTTTTTGTACTCTTCGTCTGTGAAGAGGTCGATCGCCCGCCATCTTCTCTCCCCGGATATCAGTCTGTACCTGTTTGTACTTTCGTCTTTCGTCAGGCAGATATTGTGGAGCAATCCCGTGGATTGGATGGATTCTTTCAACTGTTCGATATCTTCCTGGGCATAGCGTTTGTTGAGAGGGTTGATGTCGATCTTATCCCTGTGTATATACTGAAAATTGAAATTTTGTTTTGCCTTCATGTCTTTTAGGGTATTGCTCTCCGTTATCTTTATGCTGCTTGCCATTCCTACGCCAAAGTTCTTTTTCTTTGCTGCCATTATTTGTCTCCGCCTTTCTTTGTCACCAATAGGTTTTTCAGTTTTTTATAGTGCCTGTTATCGATCAGGTCCATATAATTGAGTAGTTCGATATAATCATTGAGTGCCGGACATTTTTTGTTGTATGTATACAGCGGCTGGAAGGCGGTGTTTGCTTCTGCCACAGCGATCAGATCCCTTATGGCGATCGGTATGAAAAGATCACCGAGCTGCTCCTGGTAGCTGCCGCTCATTCCGGTAAAAAGGTTGGAGGTCTTGCTCTTGATTTTAGTAAAAAATACACCCATGAACTCGGCGTTTCTTTTAAAGTTCGCATTTAGTTCGATGATCAGGTTTGCGAGCTTTAGAACGCCCTCGTATGAGAAGTTGTCGAGGCTTATGGGCGTCACTACCTTGTCGGAAGTTAATATTGCGCAATACGATAAATAAGTCTTGAAAGGTGAGGTATCTATAAATATGTAATCATAATCCTCCTCGATCAGTTTGATGTTTTTGGCAAAGCGCAATTCTATCCTGTCGTTTTTATCATTTGCAGTTTCTTTTGTGCCGTCATAGATTTTGTATATGACATCGCACATTTCTTCGGAGGAGGGGAGCATGTGAACATTTGTGTAGTTCGTCTGAACGATGAATTCCTGCATGCTTTTTTTGGAATACATTTTATGGCAAAAGAGATGTTCATAATTCAACTCCTCGATATCGTCTTTGATTCCAAACATCCTGGATGTGTTGGATTGGGGATCCAGGTCTATTATCAATACATGGTATCCCGCCAGACCTAGTAATTCTGCCATTGTGCATACGGATGTCGTTTTACCCACACCGCCCTTAAAATTCATAAAAGTTATTTTTTGCATTCTCTGTACCTCGTCTCTGCTGATTTTATTTCATTATATAGAATCAGGCAGTTTTTTGCAATCTTTTTAGCTGAGAATCTGATCGAAAATGATCCGGAGAAATTTTTTCTAAGGAATTGCAGGTGAATTAATTCACCTGCAATGATTAAAAAATAATTAAATTCAAAGGAATAAGTGTCTGAGTTTTGGGTCAGAATGAAGTGAATTAATTCACTTCTATTCTTGATGCGCACGGGAGCCGGAAAAAAATATGTACAATTATCATTTAGTACCTTATCCAGACTTTTCCATTTAAATGTGACCTGAATGAAAGCAAAGAAATCTTGCATTATGAAAAGTTCTGTGTATAATAAGAATATGATGGTCTCTCGCAATATCAGGCACAGAGAGACGCAGGGAATTATTATGTGGTACAAAGGGAAGGGGACAGTCATGTTCATCAGGGTGGCGATTGTAGAAGATGAGACAAAACTGCATGAATATTACGGAAAGCTGGTGGAAGCGTGGGGAAATGCCAGGAATGTCCGGCTCAACACCACATTTGTCGAGAGCTCGGAGGAATATCTGTTTAAGTTTGGCGGACAGAAAATATTTGATATCATATTTCTGGATGTCTGCATGAGAGACATGAATGGCATGGAACTGGCACATGAAATAAGAAAATCTGACCGGAATGTACAGATTGTGTTTCTCACTGGGAAAACGGAGTATGTGTTTGAGGGATATGAGATCGGGGCGGTCAGATACCTGATCAAACCCGTTACAGAGTGTGAGCTGGTAAAAGTGCTGGACACATGTATGGAGAAGATCGGGAGCGGCAGGGAGGATTATATCGCAATAAAATACCATGGGGAAAATCTGAGGCTTTTAAGGAGCGAGATCCTGTCTGTAAAGGTTGACGGACATTATCTTAAGATGCAGACAGTAGACAGGACATATGAGTGGAAGGCAAGCCTTAAGGAGATCCTGCCAAAGCTTGATCCTGACAGGTTTGTCATGGCGAATCGGTCGGTTGTTGTAAATCTTGAATTTGTCAACAGGATTACCCGAGAGGAGTGCTTCCTTGAAAACGGGGAGTCGGTGGCGGTCAGCCGCGGTGCATACGGACCATTAAATGACGCGTTTATGAAATATTTTTTTTGAAGGACACAGCATGACCGGGAGGGAGGTGCAGGATGTTTCATTTTGGGGACAGAAAATATCTGGATTATCAGGTGAAGGTGATGGCGAAACAGGTTGAGGAAGTAAATGATATCTATATGAAGATGCGGGGCTGGCGCCACGACTACCACAACCATCTCCAGAAGCTCAAAGCACACCTTGCCATGGGACAGATCGAGGAGGCGCAAAATTATCTGAATCAGCTTGAAGGAGATCTCGACGGCATTAATGTAAAGTACGCGACAGGCAATGTCAGCCTGGATGCCATACTGAACAGTAAGCTGAGCATCGCCGAAAGGGAAAAGATCCGTGTAAACTGCAAGGCTCAGATCGGGGAGAATCCGGCGATCGAGGACATAGACCTGTGCGTCATCATTGGAAATCTGATCGACAATGCGGTGGAATCCTGTCGAAAAATGTCCGCGGATGCGGATCGGTTCTTGCGGATCTATGTGAGTGTGTGCAGACAGCAGCTCTATATTGCCGTCACCAATTCCACCGGTGAGACAGTCAGGAAGCTCGACGCAGAGTATGTATCAACGAAACGCGGCGATCACGGACACGGCCTGAAACGCGTCGATCTCGTTGTTGAGAAGTACAATGGATATATCCGGCGCGCCAATGAGCCGGGGGTGTTTTCGACAGAGATCATGCTGCCGCTTTAGAAGCTGTAGGAAAATAACCGATGAAACGCCTTGGCAGGTTCGTGCACGAAAAATTACAATTCGTGTACGATTTTTTTTTATTTTCGAAAGCATGGTAAAATAATAAATATAATCAATATTTCATATGACAGGAGAGAACGTATGAACGGAACAAAGTATACATTATTTGGCAATGTGCGGTATATTTATAAGATCCTGTATGGTGTGAAGCCCGTAATGAGACTTGCTGTGTACGGCTCGATATTTTTTTATCTGGCGCTGCGTGTGATCGGCACGGTCACGCTTGCCGCAGCCGTCGGGAGCATCACGGAAAAAGGAAGGACCAGTCATTATCTGATGGTGATGGCTGTCATGCTGGCGGTATACCTTGTATGTCAGATCGGGAGCCAGTACATCAAGGTGTGGAGTGATTATTATTATGAAACTACCCAGAACAAGGAATTTCTGATGCAGCTCGTTCAGAAGAGCCTGCACGCTGATTATGTCAATGTGGAATCTCCCGCCCAGCAGCGCCTTATGACGAGGGCAACCCATGCTGTCAACCTGTACAGGCAGGGGGTGAACCTGATGTACACCAACTATCCGCTGATCGTTGCCACGGCTGCAGGCATTGTGCTCTACTCCCTGACCATCTCTTTCTTTGACTGGCGGATCCTGGTCATCATCGTGATGATGTCTGTCGTAAGTTCGCTGCTGGAGGCGCGTTCCCGCAAGTACAGGGCGCAGACAATGGATGAGCAGTACCGGATATGGGGCAGGTATTTCTATCTGAAACAGCAGACGATATCCGTGGAGAACGGCAAGGATATCCGCATATACAATATGGCTGACTGGTTCCGCTCGGGATTTGACAGATTGGAAGGCAGAAACATCGTGCTGACGGCAGGGCAGTGCAGGCGTAAGTATGCGGTAAGTGTTTCCGATGCCCTTTTTGTTGCGGCGAGAGATCTGCTGGCATATGCGATCCTGACTGCCGGGGTGTTAGACGGCTCCCTGAGTATAGCGGAGTTCACGCTGGGTCTTGGTGTCGTTGCCGGACTTGCCGAATGGTTTGCCAACCTGCGTTATCACATCAGTTATCTGCTGGAGGGAAACCTGATGGTCTGTGAGTACCGCAAAATGATGGATTACCCGAATCAATTCCTGCGGGAAGAGGGCATGGGTATTCCCAGGGAGTGGTATGAGAAAATGCCAGTGGTCGAGTTTAAAAACGTGTCCTTCCGGTATGAGGAGGGGGAGGAGGACATTCTCAAAGACATATCATTCTGCATTCAGCCCGGGGAGAAGATCGCGCTCGTGGGACACAACGGGGCAGGAAAGACCACACTTGTAAAGATGCTGTGCGGCTTCTACCATCCTACAGGCGGAGAGATCCTGATCGGCGGCCATTCCATAGAGACGCTGAATCTGGACGAGTATCACGATCTTCTGGCTGTCATCTTTCAGGATATCAATATGATGCCGGTTTCTATCGCCAGCAATGTGTCGGGACGTATGGAGGAGGATACAGACATGGATCTGGTGCGCACATGCCTGCGCCGCGCGGGTTTATGGAAGGATATCGAAGCCCTCGAACGCAGGGAACTGACGAGCATGACCCAGACCTTCGATCCCGACGGGATCCAGTTGTCAGGAGGTATGATGCAGAAGCTCATGCTTGCCAGATGTCTGTATAAGGATGCGCCTTTGCTCGTGCTCGACGAGCCTACGGCCGCACTGGATCCGATCGCGGAAAATGACATGTATGAAGAGTATAAGGCGGCAACACGCAAAAAATCGGCGCTGTTCATCTCCCACAGACTCGCGAGCACAAAATTCTGCGACAAGATCCTCTTTCTCGAAAACGGCAGGATCCAGGAAACGGGCACACATGACGAACTGCTGGCAAAGAACGGAAAATACGCGGAGGTTTTTAAGGTGCAGAGCCAGTACTATCAGGAAGGAGATGCAGACAGCCATGAAGAAGAATAAATCCTTTTTTCAGTGTTTTCGGAAAAATATAGGAAATATACACAGTCTGTATCACCCGTTTATCCCGATCACCGTCCTGTATACGCTGACAAAACGCGCCCAGCCGTTTATCCCGATGATCCTGGGCGCGCGGATTGTCGATATGCTGGTGACGGGAGCGGACAGGGACGCGATCCTGACAGCCGCGTTTATCATGGTAGGAAGCCAGATGCTGGCAGCGCTGATCTGTAGTGCGATGCTAAAACTTCTGGATATGTGCTGGCAGATCGTGGAGCACCGCAAATCCAGGGATATCGGCTTTAAGGCGATGAAACTGGACTATGATATTCTGGAACGCAACAGCACATTGGAGCTTATTGCGCAGGCAGACGACAATACGGACAAGATGGGGGGAATGTGTGAATATGTGCTCAAAACGATGGATCTGTTCGGTGCCATGTTCTCCTGCATTGGGGCGGTTGCTGCCATGGCAGGGCTTTTTATCGCCATGCCCCATCAGGGCACGGGCGTGGTGTATGGCTTCTTTGCATCCCCGGTCAGCTATTACCTGCTGCTTGGGATGCTGGTATTGACCATCTATATCGGGAGCATGTGCGAGGCGAAACAGGGACGGATCCGCTACAACTGTGATCAGGTCGAGGTGAGGAGCGGACGGGTTTACTGGTTTTTCTTAAACCTGATCAGTGACTATCCCAGGGGCAAGGATATCCGGATCTTCAAAATGTTCGACGTGATCTACAAGAAAGGCATGGCAGCCCGCGATGACATCGAAAGCGCCCAGAAGCAGGCGATCAGGGACGGGATGAAGGTCGGGGTATGGTCGGTGTTCGCACAGAATATCTTTACCGTGGCGGTGTATGCGTACGTGGGGATCAAGGCGATCTACGGCATGATCACGATCGGGGAAGTGACAAGATACATCAGCGCGATCACCCTGCTCCAGACACAGATCGGAGTTGTATTCTCGCTGTTCATCAACATTCACACACAGAATATCTATCTGGAGAGCTACAATGAACTGATGGAAGTCAGAAATCAAAAATACGACGGAACGCTTCCGGTGGAGAAGCGGTTTGACAACGAGTATGAACTGGAGTTTAGAAATGTCAGCTTTCACTATCCAAACAATGACAGGATGGTGCTAAAGAATGTCTCCTTCTGCCTAAAGACAGGACAGAAATTAGCGATCGTAGGCGCCAACGGTGCCGGCAAGACCACTTTTATCAAGCTTCTGTGCAGGCTCTATGACCCTACGGAGGGGGCGGTCCTCCTAAACGGCATCGACATCCGCAAATACGACTACGACGAATATATCCGCCTCTTTTCCATCGTGTTTCAGGATTACAGGATCTTCTCTTTCTCGGTGGCAGAAAACGTGGCGGCGGGTCCCGTATTTGACAGGGAGCGGGTGGTCAAAAGCCTTCAGGACGCCGGCATCTACGAGCGGGTCCTGAACATGAAAAACGGGATCGACTCGCGGCTTTTGAAGGATCAGCAGGACGGTGACGAGGAGGGGATCGAGATATCCGGCGGTGAAAAGCAGCGGATCGCGCTTGCCAGGGCGCTGTACCGCAATGCACCGATGGTCATACTCGACGAGCCTACAAGCGCGCTGGATCCCATTGCCGAACAGGACATCTACACGCGTTTTAACGAAATGGTCGCGGAAAAGACCGCGGTGTTCATCTCGCACCGGATGAGTAGCTGCCGCTTCTGCGATGAGATCGTTGTGTTTGACGAAGGAGAGATCGTACAGAACGGGACCCACGAGGAGCTTGTGGCGCAGAAGGGAAGCGTTTACCACAGAATGTGGGAAGCGCAGGCGCAGTACTATGTTTAACTGCCGGCGGCCGGTGAAGTGAAAAGACCCTGAAGAACAAGCCTTATGGCGACTGTTCTTCAGGGTTTTTTGGAAGGGTTCACTGGCAGAGCCTGGCTACAACCTGATTGATCACGCTGCCATCCGCCTTGCCTTTTAATTCCGGCATGATCGTTTTCATGATCAGTCCTTTGTTTTTCTGTGCCGCAACATCCGCAAATTTTTCCGTGATAAAGGTCTCGATTTCCTCTGCGGACATCATTTTCGGCGCATATTCCTGAAAGATATCGTATCTTGCCTGATATTCCTGTCTCAGATCGGCCCTTGAGTCAGGACAGGTGTCAAGCTGTTCCTTGACGGACTTGATCTCTTTCAGGATCACGCGGTCCACGATCTCCTCGCTGATGTTGTCACGGCAGCCCTCGTCGATCGCGACTTTCTTTGCCGCCGATACAAGGGCGGAGAGCGCGTCCTTTCTCACCTTGTCCCTGGCTTTCATCGCTGCCATCATGTCTTTTTGCAACTGTTCGAATCTCATTCTGATCCTCCTCCCTGCTCGATTTGTTCTGGTACCTATTTTATATTAAATGCAGGTCTGATAAATGTCAATATACTTGAAGTATAACGATCTTGTCCTGACACAAAACGCAGGTACCGATCGCTTTAAAATGATTGCGGTACTGCGATGAATATTTTGCACAAAAATACAAGTTAGTTTTACCTAACATATTGGTAAGTATGATGAAACTGCGGCTGGCGATAAAAATAACGTTGACAAAGATCCGGCGGAGTTTTATCATTATACTTGATTAGTGAATACTAACTTATATTTGGCATGCCAGGTTAGTTAAAACTAATGCGAATCAAAAAGAAGGTGGATGCATGATGCCGCTTACATTGGCAGTAGCAGGAGAGGAAAACAGGATCAGGAAGATCGGGGGAAAGCAGGAAGTCAGGGCACATCTGGAGAATCTCGGTTTTGTCGTGGGGAGTGCGGTTACGCTGATAAACGCGGTCGGAGGCAATGTTATCGTGAATGTGAAGGACTCCCGTATCGCTATCAGCAAAGAGATGGCGCAGAAGATCATGATCTGAGCAAAATATTAGGAAAATCGGAGGAAGAAAGAGATGAAAACGCTGAAGGGATCGAAAGTCGGTGATACCGTCCGGATTGTAAAACTCCACGGAGCGGGAGCGGTCAGGCGCCGGATCATGGACATGGGACTGACGAAGGGCGTGGATGTGCAGATCCGCAGGACAGCGCCTTTGGGGGACCCGATCGAGGTGACTGTCCGCGGCTATGAACTTTCCATAAGGAAAGCGGATGCGGAAATGATCGAAGTTGAGTAGGAGGGGAGAAATAATGAGTATGAAAATTGCGCTTGCAGGCAACCCAAACTGCGGAAAAACGACATTGTTTAATGCCCTGACAGGTTCCAACCAGTTTGTCGGGAACTGGCCGGGTGTCACGGTGGAGAAAAAGGAAGGAAAGCTCAAAAGACATGAAGGCGTCACGATCATGGATCTTCCCGGCATTTATTCGCTTTCTCCCTATACACTGGAGGAAGTGGTGGCCAGAGATTACCTGATCAGCGAGCGTCCCGATGCGATCCTGAACATCATTGATGGCACGAATCTGGAGAGAAATCTGTATCTGACCACGCAGCTTACGGAACTTGGGATCCCTGTTGTTGTTGCGATCAACATGATGGATGTGGTGGAGAAAAACGGCGACAGGATCAACACCGCAGAGCTGTCGGAGGTGCTTGGCTGTAAGGTGGCAGCGATTTCTGCCCTGAAAGGAGACGGCATCATGGAGGCTGCGGAGGCTGCGGTCGACGCGGCAAAGAACGGAAAGGGTGTTCCCATGCACACCTTTTCGGGGACAGTGGAGCACGCCCTTGCCCATATCGGGGAGGCGGTACACGGACTGCCAAAAGATCAGAAGCGCTGGTATGCCATCAAGCTGTTTGAACGGGACGATGAGGTATTAGGACAGCTGAAGCTGGAGGAGCCTGTCCTTGCCCATATTGAAACATGGATCAGGGAAACCGAGGAGGAGATGGACGATGATGCAGAATCCATCATCACCAATGAGCGGTATCTTTATATCGGGAACATCATCAAAGGATGTTTTAAGAAAAGATCCGCGGGAGGGATGACAAATTCCGATAAGATTGACAGGATTGTCACAAACCGCTTTCTTGGACTTCCGATTTTTGCCGCCGTCATGTTTCTGGTGTATTACATATCGATGGTGACGGTAGGAGCTTTTGCGACAGACTGGGCAAATGACGGGTTATTTGGTGACGGGTGGCACCTGTTTGGCATCGGCTCCCTGGCGTATGGGGAGGCAGGCGGCGATGCCGATCCGGCGGCTTACGGCATATGGGTTCCCGGGGTGCCGGTTCTTGTTGAAAATGCACTGGAGAAAGCGGGGGCTGCAGGCTGGCTTACAGGACTGCTCAAGGACGGCATCGTAGCCGGCGTGGGCGCGGTGCTTGGCTTTGTGCCGCAGATGCTTGTCTTATTTCTGCTCCTCGCCTTCCTGGAAGCCTGTGGTTATATGGCGCGTATCGCCTTTGTCCTTGACCGGATCTTCCGCAAGTTCGGACTGTCCGGCAAGTCCTTTATCCCGATGCTGATCGGCACGGGCTGCGGCATTCCGGGGATCATGGCGTCGAGAACGATCGAGAATGAGCGGGATCGCAGAATGACGATCATGACGACAACCTTTATCCCGTGCGGTGCAAAGGTACCGTTTATCTCCATGGTGGCGGGGGCGGTTTTCGGCGGATCCGCATGGGTGGCAACAAGCGCGTACTTTGTGGGCATGGCTGCGATCATTATTTCCGGCATCATGCTGAAAAAGACGAAGATGTTTTCCGGCGATCCTGCGCCTTTTGTCATGGAGCTTCCGGCTTACCATATGCCCACGGCGGGCAATGTGCTGCGCTCCGCGTGGGAGCGCGGATGGTCTTTCATGAAGAAGGCGGGCACGATCATCCTGCTCTCCACTATCGTGATCTGGTTTGCGACTTACTTTGGGTTTACTTCGGAAGGATTCCGGATGCTTTCGGAGGAAGAGATGGACCAGTCGCTTCTTGCGGCAGCCGGCAGAGCGGTCGCATGGATCTTTATACCGCTTGGGTGGGGCAACTGGCAGGCGGCGGTGGCATCGATCACCGGTCTGGTGGCAAAGGAAAATATCGTCGGCACGATGGGGATCCTCTATCCCGGCAGATGGTCTGAGATCGGTGCAAACTTTACGCAGGCTGCGGGATATTCCTTCCTTGTGTTCAACCTTCTGTGCGCACCCTGCTTTGCGGCGATCGGTGCCATCAGGCGCGAGATGAACAGTGCGAAATGGACTTGGTTTGCGATCGGCTATCAGTGCGGTCTGGCTTACGCGGCGGCATTGATGATTTACCAGATCGGTTCGGCATTTGCGGGAAATGTGAACGTCATCGGACTGCTGGCGGCGATCGTGATCCTCGGCGGTATGATCTATATGTTGTTTCGGCCGTATCGGGAGACGGCGAAGCTGACTGCAAAAGTGAAAATGGCAGATTTGTAGAGATGATAAATGATGACAGGAGGGATCGGATGCTTACATGGATTGTGGAGAATATGGCGACGATCATCATCAGTGTGCTTCTGATGATCGTGGTGGCGGCGGCCATTGCCAGTATGATACGCAGTAAGGGAAAGGGGAAATCATCCTGCGGATGCGGGTGTGCAGGTTGCGCCATGAATGGCGCCTGCCACCCTAAAAAGGATTTTCCCGAAGTTCCTAAACATAATCGGAAATGAAAACGGCGTCAAATAAGGCGGAAAATTCCAACACCCATTGCTTATGTTTTCAACTTATATTATAATAGAAGAAAAATAAATTATGGAGGTGTCGGATGACAAAAAGAAAAACTACAACAACAACAAAAAAAAGTAAACCAGCCAGCACTGCAAAAAGGGGAAAAAATAATGTGTCAGAAGCAGTTAAGGCAGAATCCGTGGATCCGTCTTTAGAGGAGGACAAGACCCAAAATGTCAAGACAGCAAATGCTAAAAAAACGGAAACAGAAAAAACAGACGAAAAAGCGGCAGAAAAGAAAGTAGAAACAACAAAAACAGTCGAAACAACAGAAACAACAGAAACAACAGAAACAGTCGAAACAACGGAAGCACCAAACACGGAAGTGTATACGACACCCAGAAGAAGTGTCGCATTTATCGGTTCAGAGTGTTACCCGTTTGTAAAGACTGGCGGTTTGGGTGATGTGATGTATGCCCTCCCCAAAGCGCTGATCAAACAGAACTGCGATGTGAAAGTGATCCTTCCGCGTTACAAGTGTATTCCCCAGGAATATCAGGAGAAAATGGTATATAAGGGCTCTTTCCAAATGGATCTGTGCGCCGACGGAAGATCATTTTATGTGGGGATCATGGAATATGTCTGGGAAGGCGTAGTGTATGATTTCATTGATAATGAAGAATTTTTTGCTACCGGAAATCCGTATACGAATCTGGTCGATGATATCCCCAAATATTGTTACTTCGCAAAAGCAGCGCTGGCAGCGCTGAACTACATGGACTGGATCCCCGATATCATTCACTGCCATGACTGGCAGGCGGCGCTGGTTCCCGTGTATCTGAGGATAAAGTTTGTGGATACAAAGCTGACTTCCGCAAAAACGATCCTGACGATCCACAACCTGCGCTTCCAGGGCATCTACAATATTCCCACGATCCGCTACTGGTCGGGACTGCCGGATTATGTATTTAACAAAGACGCATTAAAGACAGGCTATGAGGACGCCAATATGTTAAAGGGCGGTCTTACCTATGCCAATATCATTACAACGGTCAGCAATACTTATGCAGGGGAGATCCAGAATTCATACTACGGCGAGACACTGGACGCCCATCTGAGATATCATTCCAATAAGCTGCGGGGCATTGTCAATGGTATCGATTATGATATCTGGAATTCCTATACGGATGACAGGCTGTACGAAAACTATGATATCACCAATGTGCTGGAAAAGAAAAAGGAAAACAAGCGCAGGCTGCAGGAGGAGCTGGGACTGGCCCAGGATGACCACAAGTTCGTGATCGGCCTGATCTCCCGCCTGACAGACCAGAAAGGACTGGATCTGGTCAATTCCATCATGACACAGATCATGGATGAACATACGCAGGTCGTCGTACTTGGTTCCGGGGATAGCAGATATGAGGATTCCTTCCGGTATTATGAATATGCTTACAAAGGAAATGTATGTTCTAATATCATGTACGACGAGACGAGGGCTCACAGGATTTATGCGGGGGCGGATGCGCTGCTGGTACCATCCCAGTTTGAGCCTTGCGGACTGACACAACTGATCGCCATGCATTATGGCACGATACCGATCGTCCGCGAGACTGGCGGTCTGAAAGATACTGTAGAACCGTATAACATGTTCTCCAATATGGGAAATGGTTTTACGTTTGACCGCTACGATGCCGGTCTGCTGCTGGATGCCATTAACAGGGCGAAAAGCCTGTATTTCCTAAACCGCTGGTGCTGGGACGAAATGGTTCAGAGGGATATGGATAAGAACCTGTCATGGGATAATTCCGCAAAACAGTACAAAGATCTGTATTTGGATCTGACCTGATACAGGGCTGTCACAATTTTAGAAAGGCTTCCAGTCAGTGCGTGTAAAAAATATTACACACATTGATTGGAAGCCTTGTTTGTATTTCAAGTATCCTGGCAGGGATCGGTCACGCTCTAGATCATCCGCAGTCTCTCCACAATGCTCTGCCGCTCCAGGTTCTTAAAGCACGCAAAGGGGATCGTCACTGCAAATGCCAGAAGGATCGGAGTACAGATGACCAGCGGTAACAGCGTAAATCGGAACGAAGTAAAGCCGCCGGCCACCATGCCGCGGATCACCACGCCGACAGCCAGTGCACTGACCAGGTAGGAGGCAGCCAGTGTGATCGCTGCGTAGCAGCATCCCTCGTAGACGAGCATCCTGCAAAGCTGTTTCCTCGTCATGCCGACGCTCTGGATCATGGCAAACTCACGCCTGCGGGATACGATCGCTGTAATCATGGAATTTATGAAGTTCAGCACACCGACCAGGGCGATGACCACGCTGATCGTGTTGCCCATAACGGCAGCCGATCGTGTCTGGGTTTCATACTGCTGTGCCATGGAGAGCCGGGAGGTTATGGGCAGACTGGCATCCACCGCGGCGGTATAATCGTCCAGCCAGTTTTGTACTGTATTGATATGGGCATCGTCCACATCCAGAAACAGCCTGCGCAGTGTATTGTCCGGCCAGTTCTGCCGGAAGGTATGGGCAGGCAAAATGAAATGCTGTTCCATGGCGTCAGAAGTCCCCGCTTCCGATGCGCCGTCGTCAACCGGATTCAGCGGATGGACGATCGCCATGACAGTATAGTTTCTGCCCTCCAGCGCAACGCTGCTTCCAACAGAGGGAACAGGGAGAACAGGATGCGCTTCCCAGTCTGCGACCGCAGGGCCGACTGCCAGCACGTAATCCCCGCTGGAAAAGGCATCCGGGTTAAAGCTGCCTTCCATAATGTACCGTGGCTGGGTGGCGGCGTCCAGCGCGATGCCGTCCAGTCCGTATACCACTGCGTTCATCTCCTGCAAATCGACGGCATGATGAAAGGCATCGACGCCGGCCGGATCGTAGCGCGCCCAGTCTGCCAGCACAGCCTCGGTATAAAAACCTTTTAGATTTTCGCGAGTCCGGTCATCGAACTGCCAGACAAACTGGTGGGAATACTGGTGGCCGACAGCCTCTATGCCCTCCATGATTTCCAGTTCCTGCACCAGACCGCTTTCCAGAGTGGTGCCATGGGGATCGTATCCCCCGATATAATCCTCGCTGGAGGCATCTGACAGCTCAAAGTCGGCGATCGAAAGTTCAGCGAGATACTTTTCCATATCAAATGCCGCATTCTTAGCGTAAAAGCAACTGAGCAGCACAAGTCCCAGCGTCAGCGAACAGATCACTGTGACCGTGCGCTTCCTGTTTCGTCCAAGGTTCTCCCATGCCATGCCCGCTAAGGACTCCCCCGTATGGCTGCGCTTTGTTTTTTTCCTGGCAAAAAAATCCGCATCGCTCATCCGCAGAGCCTCCACAGGGGACACTTTTCCAGCCAGGCGAACAGGGCGCAGGCAGGAAATGATCACGGTAAGCCATGCAAAAACTGCTGAACCGATAAAGATCAGCGGATGAACGGACACTGTACTGTCACCATTTAGGATACCGGTAAAAGCCGGTACAAGCACCATACCAAGCAGCCAGCCCAGCACGAGACCCGCCGGGATCCCGATGATGCTTAGGCGGTTTGCCTGCCCGTAGATCAGTTTTCGGATCTGCCGGTTTGTAGTGCCAAGCGTCTTTAACTTTCCGTAGAATTGCACATCGGCGGTGACGCTGATCTGGAAGATGTTGTAGATGATGAGATAGCCTGCGATAAAGACCAGCACCATGCCAAGATACATCGGGAGCGTCTCCTGAAGCGCTGTTGCGCCCATCTCGGGGGAATAAGCCAGATTGACATGGTACGCCAGACCATCCAGTCCGGTGTCAGTGAGAATCTGATCCATGACTGCTTCAATGTTGTTGTCGCTGTACAGGCTGACCTGTACCATGTACAGACCTAAGATGGCGTTTCCGGGAGAAATCCTGCCGTCGGTTTCGGCATCGGCATATTCCCGGCTGACCCATGCCATGCTGGCATAGCTGGACTCGTTACCCTCCCAGAAGCCGCAGAGGGTAAACGCCGCCTGTACAGGTTCGGCGCCGGGATCAGAATAATCCTTGCGCCATTCTAGGATCACTTCCTGACCGATCTCATGCGGAATGCCCAGACGATCCAGCGCGATCGTGTCCAGCGCCACTTCATCGGCAGACTGCGGCATCCGCCCGGCTGTAGGCGCCGCAAAACTGTGTGCCGCGTAGCTGTCATCCGCCCAGCGGATCTCGACCTGCCGTCCGCGCAGACTGCTGTTTTCGGCGACGCCAAGCACGATGCTCTCTCCAAGCTCCTTCACATCCGGGTGCGCTGCCAGCTTTTGGACCTGTTCCGGGGTAATGTCCTTACAGCTTGCCTGGGCGTCATAGCCGGTCTGGCGGAAGGTCATTTTGATCAGGTTTTCGCGCATGCTCTGTGCCAGGGTAAACAATGTCGTGAACATGAGGGTAGTCATCAGGATCGCCAGAACGGCTATGATGTTGCGGGTTTTGTTATTGCAAAATGTCCGCTGGCTGATCACTTTGACAGGGTTGAATTTCTCCTGATTTTTGTTTTTTACCATGGATCCGACCTCCTTACTGTGCTGCAGTGCGGACGATCCGGCCGTCTTCGATGCGGATGATCCGGTCTGCCATCTGTGCGATTTCCGGGTTATGGGTGATCATCACAATGGTCTGATAATACTCCTTGCTGGTCATCTTTAACAGACCGATCACGTCATCGCTGGTTCTGGTGTCCAGGTTGCCGGTAGGCTCATCAGCCAGGATGATGGCGGGCTTGCTGGCAAGGGCGCGCGCGATCGCGACGCGCTGCTGCTGACCGCCGGAGAGATTGTTTGGCAGGCTGTCCAGCTTCTTCTCCAGCCCCAGCAACCGGATCACCTGCATGATGAAGTTCCTGTCAGGTTTGCGGCCATCCAGGGTAATGGGAAGAATGATGTTTTCCCAGACGCTGAGGACAGGCACCAGATTATAGTTTTGAAAGATAAAGCCGATCTGTTTGCGGCGGAAAATGGTGGCCTGTTCGCTGTTTAGGCGGGCAAGCTCCGTGCCGCCAACCTGAATGCTGCCCTCGGTGGGCGTATCCAGCCCTCCCAGCATGTTAAGCAAAGTGGATTTGCCAGAGCCGGATGTGCCGATCACAGCCGTGAATCTTCCGCGCTCTATTTCCAGATCGACACCATCCAGTGCCTTCACCAGCGTTTCACCTTTGCCGTAGTATTTTTTAAGACCGGTGACTTTTAATATCGTATCCATAAGTTCGTCCTCCTTTACCTTAAATGAGACATTGCTTGATTAGATATAATTTATCATGGCAATGTCTCATTTGAGGTACATGAAAGGTATATTTTTGTAACACTTTTCTATTTGACCGATAACCGCAGGCAGATTAGCGGCACGGATACGGACAGCAGCAGGATGAGCGACAGCACCACCCACAACGGCAGCAAAGAGAAGCGGTAGACGGCACACCAGGAATTCAGGGCCTCTATCACGGCAGGCATCACGGCCGCCGAGAAAAATATGACCGCCGGCACGAGCAGCATACTCATCAGAGCAGCGTGGAAGAGTCCTTCAAGCAGCATCAGACGGCGTAGCTGGGCAGCGGTCATTCCCAGGCTCTTGTAGACCGCAAACTCTGATCTGCGGCTGACGGTCTTGACCACC
The DNA here is from genome assembly GCA_021770785.1 of Lachnospiraceae bacterium. Lineage (GTDB taxonomy): Bacteria > Bacillota > Clostridia > Lachnospirales > Lachnospiraceae > Roseburia. The sequence goes on from JAETQH010000009.1 coordinate 33,393, forward strand.
AGCATATTCGCAAAATTGATAAGAGCGATCCCGAGCAGTACCAGGGCGATCGCAAGCTTAGGCAGCACCTCGCTCAGAGCCGATGCCTGAAAGCTCGATACAAATTCGCTGCGCCGGACGATCCCGATCCCCCGGTTCGGACCCCGCTCATAATGATCCAGATAGGCTTCAAAGGCGTCCTGGCGCGCCGGATCGATATCAACCGCCAATTGACGATATGCCTGGTCTGGGAACAGCGCATCGAATGCCTCCATGGGCAGGATGTACATGATATGGAACGCGGCCTGCGGGCTGTTTGATCCGCTGATAAAGGAGATGCCGTGAATGATCGTTCCCATTATGGTATAGGTGTGCCCGTCCAGCGCCACACGTTCCCCCGCCGCTGGAGCGCCGACCGCCTTGTTGTCATAGGTGCCCGCAGCCAGAACGTAATCTCCGGAAGCAAACGCGTCGGCATCAAAACTGCCGCTGGTAAAAGGATCATTTTCCAGCATATGCTGCAGAAAGGCTCCATCCGCCCCGACAATGAGACCGATGTAACCGCCGGTCTGCTCCAGACGCTCCAGACCGGCACACCAGTCCGGATAGACCGCATTCGCTTCCAGCAGCGTCATTGTTTCATCGTAGGAGCAGCGGTAATAGTCCGCGATACGCCGGCGCAGTTTTTCGGAAGCGGTCATCTGTATTTCGCGGGTTTTTAGGGAACTGACCGCCGTGACCTCCGGGCGCGCCTGCAGTTCCTTCACCGTCTCTGCCGTAATGCTGCGGTTGTTTTCATTGTACCGCTGCGCGGAGAGATATGCCGAACCGTCCATGAGACAATAATCCCACGGGGACATCTCGGATAAGTACAGATCCTCCCGGTAGCTCGTATACTGGATCCAGGTCGAACAAAGCAGCAGCGTTGCCAGCAATAAGGAGAGTGCCGACAGCGCGGTGCGCAGCCGGTTCCGGACCAATGTAGTGCGCACTGCCAGATCCACAAGGGTTGTGCGTCCATTTGAACGGCGCCTGCGGCGGGGCAGACAGCCAATGGCAGAATCAGATACCTGGATCGGTGTCATGCGGGACAGACGGATCGAGAGGATCAGGTAAGCAGCCAGTGTGGTGAGCAGGGTACAGAGCGCCGCCGCCGCAAAAGGCGGCAATGAAAGAAAGTGCAGCGCTGCATTTTCGTCCCTTCCCTCGAAGATCCTGCTGCTGATCAGAAAGTCCAGTCCAAACCCCAATATCCATCCGGGGAGAAAGCCCAGAAAAGAGATGAGGCAGCCTTGCTCCAAAAACAGGTGACAGATCTGTCTTGGCGTCATTCCCAGCGATTTTAAGCGCGCATAATAAGAGGCGTCCCGCTGTGCTGCCACATGAATAATGCAGTAGATCATCAGATAGCCGCACAGTGGCACGGATAGTATGATAGAATAATACTCAACTGCCTGCAGCGCTGCCAGCTCCTGCATCGCCTCGCTATAGGCAGGGTTTGTTGTAAAGCGGATCCCGGGGATCCCCAATTCGTCTAAAATGGAGGCAGCCTGTCCGTCTAATTTTTTAGGCTGGTGCAGGTTCACCCCCAGCGTTACAGTGGGGTTGGTCTTATCAAGACACTCCGGAACCAGCTTCTGTGCTGTGTCAGGGGAGATCCACGCATAGGATTCGGTAAAAACAGTAGGGCTGGTCCACCAGCCGCACAGTGTGAAATCCGAGGTATGCGTGCCACCGTCAGAGGCAGTCCAGATCAAAGACACGCACGTTCCCAATTCATGGGGAATGCCAAGGGAATCCATGGTAAGCCCGTCCAGGGCGACCTCGCCGGGATGCTTTGGCAGATCTCCCGTGTCAGGAACGGACAGCACCGTTTCCGCATAGGCATGGTCGGCGACAGCCAGTTTTACCAGCCGCTGTCCGAGCATCGGATCTGTGAGCTGTCCTACCGTGCTGAGCCGGACGGAATTCCTGACCCTGGTATCGCCTGCGACCGCATCTGCCTGCTGTTTGGTCAGACCGGTATAGAGGATCTGGCTGGTCGAACCAAATTGATACTGGTATTGGAGCAGATAATAGCTTTCGACAGAGTCTCCCAGCAGGAAGATCAAGGTGTAGAGTGCCGTGACCAGCGCGGCAGCAAGTGTCAGAATACAGTTCTGGATGCGGTGGGATTGGAAGTCGCGCCTGATCAGGGTGCGGCAGACTTTCAGGTTGTTGTTTGCAAGCATAGCAGGTTCTCCTTATTCACAGATATGGCCGTCCTCGATACGGATCACCCGGTCAGCCATCTGTGCGATCTCCAGATTGTGCGTGATCATCACCAGTGTCTGGTGATACATTTCTACTGACAGCTTGAACAGACCCAGCACATTCTGCCCGCTCTTTGAGTCCAGGCTGCCGGTGGGTTCATCCGCCAGCAGAATGGAAGGTCTGCTGATCAGGGCTCTGGCGATGGCTGTCCGCTGCTGTCCGCCGCCGGAAAGCTCATGCGGGTAAGCGTCAAGTCTCTCCTGCAGATGAAGAAGTGCTGCGATTTCAGAAAAAAAGACCGGATCATGTGTTCTTCCGGCAAGGCTCAGCGGAAACAGAATATTCTCTCTGACGGTGAGCGTGGGGATCAGATTAAAGCTCTGGTAGACAAAACCTACCTTACTGCGGCGAAAGACTGCCAGCTCTTTTTCCTTCAGATTGGATAAGCGGACGCCGTCCACGATGATCTCGCCCGCATCCGGGGTATCCAGCCCGCCGATCATATTGAGCAGTGTGGTCTTTCCCGAGCCGGATGCCCCGATGATCGCGGTAAATTTTCCTTTCTCAAGGGCGAGACTGATGCCGCACAGGGCGTGTACGGCGCTCTCGCCTTTGCCAAATGTTTTATGGAGATTCTGTACGGTTACGATATCCATGGCTGATTCCTCGCTTGTGATCTATTTTTCATAAATTGTCAGAATTAACTTCGCAGATACACCGAAAATGTCGTTCCTTCCCCCACCTTGGACTTCACGCTGATATAACCCTTCTGCCGCGTGATGATGCCGTTTGCCAGATACAGGCCAAGACCCACGCCCTCCTCTGCGGCAACCTCCTCTTCCCGGTAGAAACGTTGGAACACATTATTGTAGTGCTCCTGTGAGATGCCGATGCCGGTATCTGATATGTCGATGCGCGTATAGAACTGCCAGGGGCGCACAGTGATCGAGATCTTTCCGCCTGCCTGTGTGTACTTCACGGCGTTGTCCAGAATGTTTCCGACCGCTTCCGCCGTCCACTTGGGATCATGCCAGACCGTGATGTCCGCTCCGCAGGCAACAGATATTTCGATCTCTTTTTGCTCCGCCTTGCCCCACACCGTATTCATTGCCTGTGCAATGGTGTCGATCAGCCGGGATTCCACCGGATTGAGAACAAAAGTTCCTGTCTCTAGCCGGGACATTTTGATGAGGGACTGCATCAGAAAATCCAGTTTGTTGATCTGAGCCTCCATCGAGTCAGAGAACTGTGCCCTCTTTTCTTCGGGAATATCCTGCCGTCTGAGAATACCGGCATAGAGTTTCACATTGGCGATCGGTGTTTTTACCTGATGGGAAATATCGCTGACCAGGCTCTGCAGGGTCTGTTTGTCCCGCTGGCTTTGCAGGCGTTCTTCGCGCATAATATCGTAATACTGCATCAACCGGTCCTGAACCTTTGATGTCAGGGAATCGTCATAGGGACGCAGGATTTCTGGCTGGCGGCCTGCAATGGCGGCGTCCACGGTTTCGCATATATTGTCCGCAAATCGCACGATCTGATGTCTCTGCAATGCCGCCCACGATCCAGCTAATAAAATAAAGCCGGCACACACAGCCAGTATAGCATATCGGACTGGCGCTTCCGGCACGGATTCCCACAATATCCAGACCAGCGCCGATGTAAGCGCGCAGGCCGTCAATCCCAGAAAGATATAGGTTTTCATCGCTGTACCCCTTTCCAGATGTAGCCCATGCCGCGAACCGTCTGGATGTAGGCGTGGGCATCGTCCTCGATCTTCGAGCGCAGGCGGTTCATGGTCACGGTCAGCGTATGGTCGTCGATAAAATTACCGCCGCTGTCCCACAGCTTCTCCAGAAGGATCTGCCGGGTAAGGATCCTTCCGGCATTTTCCGTCAGTGCCCGCAGCAGCTTGTATTCATTTGGCGTGATCGGCAGTTTTTCGGCGCCCCGCTGTGCGGTCAGGGCAGCAAAATCCAGCACCAGGAATCCGTCACTCCACCGCTGGGCGGACGCATCAGCGGCTGTTTTGCTGCTCCTTCGCAGGACAACATCCAGACGGCGCAGCAGGATCTGCATATTAAAAGGCTTCGTTACATAATCCTCGGCGCCCAGATCAAATCCGTCCAGCACATCCCGTTCCAGATCGTTGGCAGTCAGAAAGATCACTGGCAGATCCGGTCTTGCCTGTTTGATCGCGCGGCACAGGTCAGCTCCGTTACCGTCCGGCAGATTCACATCCAGCAGCACCAGGTCAAAATGATCCTCCGCAAGAAGCTGCCGCGCTTTCCTGCAATTGTAGGCGGCGACTGTGATATAGCCGTTATTGTCCAGTTCAAAACACAACCCGGCACTCAGTGTCAGATCGTCCTCTACCACTAAAATCCTCATATTGTCATACCTTTCTGATTTGTATACTCCCCACTCGATCATCAGATATCAGAAAGAATGGAATGGGTCAGTTCAGCGGCGATCGAACCGGTGGCAAGATCATCGTTCTGGATGCTTGTGGCAAAGAAATAAGTGTGGTCTTCCTGCTCGATGTATCCGATAAACCAGCCTAACGTATTGGCTCCATCTACTTCACCGGTTCCGGTTTTGCCATAGATCCTGCTGTTTTCTTCCGAATACAGGTAGATCGAATCTTTTACGGCACGGATGTTTTCCGGTGAAAAACCAAACTGGTTGTAATAGAATTTCTGTAACATTTCAATCTGCTCAATGGGAGATATGCCCAGAGAGGAGTCTGCCCAATAAGAGGATATGTTCCCGCGGACTGTCTGGTTTCCATACCCTATTTTTTCGATATAATCCCTTATGGCAGGAAATCCTGCCTGCCTGTCGATCGCCTGAAAATACCACGTAACGGAATCCTGCATGGCTGACTGCAGCGTCTGGTCGCTGTTCCACGATTCATATACATGGTGCTGTCCATCCCATTTCATCAAAGACTGTTCCGGCGAGATGATCCCGGTTTCAAGCCCGAACAGGGCACTGTATATCTTATAGGTGGAGACAGGAGTGATGCGTGTGGTGGCACATTCCTTGTTGTAGATCTGCCAGGAGTCATTTTCGGCATCGTACAGGACAAAACTGCCTTCGTATTTGCCGAAAACATCATCCAGGTCAAGGTATGTGATGTTCCTGCCCTGCTCATGGAAAACATAACGGTCATGGCCGGCAGCGTGGATTGACAGGACAGGGATAAAGCCTGCCAAAAAGGCCGCAATGAGGACATAGGACAAAAAGCTGGAAACCCTTTTGTGAAAGGATTCTTTCTGATAATTTGCAATATTTATGATCCGCCTCTGCATTTGTGCCATACTGCCGCTCATGCCCGTGGCAAAGGGAAAGGATGCGCGTGATATTTTTTCGGCAAGATCGATCAACGTGTGTCCGTAGCGTTCATGATCGTCCGCTTCCAGTATGTCCAGGACAGAAGTGTCGCAGGCAATCTCACGGTCCGTTTTCATTTCCTTGCAGGCATGCCACACAAAGGGGTTAAACCAGTACAGCACATTGGCAATGTGCATGAGATGGTTCATCACGGCATCCTTGTGTTTGTAATGCGAAAGCTCGTGGAGCAGCATATACCGCAGGTCTTTGGCATTATAATCAGAGATCAGGTGAATCGGCATATAAATACAGGGTCTGAACATGCCTGCAAGGACAGGGGATTTCAAGAATGCCGTACTGTAGACAGGTATGTTTTTCGTTATGTTCATTTCCCTGAGACATCCCTGATAAATCTTGTGCACGCTGCGATTCTGCAGGGGAAGGGAGGATGTTTTCAGGGCATGGAAGCGGATCGCCGACCGGACTGTCAATATCACCATTCCTGCCACGCCGGCAGCCCATAAAACGAACAATAAGACCCCGACGCCGGAGGATGTTTTCTGGCTGGCGGTTACGCCAAAATCATTCATCCAGTCTAATGTGCCAGCCTGATGGGAAGCAGTATTTCCGCCTGGGGTGGTTCCTGTATGAGACGCAGCCATGGTCTGAAAGACCGACAGCCATGAAAAGAGCGGCAGTGACCGGACAGGCAAAAAAGGGACTGCCAGAAGTCCGAGCAGAGGGAACCATAAATGATACTGCATCCTGCTGGTCAGCCTGCTTCGCAACATATGTTTTGCAGCCAATAGAAGCCCGATGATAATACTGATAAAAATATTGCATAACAGGAACTGGAGCGCAAAATTTCCCATGTCAGGTTCCTCCTTTTCTGGCATCTTTGGTTTTCGATTCTTTTGATAAAAGAGAGCGGAGCGTATTGATCTCGCTGTCCGATAATTTGTCGTGGTCAATATAAGCGGACAGCATGGCGGAAATATCGCCGTCATAAAAGCGTCTTAGAAACGAACTGCTCTCCTGGCCGATATACTCATCCTTATCCACCAGCGGGGTATACACAAACACCCGGCTCTGTTTTTCATAGGTAAGGACGCCTTTCGTCACCAGACGCTTGATCAGTGTCTGAATCGTTTTAGGGCTCCAGGAAGTCGTTTTGACCAGACGATCCGTTATTTCATTTGTACTGATCGGTGCGTACTTCCAGACAATCTTCATTACTTCATATTCCGCCTCGGAAATTTGGGGCAAAGCTTTCAAAACAGATACCTCCTTAAAATATCCTGCGCAAACCGCAACGGTTATTTTTCCTAACTTTTTGTAGCAGTCCTTCTGTTGCGTAGAAGGCGCACAGTGTCTCCATGTCGATAAAATCGCGCCCTGGTTTTCTAAACAGCCTGATCTTGTGGCTGCCCGCTATTGTGGGAACCCGGTACGTCAGAGTGCTAGAGCATTTTTCAAACACGCTCTAAGTCTCATTTTCAAGACAGATAGAAATATCTGCCTGCATGGAATCACAGGGTGGCTGCGCCATAAATGTGGTTATTTTCCATGTTTTTATGCTTCCTTCGTGCCGTCCTGGTGACAGCCTGTTCTATGCGCACGGGCAGGGGAAAGGTTTTTCCCCTGTTCGGTTTATGATGTCTCCTTTTTAAGATTTTATCATGATAGTCAGATGTCGTCCTCACCGATCAGTCCGTACAGGCTGTACATGGACAACATATTCCTGTATTGCATCTTACTGCCCGCCAACTGACGGTATGTTGCCGATTTCTTTTTTCCCTCTGCTTTCATCTGTTTCATCTTATTGTCAGCCTGGTCATAGTTTGTCCGGACAGCAGTTAACATTTTTTCAAAGGCATCTAACCTGTCTTCTGCATTCATTTTAATCTCCTTTTGCTAAAAAACTCAACTGGTTACATTTCAGGAATGTTATTATTATCTTATCATAAATAAGGACATATTTCCATTCAATCTTTTTGCTGTTTTTATTCAAATAAGGTGTGATTTGCCTTATGGGATGTGGTATACTGTTAAAAATACGAAATTTTTCGGGAAAGGGGTATGATATGGCAGGAAAGGCAAAGCTTCCCATGGGGATTGAGAATTTCATGGAAATGCGTACAGGGGGATTCTATTATGTCGATAAAACCGGACTAATTAAGACATTGTTGGAGAATCCGGGAAAAGTGATCTTGTTTACGCGCCCGAGACGGTTTGGAAAGACACTGAACATGAGCATGCTTCGATATTTTTTTGAAGCGGGCAGTGATGTAATGCCGTTTGACAACAGCAAGATTTTTGACGGGCTTGAGATTTCGAAGGAAGAGGAACTGTGCAGGGAATATATGGGGAAATTCCCGGTGATTTCAATTACGTTAAAAGGAGCGACCGGGACAAATTATGAAGAGGCAAAGGAAATGCTTCGGTATGTTATCGGTACAGAAGCAATGCGGTTTCAGTTTCTGATGCAGAGCGAATGTCTGACAGAAATGGAACGCAGGCGTTATGAGGCGCTTATCAGTATTGACAAGGGAGGGGATTATACCATGTCGGATGCACTGCTGAAAAGCAGCCTGCAGACGTTATCACAGTTATTACAGAAGCATTATGGGCAGGATGTCATCATGCTGATTGACGAATATGATGTGCCCCTTGATTATGCTTACAGATCCGGATATTACGATGCCATGGTGGAACTGATCAGGGTTCTGTTTGGAAACGCATTTAAGACGAATAACAGCCTGAAATTTGCAGTTCTGACAGGGTGTCTTCGGATATCAAGGGAAAGTATCTTTACAGGACTGAATAATTTTAAGGTATACACTGTAAAAGATGTGCGCTATAAGGAATATTTTGGTTTTACGGATGCGGAAGTCCGGCAGATGCTGGAATACTATGGATTTTCTGATCAGTATGATGCCGTGAAGGAATGGTATGACGGTTACATGTTTGGTAATCTGGGAATATATTGCCCGTGGGATGTGATCAATTACTGTGGCGACCTGCGCGATGGAAGTGTGACAGAACCGCAGAATTACTGGGTGAATACAAGCAGCAATGACATCATCAGAAGGTTTTTGTCCAGAGCGGACGCTACCGCAAAGGATGAAATTGAGCGTTTGATCAACGGCGGTCATGTGAAAAAGATGGTGCACCAGGAACTGACATACCGTGACCTGGATTCTGACATTGACAATCTCTGGAGCATTCTTTTTACGACAGGATACCTGACGCAGGCCGGGGAGGACGAGGAGGGCATATCGTCTCTGGCCATTCCAAACAGGGAAATCCGGTGGATCTACGTCCAGCAGATACGGAAATGGTTTAAGGATGAATCACGGAAGGATACGCGAAAACTGGAAAATCTACGCAGGGCATTTGAGGAGAATGATACGGCTGCCATTGAAAAGGAGTTTGCGTTTTACCTGCGAAAGACAATCAGCATCCGCGATACCAGCGTCAGGAAAGAAATGAAAGAGAATTTTTATCATGGCGTCCTGCTCGGGTTATTTGGAAACATGGACGGCTGGAAGGTGAAATCCAATGCGGAATCCGGCGACGGCTACAGCGACATCAGTGTGGAAGTGGAAGATCAGGAAATCGGCATTGTCATCGAACTGAAATACGCTGAGAATGCGGCATTTGATAACGCCTGTAAGGAGGCATTGGAGCAGATTCATGACAACCATTATGAGGAGGCGCTGGCTGATGACGGCATGACGACTATTTACAGGTATGGAATCGCGTGCTATAAAAAACGGTGTAGGGTGGTTTCGGGTTAAGATCAATAAATGGGAATGGACGGGGATACAGGATTTAGAACTGGGAAAAGCAGGCAGGTGCCCATTATGTTGATTAAGTAGGAGAAATAAATATGGATATACGTAATTTCAGAGACATTGGCGGTTATAAAAACCGTGATGGCAAAGTCATGAAGAAAAATATGATTTTTCGCGGAGGCTCTTTAGACCGTATTACACAGGAACAGGCCGATTATTTTGAACATACGTTAGCAATCAGACATATTCTTGACTTCCGTGATAAAAAGGAAGCTGAAATGGCAAAGGATTTCGTGTTTTGTATTGCGGACTATGAGCAGATCAGTGCATTGAGAATTCAAAAGCATGATGAAAACGGTTTTGATTTTGAAAAGATAATAAAGAACAAAATGGACGCAAATCAGTTTCAATATATTCTTGGATATTTAAAAGAGGGATATAGGACTATGGCGTTTGAAAATCCGGCATACCAAAAACTGTTTGAACTTCTTTTGAAAAATGACGGAAATATTTATTTTCGTTGCACTGCCGGGAAGGACAGAACGGGAGTCGCCGGTTTTCTGATCATGATGGCGTTAGGCATGAAGGAAGAGGACGCGGTGAATGAATATCTGCTGTCAAATGAATACTTGAAACGGGGAGCCGGTGATCTGGCCGGAAAGTTGAATATACCTGAGGAATATAGGTGGATGTGCGCGCCGCTGCTGGGGGTTCAGGAAGATTTTATCCGGCTGACCATCAGTTCCATCCAAAGAAAATATAACAGTTACGATGAATTTTTTGAAAGCGAATATAAACTGGATAGGGAAAAGAGAAACCGCCTTATAGAAATTTACTGTGAATAAAGACATAAAAGGCTATAATTTCTGTATTTCACCTGCAAGTTCAAATCCCTTTTTCGCCGCGATGACAGCAATAAATTCATTGATGATCGCAGCAGCGGCAATGGTGCCCTGTACGATTTGCACAAGTTCCGGTGCGGAAATCAGCGTCGAACATATGATCCATGTAAACACAAGCGAGACGCCCGAGTGAGGTAACAGTGTAAGGCCAAGGTATTTGCATACGGTATCCGGCATATGGGTAAGCCTTGCACCGCCTCTTGCACCAAAATATTTTCCAAAGGCTCTCGCTGTAATATATAGGAATGTATATAAGCCTGCGCCAAGAATCAGGTGGTAATCCAAAGGTGCGCCAAGATCAACGATAGCGGCAAGCAGGGCTGCGCCAAGAATGGGGGCAAAGTAGCTGTTGGTCTTATCCAACTGTTCGGGTGTGACCATATTGGAAAACACTGCCGAAAAGGAAACGCCCATCAGCATATAATTCAGCGTAATGCCGGAAAGAAAGCAGGTATTTAGGAGCCATCCGATCATCATGGTAATTGTGATGCCGCTAAGCAGTGCGGTCAGTGTCCGGACTTTTTCGCTGGGTTTTCGCAATAACAGTCCCACAGGGAAACCGGCTGCAGCTCCGATCAGAATAGGAAGAAAGATCATGACGGGGATCATGTACAGCGGGAGCGCGCCGCCGGAAGCCTCGCGTGCGACCAGGGAATTTACCGTAAAAAAGACTGCAATTCCCACCACGTCATCCAATATGGTCATGGGAAGCAGCGTATCAGTGACAGGCCCTTTCGCATGAAATTCATTGACAATGGACAGGGCGGGGGCCGGTGCGGTGGCAAGCGCAATACCGCCGAAAACAAATGCAAGATAAACAGGCACTCTGGCAATGGTAAAGAGAATACTAAAGGCAAGGGAAACAACCGCAAAGGTGCCAAGAGACTGTGCCAGTGTCGTGATGACGAGCGCTTTTCCGGAGCGTTTCAGCTTGTTCCATATCAGTTCGGAACCGAGCATGACACCAAAGGCGCATTGCATCCACATAAGGATAATTTTATACCATCCGGCATCCAGAATGCTCTGGGGCATCAGCTTTAAGGCGTGGGGCCCCAGCAGCATACCGACAATCAGCCAGCCGAGAATGGATGGCATTTTAATTTTAGAATGTCAGCTTCATCTGCCACAAAACGTATTTTGTCCGGAACAAGATGGACAAAGAAACAGTTTCTTCAATGACAAAAGGATATTTGGATGTTATACTTAAAAAAAGGATTTGGGAAACGGAGAGCCGTGATATGGTTGATTTTGACGAGAAGGCTGTCGTGGAAAAATGGAACATTACCAATGAAAGGCAGGAAGAATTTTGGTTTATGCTTTTCAGACAGGGAGATTTGCGTAAAATCTGGAAACCTCAGATTGAGATAATATTTATACTCAAGGGAACGGGCAAAATTTATTTTGCCAATACGAAAACGGTTTATACGGTGCAGGAAGAGGATATCTTTGTAATCAATAGTTTTGAGATGAACAATTTTGAATTGGAAGCAAATGCGCTCGCCCTCTCTTTTTCAGTGTCTTTAAGGTTTTTGTCTGCCATGAATCCGGAGATGCTGAAATATCGGATAAACTGCCGTTCGTTTTTGCATAATAGGGATACGCAGGAATTGTTTGATATATTGAGGGGGGATCTGGCCAGGGCGTTTAAGGAGCAATATAAAAATGCAAATCATCGGTCTAAACATTTTATGAGTAAAACGGCGGCCATTCTTGAGGATCTGAGCAGATATTTTCTGGACAGGAAAAAAGCGATTGAAAGCTGGGGAAGCTTTCAATCGCTTAAACCGGCGGTCAATTATATCCAGTTGCATTACAGGGAGAACATTACGCTGAAAGACCTTGCAGAGCAGACTTTTTTAAGTAAGACATATATTTCCAGAAGTTTTACGAAATATTTCGGGATTTCATTTACAGATTATATAACGCTTTTGAGGATTGGTTATGCTTCCAAGATGCTGCGGGGGCAGGATACGGTCTCAGCGATTGCTTTGGAGAGCGGATTTCTCAATGTGAATGCGATGATTCTTGCGTTTAAACGTCATTGGGGAATTACTCCGGGAGAATATCGTAAAAAGCAGGAATCTCAGGAAAACGGCAAAACGGTAGATTCTGAGGATAATATAAAGGATGAGTTTGATTCGCTCATGAAATATGCTGTCAAAACCGTAGATGCAGAAGATTTATCGGAAGATATTACGGAAATCAACGCAGATATATATGGGAGAAAGCGCAGGGCTGCTTCTCATTGGAGGCGTATTCTGAATGCCGGATATGCCCGGAGCATCACTGACGGGACCGTGCAAAAAGAAATACGTTACCTGCAAAAAAAAGTAGGTTTTGAATATATCCGCATCAAAGGGATACTCAATGATGATATGTGTCTGTTAAAAACAGATATGAACGGAAAAGTTAACGTGAACTATGGATATGTGGATGAAGTGATTGATTTCATACTTTCGGCAGATGCAAAGCCTATGATTGAGATCGGATATGTGCCGGGGCTTCTTGCCAAAACTCCGGCAGTGCGTCTTATGCGGGACGGGATTTTTGGTGTGCCGTCAGACGTCGGAAAGTGGAAAGCGCTGATTGAAGGGTTGATGGAGCATATTATAAAACGTTATGGAAGCGAAAAGATAAGACACTGGCTTTTTGCACCGTGGATTTCACCTGATTTTATGAGTTATGGACTTTGCAGTCAAAAGGAATATGAAGAGATTTATAATACATCTTATCAGGCGATTAAGAAAAGCAATCCGAATTTCGTGGTCACAGGGCCGGGGTGTATAGGATCCAGTCAATATTTGGAATGGTTCCTTGACATGTGCGATAGAAGAGGATGTATGCCGGATGTTATCACTTTTCGCTCTTATGCGGAAGGAGAAGCTCATGATGAAGACGGACTGAATCTGATCAGTAATAATGAAAGTTTTCCCATGGTTGTAAGCAAAGATGAGAATCTGATCAGGAATACGACTGATAAGATAAAACATGTCCTGAATGATAGAGAATTATCAGGATATCCTCTTCTTCTTGAAGAGTGGAGTAATAATATATGGCAGAGGGATCTGTGTAATGATACCTGCTACAAATCAGCTTATGTATTTAAAAATGTTCTTGAAAATAACCACAGCCTGAACGGTATGGGGTATTTTACATTGAATGACCGTCTTGATGAAGTGCCGCCCGCCGCGGACACGTTTCACGGCGGGTTCGGTTTGTTTACCAAAAATGATATTCCCAAAAGCGCCTGTCTGGCCATGGAACTTCTCGGGCAGATGGGGGAGCGGCTGGTGCAGCAGGGTGACGGCTATTGCATCACGTGTTCTGAACATGAAGTACAGATTTTCCTGTACCATTACAGCCATTACGACCTTCTGTACCGATACAGACATATGACGAATCTGAGCAGGACAAGCCGCTATGATGTGTTTGTATCAAAAAATACCCGGGCATTTTATATCCGGTTTGGGAATATGCAGGCGGGGAAATACGAGGTGAGGCGATATTCGATTACAAGAGAGGGGGGAAGCAGCTATGATGCGTGGGTGAAAATGGGTGCGCCTGAGCCTCTCACCAAAGAGGAAACGGAAATTCTGCGGAATCTGTCAAGACCGTTGTACCTGAGAGAATCCGTAGAGGTAAAAGAAGAAGGGATTTTAAGCATAAAGGCAAGCCTGAATCCTCAGGATGTCAGTCTTGTAAAAATTAAGATTTAATGACTGGACAGAGCAATGATGAACACAATCATTCATTATTGCTCTTTTTTTCATGGAATGTTGCTCTCTTAAAACGTGATCGTGCAATGATGTTTGGGAAAAGGCAATAAAAGTGTAGGAAATGCATAGGAAATCGGTAGAAAAGATGCAGACATATTTCTATAATGGAATCAAATAGAAACAAAGGAGGACTTTTATATGGAAATTAGTAAAGTAAAAGAACTTGTTGCTGGTATGACATTGGAAGAAAAGGCGTCTCTTTGCTCCGGGCTTGACTTCTGGCATACGAAAGGTGTGGAACGAATGGGAATCCCGTCCGTGATGGTCTCAGACGGCCCTCACGGGCTTAGGAAGCAGGAGAAAAGAGGGGATCACTTAGGACTGAATGACAGTATCAAGGCAGTGTGCTTCCCGGCCGGCTGCGCCATAGCGGCGGGCTTCAGCCGCAAGACGGCAGCGAGGCTGGGGGAACTTCTCGGAGAGGAATGTCAGGTGGAGAATATCAGCACCATCCTCGGACCGGCGATGAATATCAAACGCTCTCCGCTTTGCGGACGGAATTTTGAGTATTATTCGGAGGATCCTTTTCTGGCGGCAGAAATCGGGACTGCTTATGTAAATGCAGTCCAGAGCAGGAATGTGGGAACAAGCCCGAAGCATTTCATGGCAAATAATCAGGAATATCATCGCATGACAAGCAGCTCCGATATGGATGAGAGAACGGCAAGGGAGATTTATCTTGCAGCATTTGAAGGCATGGTGAAGAATGCGAAACCGTGGACTATCATGAACTCCTACAACAAACTGAACGGTACGTATCTTTGTGAGAACAAAGAAATACTTACAGACGTGCTCCGCAAAGAATGGGGATTTGACGGGTATGTCATGACAGACTGGGGCGCAATGAACCGCCGTGTGGAGGCATTGAAAGCAGGCTGTAACCTTGAGATGCCGGGCGGAAGCAGCGTGACGGATGCACAGATTGTACAGGCAGTAAAAGACGGGGAACTTGAGGAGATGGTACTGGACCAGTCCTGCGAAGAACTTCTTCATATTGTGTTCCGTTATGTGGAGAACCGTAAAGAAGACGCCCTGTTTGACAGAGAGAAAGATCACGAAGCGGCAAGGGAACTGGAGGAGGAATGTATTGTCCTTCTGAAGAATGAAGGAGATATTCTTCCACTTTCCAAAGAGAAGAAGGTAGCTTTGATCGGCAAATACGCGGCAGCGCCCCGTTATCAGGGAGACGGCAGTTCCCATATCAACAGTTTCAGGGTGGATTCGGCATTGGAAACATTGAAGGAATGGGCGGATGTGGTTTATGCACAGGGATATGATGATGCAGAGGATGTCATAGACGAGGCAATGCTGCGTGAAGCAGTGGAAACGGCAAGGAATGCAGAAGCAGCCGTCATTTTCGCCGGGCTTCCGGATAGTTTTGAATCGGAGGGATACGACAGGAAGCACCTTCGTATGCCGGACTGTCAGAACAGGCTCATTGAAGAAGTGGCTAAAGTTCAGCCGAATACAATCGTAGTGCTTCATAATGGGGCACCGGTGGAGATGCCATGGATTGCGGAAGTGAAAGCGGTAGTGGAGGCTTACCTTGGCGGCCAGGCTGTAGGAAGTGCGGTTGCGAATGTGCTGTATGGCAAGGTGAATCCCAGCGGAAGACTTCCGGAGACATTCCCGCTTCGCCTGCAGGATACACCATGCTATTTGAATTATGGCGGAGAAAGGGATAAAGTAATATACAGCGAAGGGGTATTTGTGGGATACCGTTATTATGAATCCAGGGAAATGCCGGTACTGTTTCCCTTTGGATATGGGCTGTCTTACACAACGTTTGCGTATAGTAACCTTACCATAGAAAAAGACAGTATCCAAGAATCTGAAACCGTGAAGATTACTGTCGATGTGACAAATACAGGAACGTGTATGGGTAAAGAGGTGGTACAGCTCTATGTGGGGAAAAAAGGCGGAAGCATTGTACGTCCAATCCGTGAACTTCGTGCATTTGATAAGATTGAACTGAATCCCGGGGAGACAAAGACTGTGGAATTTACGCTTGACAGCCGTGCCTTTGCATACTGGGAGACAGAAATCCATGACTGGTTTGTAGAAAGCGGCGCATATGAGATTCAGATTGGCAGATCTGCTTCCGAAATCATACTGTCAAAAGAAATCCGGGTGGAAGGCGAAAAGACAATTCCGAAGGTATATACCAGGAACTCCACTGTTGGCGAGGTGATGGCGGATCCGAAGAGCCGCAGGATTCTGGAAGCGATGGGCAAAGAGATGAATATGGGTGAAAGCATTGCCGCTATGGCAGACAGTCAGGGCGGTGCAGGCGTCATCAGCAAAGAGATGGTTGCGGCGATGATGGAAGGCATGCCCCTTCGTTCTGTCATGATGTTTATGCCGGGATTAAAGCCGGAAATGCTGGAACAGCTTATCAATGCTTTGAATGGGAAATAATAGTGGATTTGGAAAGGAGAAGACAACATGGCTGAATTTAGATTTGATGATGTACCTGTACTGGAGACGACAGGCGGTAAACTGAAAGGATATTTTTACAACGGAGAATATATTTTTAAGGGGGTTCCCTATGCTGATGCGGACAGATTCCAGATGCCGAAGGAAACCACATGGGAAGGTGTGAAGGATGCCTCTTCGTATGGATTCGTCTGTCCGCTGATGATGAAGGATACGCCGAGCGCGGAGCTTATGGTTCCGCACCGTTACTGGCCGCAGGATGAGCACTGCCAGAATCTGAACATCTGGACCAAAACGCTGGACAGCAAGAAGAAACTCCCAGTAATTGTATGGCTTCACGGCGGCGGATATTTTGCAGGTTCCTCTATTGAGCAGGTTGCCTATGACGGGTTCAACATGTGTATGCACGGGGATGTGGTTGTTGTATCCGTTAACCACAGGCTGAACATCCTTGGGTATCTTGATCTTTCACCCTTTGGCGAAAAATATGCAAACTCCGGCAATGCAGGTCATGCAGATATGGTAGCGGCTCTGAAATGGGTGCATAATAATATCCCCTTATTTGGCGGCGATCCGGAGAATGTGACGATTTTCGGACAGTCAGGCGGCGGAATGAAGGTTGCAGATCTGATGCAGATTGCCGATGCGGACGGACTCTTCCACAGAGGACTGATTATGAGCGGGGTAAGCAGCGCCTCCCTGCTGCCTTCCTGTACGGGGGACGGACATGCGATTGTTGCAGCGCTTCTTAAGGAGCTTGGCCTTTCTGAGGACGAGGTGGAGAAGTTAGAGACGGTTCCTTTCTATGAGCTTGCCAATGCTTATACGAAAGCAGCCCCTGCAATTGCCATGCAGGGCGGCTATGTAGGAAACGGTCCGCTTGTCGGTGATTATTATAAGGGAAATCCGCTTGACTATGGTTTCAGGGAGCATGCTTTTGAGATACCGCTCATGGTAGGCAGTGTATTTGGGGAATTTTCCTTTATGGCGGCGGAATATGACAAAACGAAATTGTCCAAAGAGGAGGCCAAAGCAATTGTAAGCGCCGTGTACAAAGAGCATACGGATGAAATGATAGAACTGTTTAAAGAGGCTTTCCCGGGCAAGGCTGCAACGGACCTGCTTGCGATGGACCGTGTGATGAGACAGCCCTCCAAACAGCTTGCGAAGCTGCATGCCAAAGGGGAGAAAGCGGGAGCTTATCTGTATGATTTTGCATTGGAATTTCCGATTCACCATAATAAGATTGCATGGCACTGCTCGGATATCCCGTTCTTCTTCCATAATACGGATCTGGTGGAAGTGTGTCAGATTCCGGAAACAGGAGAGAGACTGGAAAGCCAGATGTTTGAGTCGTTTATGTCATTTGCAAAGACAGGGAAACCGGGGAGCGACAAACTGCCGGAGTGGAAGGCTGTAACCGCAGAGGAAGAGCCAACCATGATTTTTGACAGGGAATGCGAACTTCGCTATAACTTTGATGATAAATTGTATGAGAAGATAGACAGCATACTGCCTCCGTTTAATTTAATGGAGATGATGATGAGCGGAGAGAACCGGATTCAGCATTAACGGGTATTGGGAGACCAGGAGGAAGGAAAATGGAGAAAAAGGAAAGAAAAATCGTATTCGGTATAGCGTTGCTGATGCTGTTGATTTTTACTTTTACGGATTTGCAGATTTCTCTTGCAATTGCCAAAAAACCGTTTTTTGCAAGAGTGCTGGAAGTGGTAGGTGAAATTCCTTTTACGGTGCTTGCATTAGCGGGATGTGCGATGATTGTCCGTTTTCGGAACCGGGAATCTATGGCTAAGAAGATACTGGCTGTTCTTGGCGGAGGCATGTTGTTTGTATTATTTTCCGTGACGGGCGGTTTGATGACATGGAATTATCTGCGTGATAATCTTGGAGCGGTACCGAAGGCCTTGATTCCGGTCATCGGGATTCTCATGGCTGGGACTGCGGTATGGATTGCATGTAAGGTGCCGAAAGAAAAACGCAAGGCTTCGCTGCGGTATGCGGCAACGGCACTGATTTATTTTATACTTGTGCTGATTGTCATGAACTCGATTAAGACGGTATGGGGAAGAATGCGTTTCCGTGAAATGACGGATCCTGTCCATGAATTTACCAGATGGTATCAGATTTGCGGAAGGGGAAGCTTTGACAATGCTTATGCATCGTTCCCGTCCGGGCATTCCATGAATTCTGCGGGTGTGATCCTGATGCTGCTTCTGCCGGATATCATTCCGGCATTACAGGATAAGAAAAAGATACTCCGCATCTGTACTTATGGATGGTGTATCATCGTGGGCGCCAGCCGTGTGTTTATGGGAGCACATTTCGCAAGCGACGTAACGGTAGGAATCGTATTATCCTTTGTATTATTTGATCTTACAAGCATGGTTTTGTATAAAAGAAAGAAGGAAGAGTGAAATTTGACAGGGCAGAAGTGGACAGGAAGAGAAAAGGATGGATATGTACTGATCAATAATGGGGATGGGCAGACGTTGGGCATTGCGACAGCGCTTTCCCCGCAGATTGACTTGGTGACGGAACCTGGATGGATGCGTTTTGCAGATACATTCGGCGGGCATACCCGGATGACCATTGATATGACGAAGGCATACTGTGACGGTTTCCAGCTCCTATAATACGTATCTCATACAGGATTTGCTGCGGGGAGAGCTTGGCTATGAAGGGGTTGTATGTAATGAATCCCAACTGAAATCCATTACCATGTTGAAAAATAAAGACAGTGTCTTGCCGATTAAGCGGGGAATCAAAGTCTATGTCCCCACAAGGCAGATTCGGTCCCATGAGTATGCCGACGGGGGATCAGGAGGTGGTTCCGGTGGGTAAGAAGGCTGCAACAGATTATTAATGGAATACGGCCGCCAATGAAGCGGATCTTGACAATGTGATCAATATGAGGAAGGTCATGGGCGATAAACCGGTGATTGCGATTATGTCATTGAAAAATCCGATGGTGATGGCGGAGTTTGAGCCGCAGAGCCTGCTTCCGCTTCAGATGCCGAAAGACATGAAGACGGTAGAGTGCCAGAAGGAAGATGTGGCATTCGATATGGAATGTTATGTGGACAGTGAGGGACATACCTATGATTTTGGCTATGGGATGAACTATGCCGGAGTGATTTCAGATGAAAGAACTTGTAAGTATGTGAAACTGGAATGGAAGAAGCCTTATTACTAAAAATAAATAAATGAAGGATAGGGAAAGTAAGGGAAAACGTATGGATAAAAAATATGATGATAAATTAGTAACGCTTTTGAAAGAAAAGCAGAAGATGATAGACTACTACGGCGCTCCGCTCTTAATCAAGAATCTTCCGGACTGTGATGAAAAAGGTGCGATGGATCCGCGTCTTTATAACGATATGAAAAAGCAGCTTCGCATCATGGCATGGATGCCGTCAAAATTAATGAGGATGGATGTGTCCGATAAGGGCATTACGAATTTGAGAAAGATGTTCAATGCAAAGAAGAGTATTCCGTGTGTGGAAGCAGATATTTATGTGGAAGAAAAGAAAGCTCCTGCAGAAGACGGATACCAAATCCCAATCCGCATTTACAAAGATAAAAAGGGGTCCCAAAAGAAACCGGTTCTTTATTATATTCATGGCGGCGGATTTTTCGGGGGTTCACAGGATGTTGTGGATGAATCGGTCAAAATGCTTGTGGAGAAAACCGGTATCTGCATAGTATCGCCTGATTACCGCCTTGCGCCGGAGAATCCTTATCCGACAGGCCACAGAGATTGTTTTGCGGTATTAAAATGGATCTATGAAAATGCGGATTCTTTCGGTGGGGATAAAGACCATGTGTTTGTGGCAGGTGACAGCGCAGGCGGCAATCTTGCGCAGTATTGCACAACCCGTGACAGAGAAGAAAGGTATTATCTGATAAGAGGACAGCTTCTTCTCTATCCTACGCTTAACATGGCAGGTGTCAGAGATGAGTATTTCAAACCCGGTATGGATCAGTTTGAGATGGCGCCGAAACAAAAAAGAGGACTTTCCAAAATGATCGGTATGTTTGGGGGTATGGCTGCCGGATTAGAGCCGATTCTCGGAACACGGGATGTGAAGAATGATTATCTGAATCCCTACACAAGAGATGCTAAAAATAATCCGCCTACATTCCTGACGGTCGGAGAACATGATTTCCTGAAAATAGAGACTTTGGGATATGGCGTTAAACTTTATAAGGCAGGTGTGGAAACAAAAATGGTGCTGTATAAAGGATTCGGGCATGCGTTCTTTGATAACACAGGCGTATATCCCCAGTGTGAAGACTGCATAGATGAGATGGGCAGTTTTATTATGGCGCATTGTTGGAAGTAATAAAGCCGAATCGGGCATGGAAAATATGGAATATTACAGGGATTGTAAATGCTGCCAGAGCCTTGATTATACTGGACGTTTTAAGACTTTTTCGGTTACGGGTTTCCCGTAATAGGAATTTTTATGCACACGGGCACCCAGAGGAAGAAGGCTCTTCCCTACTCGATTTCAATAATGGCCTTATGGGACAAAAAATACAAAAATTAAAAAATGGTACTCAGTACCATTTTTTAATTTTTGTATTTTTTTATAATGTTTCGCCTCATAAAAACCTGTTTCATATCCCAGTAGGGCAAAAAGACACAATCTGTTACGTTTAATATATAACAGGCATATCAACTATTCGTTAAACTATCCTTTAGCGAATATTTTTCATATATACCCGATCGGTATTTTAATATTTAATTTGTAAATTTAATCATTTAACGTAATAGTGCCTCTTAATCCAGGAAGAAAGACCATCTAGCCCTGGATATATAGTGCGTTCATTAATATTAAGTTGATCCAGCATATCTCGGATTCTCCATTTTAATGACTTATCAATAACATATTTGATTGTATTTTCTGTTTTTAAATTTAAAAATGACTCTATATTTGATGTTTCTCTTGGAATTACAGAAAAATAAGAGTATTGGTTTATTATTCGTTGATCAATTGACGGTGGTTCCAACAAAATCATTGAATTGTTTTTCATATCATCGTCATAATCGTCTAAACTCTGAACCACTTTATTTAGCATTTCTACTGTGAAAAGATATGCCTGTTCTTCCCTTAATTTGTTTTGGTATTTATGAGGTAATAATCCATTTATTTCTTTAATATCAATAGCCCAAACTACACAGTTATTTTCTTGCATTTCAAAAAATGGTTCGCCACTTGTTGCAAAGTGTAATCCGATTAAAGGTGAATATGTCCAATCAAGCAATCTTGTCGGCAATCCATGATGTTGCCCTATAACGAGCTGACTCCATACCGAACTTATGAGGTCAGGTGCTTCAATGGAAGCATATTTAGTAAAATTTCGCAAAATAGCTTTTTCCAAATCATATCCTTTATATTTACAATTTCTGCGAAGACTTGTTTCTAAGTGAAAATTAACATTAGGCAATCCTCTATATAAATATGTTGATCGATATCGGTTAATTTTGTCATCATACTTTTGCTCAGAAATAATATTCCATACTTCACATATTTCATGAATTTCTTTTATATTAATCATTTGTCCACCTTCCATTCTAAAAATATCGAGAAAAAGAACTGGGCTTTTGTCCATTTAATAGAACCCTGGATACCCAAAATTGATTTTCTATTCCATATAATAAAATTTTTAGACTAATTTACATACAATATATTCATAGTAAAATACTGACTACTATGTCATCTGTTTTGTTCTCTGTTCTGCCCCACGGACTTACAAAATGCTCAACACTTTTTACCAAGATTATGAAATGCTCAATACACCAGGAATTAATATTAATTTTAAAACAATATTAGATCACTCTATCTATGGTATCCACATCAAGATATTGGCCATAGGCACTATTAATAATTTTATCGTCCTTAGAAACCATAGGTGTCATGTTCATACCATCTTCTGAAGGAAAGCGATCAGACTTTTTTTTTGCACGCTTTTTAATTTCATCAAAAACATCAATAAATTGTTCGCTTGTATTAATCTGATATACCTCCTGAGTAGGTGTCAGTTTCCTGAGTACCTGCATATCTGCGTCTCGGCTTATTCCAATTGGAAAAATATGTAGTTCGCCTTTACTTACACGATCCCGCACCCAATTAAACTGTCGCGTAGGATCATCTCCACAAGAAAAAGCTTCGCCATCCGTCATAAAAACTAACATGGGAACATAAT
Source organism: Lachnospiraceae bacterium (assembly GCA_021770785.1). Taxonomy (GTDB): domain Bacteria; phylum Bacillota; class Clostridia; order Lachnospirales; family Lachnospiraceae; genus Roseburia. The sequence goes on from JAETQH010000009.1 coordinate 56,103, forward strand.
TATCATTATCATTATTCTGTAGCTCCTGTATTTTGTCATCGATGACACGTAATGCTAAATTCAATGCTTCTGACATAAATGTCTGCCCACGTGCATGAAACTGAGTAGCCCTTTCCGGATCAATGCTTTGTATATCTACAAAGGGCTGAATGCGATGTGCATGACGGTCATAAACAATCACACTGATGAGGGCTTCTGATGCCAGGGCAGAATCATCCTCCTGCATAGCGCGGAGCATATTCCTCATCACTTTACTTAGCAAATTAATACGAGATCCAGAAATACCAACAGAAGTATCCATCGAACCACTGACATCTATACAAAAGCAAATCGGAATACGCGGGCTAGTTCGCATTTGTTCATTATACATTTGGTCATATTCTTCTTTTAGATAATATCCTGTATCATTAGAACGATTATATTCAGACATAAAAACACTTCCTTTCTGATCATTTTTCTATCAAAACTGTTTTCTTTTTTTCTGACATTCCGGGCAATAATTAGGCAGCCTCCAATTATCTATACCGAATCGCTTATCGTAGTCTTCTTTCTGACCAAAAGTAAAATCAAACGAACAGTCACAGTTCCGACAACGCAACTTTTTATATGCCTGTAATCGAATATGTTTACACTCGCTACAATACCGCTGCTTATGCCAATCAGGATTCTGGTCGGCAGCAAGCCGATGAAAAATCGCCATTTTTTTAGAATAAATAAATTTTCTGTCTGTTGATGCATGATACGAACTTATACATTCAAAAAATTTATCAGAAGGTGTGTTTAGGCATGAATTACAGATTCGGTAGGGTGTGTCAAAATACTTACGGTAAAAATAAAACTTAGGGTACTCGACGCCACAATAGGGACACTTAAAAAACTGTGTCTTGGCATCACGCTTAAATGTTTTTGGAAAAAGTTCAAGTGATTCCAAATCATATGGATGTTCCAAGTCTTTTCTAAATGTTTGCACTTCATGAAGCCAAAAACGAGGGGATTTACGTTTTTCAGGTGCATTAAACTCCTTACCAGACATAAAGGTGTTATAAAAATCTCCTTTCAGTTCTCCTAGATGGCTCCACACAAAACGCCATCGCCCACTAGGCCGATCTACATCTCGGTTTCCAGGTTGTCCGCTCCATGAGAAAGGAAATCTCATATTAGCAATACTTTGAGCCATATCCGTATTTTTTTCTTTTGCGTATGGTGTTTTTCCTGGCATCATAAGCATAAACACCAGCTCCGCAATCTCATAATTTTCTGTCTGTTGTGTATATAAACGTTTGCGGATTCCGCTCATTTGCAACTCCGGAGGCTGAAAAGTAATATTCTGCGATACACAAGAATACCCCTCAATCTGATAACAATCCATATCTACAAAATACACCTGGTTCTTATCTTTTACAAAGATAGATTGTGGATTAATGCAGCCAAAAAATATATGCCTATCCTGCAAAAATATAATGTGTTCCAATATACAAATTGTTAGTTCGCACAAATCTTTTTTATTCCAGCTAGGAAAATTCAATTTAAGCTGCTCCTCACCAAGAACACTTTGCATCAAAGGTAGCCCCTCTGCTTGCGGTATCATTGCTCCTACAAAGCAGCCATTAACATCATACAGCTTTGAAACAGGCCATCCTATTCCTTTGCGCCGAATTGGTTTTTGAAGCATCAGTTCTGTTTTATTTTCAAAATAAGTAGTTCTTAACACATTAGGTGCATAGATTTTAGCCAGTATGCCTGTTTGGTTTGTCCTGTAAGTAATGGATGCGGCATTACTCATAAATTCCTGAAGTAATGTTATTTCATTACCCTGATCATCATACACCGTTTTACCCTTATCAATAATTCCATGGATTAATCTGCTTGTTGGATAACATTGTGTAATGACAGTCATTACCTTAAATACTTCATCTGCAGGTACAATTGCCTGCTTTGCTGAAATTTCATTGTTTGCAAATCCAGACAGTCTTCCCTCATTGTCAAGCGTAAAAAAGCGGAGTTCTTTACGCAGTTTATATGCAATATTTTTAACTTTTTTTGCTTTATCCAAAGTCTTTGATAAAAAAAGGAATGGCCCTTGAACATCTTGTTGTTTAAATAAGTCTTCATAATTTTTTAGGTTACAATAGATATTTGCATTTTCCTTCTCAATAAGTATTGTATGAAATATCTTTTGTATATCATCAGGCATCGAACTATATTCAAATCCCGGTATTAATACAGATCTCTTGTGTACACTTTTGGTATTAAGCGTGTGCCACGCTTGTATAAAAGATATAAATCCTTTTGTGCGCATTAATTCTCCTTCTACTATTATGTTAATTTCCAAGGAGTTGAAAAGTACTGATGGATTTGCCCCATATTGAGGCCACTTTACATTTGATTTATTTGTCTGGTTTGTTTTTTTACGTTCTTTTGCTACATTACCCTTATTTCTTTGATATGTACTATAGGAACCTTCAACAGATTTAGGTGTCGTTTTATTAAAATCCTGTGTAAAATTCGTCATTTACTTGCCTCCATTTCTTATTCCATCGTCTTGCAGTATCCCTAATCTGCACATCTGCAGACATAATCAGATCAAAATACAATTTTTCAATTTCAAATTGATCATTTCGAATACGTGCCAAATCTAATAAATATATCCCACCTCCCCCATCGTGATATTCATCCCAAAGTTTTCGCGCCAGTGTTTCGGCCTCATACGAAATATTTCTCCCATCCCGTCTACGCACCTTTTTAAAATCTTCACGAAGTTGATCATACAAACAAACCGTATTTTCAGGCATAAGTCCTTCTGAATAGAGCCTTTGTTCTATTCTTAGTGTTATCTCCGTTATCTTGGGATTATTCATATCTGAAACCATATCTAAAAATTCTGCAATATGAGATGAAATTTCCTGAAATTTCTTTAACTCTTTACCAAGGTCTCCCAGATTTTGTGCATATATATTATTTAATTTTTCTTGCAATTCTCTAAATTTCTCTTGCCAGAACTCTACATATGTTGCCTTATTTATAGGATTGTATATTTCTGAATTTATAACTGCTGGAAAAATTCTATCCTTATATTCTCTATCTCTCATCATTTCCAACACTTCATACATACAATTTGCAGATTTTAGGTAAGAATCGGAAATAATAAGAATAATGTAATCCATGCCGTGAATCGATTGCATATATTTTTTTATACTATCCCATGCCCTGATTTTAAATTTGTCCCTATATAAATCAACGTTGGGGTTGCCACGGAAGTAATCATATATATTATCTGCTATCTTATCATCATCCCAACAATAAGATAAAAATATCCTTATTTTCTTCAAAAAGCGGCCTCCCCATTAAAAACTGCTATTTTCTGACCCTGGAATTAAATCACTTTCAATTTCCCCTGCAAAATAACTGCCAATCTGTGCAATAAACCGCAATACATCTTGCTTCATTATTTCAGGAAAGGATGACAGTACTGGGGCTGTCTCAAAACTCAATACCCCATTAAATTGAATTGCTCGTAGCCCCCTAATAAAACCAGCCCAATCCGTAGATGATTCATTTTCACGGTTTTGGGTAAAAGTAAATGGTATCTGGTGTAAATCGTTCACTCCATCATTATCATGAATATGAAGTACTTTTAACCGGTTTCCAAGTATTGTGATAAAATCCTCAAAGTCAAGCCCGATCAGATTTGCATGCCCTGTATCAAAACAGAATCCCAACACTTCAGCGCCGTACCTTTCATTCATACGATCAATGCGTTCCACCGCCTTCCTTGCATCGCAGCATGGTCCTTCTATGATATGGCTTCCTATACTGGTATAAATATTTTCTACGCATATCGTAATGCTCAGTTTCTTTGCAAGCGGCGCGAGCGACTCTAAAAAACTTTCCGTTTGTTCCCACTCTGCAGCTTCAGAACCAAGCTCTCTGGTCAGCTTAAATCCATGCACCACAATGTATGGACAGCCAAAGAAAGCGCAGATCTCCATGCTTTTGGGTGCTACGGTGTGCATCAGATAATCATTGATTCCCATTGCCGCGCCGGGTATATAAATCGGATACGGCATATGCATTTGGTTAATATATATACCTGCAGTTTCTACGGCTTCTTTATGCGGCGTAAAAAAATGTTTAAGCTTTTCAACAGACTGACTGAAAAAATCATTTATTTCCATAGAATATAGTGATGTATTTGTAAGATATGAATTCAAACTGAAATCACAGCAGGACAACCCCGCATGTTTTATCATTTCAAATCCTTCTATGGGATATTTGTCAAAAACGATATTTTTACTCTGCACGCCGACAGATAATGTGTTCATTTGCCTCTTTCCTCCTCGTTTTAGCCATCCAACACAATTATTTTTCATTCAATAGCATTACTGGATGTGATCCCTTTGCTACTGCTTTTTGGCGAACAATGCCTTCGCTTCCTCCAGATTATCGCAGTCAGCTTCAATCGCCTGCTTTAGTAATTTTAGTCCAGCTTCTGTATCAGTATCTGTTCCGATTCCATATATGTAACATTTTGCAAGCGGGTATCCAGCTGTATGATAGCACTTTTTTTCCACAGCATCGTAAAGATATTGAAACGCAGCCCGTTCATTTCTTTCAGTTCCTTTTCCTTCAAGATAACATATTCCAAGTTTTGCCTTAGCTTCGACAAAACCAAGCCTGACAGCTTTATCATACAATTTGACGGAAACAGCCCCATATTCAGGATTTCCTTTTATAGAAGAATAACATTCCGCAAGCAGGTAAATTCCTTCTGGCTCATTATATGGTATCGTCTTTTTTAAGTATGCAGCTGCTTTCTTCTTGTCCACCGCTACTCCGATTCCCTCTAAATAACAGCGCCCTAATTCGGTGTATGCCTTTGCTTCTCCTTCTGCAGCTGACTGCATCAGCTTATCCAATCCTTCTTTGATTCTCCCATGATTTACACAATAAACTCCCATTTCATACAGCTCTAATGAACTGTAACTCTTTTCCGTCCTGTCTTCATTATCTCTGTTATCTTGGGCTTGTGTTTTTCCATCCATTCCTGTGTTTTGCATTTCCTGCATCGTCATTTCCACTGCTGCTATCCGTTCATCGGTAGGTGGATGTGTTGAATATAATATATACTCCATGGAGAGTTTATTGATCTTCTGCTCGTGGGGAAATTTATTGAATGTATCAATCAGCCCATTTCCAAAACCGATCAAGGTACTCAGCCTGTCCGCAGCAAATTCACTTTTCCTGCCGAAAAATCTGATCCCAATTGTTTCTATCAATGCAATCACTGCCAAAAAGAAGTCAAATACTTTTCCAATGAGTGAAAACAGATATTTTGTTAGCCTGAAAATACCGAATCCATTTTCGACATTTCCATCCGAAAACATAGTTCCGAAAACTAAGCCCATAAATGTTCCAAGACACCAGCAAAACGCCATGTAAACCCATCTTATCACACTGACTGCAAGTGTTCCCTGTAATGACATCATCAATGCGGCAGTGTCTCCATTGATATGATGTGCCAGTTCATGCGCCAACACGCCCCCAATTTCATCATCATACATATAATTTGCCAATAAATCCCTATGCACTACTATTGTACGGCTGCCTGCGGCATATGCATTGATTCCTTCTGCATCTGATACAAAGAATTCAATATTGCCCGGAACACGGATTCCTTTGCTGGCTGCGTTCTCGCAGACCTTCTTCCATATTCGCTGTATTCTCTCTGACTCTATTCCATCCGGTTTTCTAGCATTTATAATCCATGTGTAATACCAGTCGACAAACGGTGTGAGCGCAAGAAGATACAAGCCTGCCAGCACTGCGAAGGCAAGTACCGCCCCGATGGCTGCCGTCTCTACAAATGCAGTACATAAGAATAGGAGCCACGAATAATTGATTGCCAGTGCAAACCAAAAACCCCAGTTACAGTTTTTGAAACGGATACTTTTCTGATTCATAAAGCCCCCCCTATTTTTCCATTTTGGCAAAACCTTTCATAAGCTCTGTATTTTCATGCATCATGCTGGTGATTAACGGCTGGTACACCGCCGTGAGCTCCGGCTGCTGGATTAATTTATCTGCCATATCTTTTATTATATTCCGCTGCATTTCACTGATTCGTTTCACTTCATCAAATTTGACGCTGAAAGTATATGTATTTTTTAGCAACTGGTTATTGAATCTCTGTGTCTCTTCAATCAGCTTTCTGACTTTTACCTCCGAATACTGTTTTGTTTTATACATATCGGACACATGCTTTAATAAGTCAATCGGGCTGATGCTTACTTCTATTCCCAAATTTTCCATTTTTCATTTTCCTTTCCTAAAATAATTTTCCAGTACTCTGTTCATTTCATATACCCGGACAAAATAATCCCTGTTGATTTCTTCGGAAATCAGAAGTTTGTTCTCTAAGTGCTCCTCTATCAGATCCTTTATTGTTCCAAGGCCTTCTTTCCCGCTCCTTTGAATCTCCCTGTGTGCATTCATAAGGCATGCTATATTGTCTGTGTCCAGTTCAATTCTCTCCGTTTCCATATATATCTTATTGAGGATATTTTTTGCCCCTGCCTGGGAAATGATTGTCCTAATCCGCTGAATTTTTGCTTCCTCATATATTTCATGAATATCAACATCTCGAATGCTTTTGATTGTAAAATATCTTTTACATAATTCCTGATACAGAACGCTTTTCCAATATTCCATATCCCAATATACATAATTGTCAGGTAAAGGTATTGAAGTTTTTTTCAGCAGCGAATATGCCATCCGTCTTACATTAACATTGCATTCTGACATTTTGAGGGCATTTTCCAAGATCTTATTTGCTTCATTTAAGATATCATCAATGATTTTTATATCATTTATGTACATCATTCCAGACACATACTCGGCACTGTACGTCTGGTGCGGTTCTTTTATGGCTCGAAAAAGTTCTTTAATATTGTTTTCCTTTGCAGCATTAAATACATCTCTCGAAGTCATGGGCTATTCCTCCCTGTCCAGTCTGTCAAAATAAAACGACGGCATATATTCGTCATTAAAATATCCAATGTTCTCAATTCCCATTTCCCGAAGCTGTGCCTCTATTTCCCGGTAATAAATGTTGCAGATAACTACGCAGTAGTCTCTAGGCAGTTCTTTTAATACCTCTGGGTTCTTTACCTCCAGCCCTTCAAACATCGTCCCCCAGAGTTTCGGATTGTTGTCGCAGGTAAATAGCGGTGGGTATTTTTCACCGTAACATTTCATGTAGTTGCGGCACATATTGCCCGCACCGAAAAGGACCAACTTTTTGTAATTTTTCAGATTGTTTTCCATTTCAATCTGCCACTTAAAGTATTCCGCTGTCTGTCTTGCAAGTGGATAGAGTACAGGTCTTAAAATAGGTGAAAATGAACTGCATGTACTCGAAAAATCAACCGCGAGCTCTCCGTCAAAGCTGATATCACGAAGACCTCTTATTGCGCCGAGCCAGTCTGTTTCCGAATCAGCATATGAAAATGGAAGCATTGATACATCCTTACGACCATCATTCTCCCTTAAAATCACAGTCCTTAAGTGCTTCCCAAGTATATTGATGAAAGTCTGGACATCATTTCCGCAGATGTTGCATATTCCAATGTCCACGCAAAAACCGAAAGCTTCATAACCAATTTGGCTGTTCAGCATGTCTATCCATTCTACAGCCTCAACTGCTTCAGCACAGAAACCACGTATCAGATGCCCGCCTACGTTCCTTGCCTGGTTTTTCAACAAAAGCATCACACCATATTGGTGAGCCTTTACCGCTGCACTTACAAGATAATCATGTGCTGCCTGCTCCTCTTCCCCGCTGTTTTCTACGAGCTGTATGGGCAGTTCTATAAGCAGAAATTCGCACCCTGTCCTCCTACACAACTCAAGACTCTGTGTTATAGAAGTTTCCATCATTGGAAGTATGGCATACCTGTCTGCCTTTGGTGGGACAACAGGCGCCTTTAAAAATACTATCTGAATATTGTTTTCCCTGCATTTATCAATAACTGTTTCATAGCGTTCCCTGACTGTTTCCGGAGAATACTTTCTTAATAACTTCTCTTCCATGGCCTTTTCGCTTAATTCTGGAAATTTTACATATATAGAAAGGAAGATTCTGTCAAATCCTGCATTCTTTAAGTCTGTTATTCCTTGCCATGGTCTATCCATATTGATTATGCTCTGGCAGCTTACATTCATTCGTCTTTTCCTCCCCTGCCGATTCTCCCGACACGTTCCTTTAGTTCCGTGGAACTCGTACCCTCCGTATATGGGAAAAATACCATGTCTGATCCATGCTGTTGCAAAAATGCCTTTTTTGCCATCCATATTGGTTCATTCTCATAATCACTCCCTGAAAACTGCACATCAAAGTGGTACATATAATAGGCATCCTCTGTACCAGGTCGGTCAACAGGTATCCCGACTGCTTCATCCACATACCGGCATGACTGCACGATTGCAAGACGTTCATCAAAGGGAATGTATGGACGTGTCTTTTTACTGTTTATCACCTGCTCGTCTGATACCACACCCACGATCAGGTAATCGCATTGTTCCTTTGCACGTCGAAAAATATTCAGATGCCCGATATGAAACAGATCGAATACGCCCGCAACATAACCGACATGATATTTTTTTGGCGCACTATTATCTTTTTTACATTCAATCTTAACAGGTCTCTTGTAATCCAGTTGGGGATTATACACAGAAACGTTCCTGATATCCATGCTTTTCAGCTGCGCGAGCACATCCTCGAATGATTTAATGCAGATCAGTACCTTAAAAGGTGTGGTAATCTCTCTCAAAATACCGGGGGGATGAATTTCCACTCCCGACAGGCTTTCTCCCCATTTTTCCATATTATTATCAACGATTCCGGCAATGACACAATACTTCCCGAACTGCTCAATAAATATTTTGGAATATTGCCCCGCACCAAACAGCCAGATGTCCCTGCCCTCCGCCCCTTTAAAAATATCTGCGAACAGCCTCTCATACTCTTCCTGGCTGTAATCCATTCTGTGTCGGTTGGCAGCCATTGTTCGGTAATCCTTCCTGTGCCGGTTATGGTATTCAGAGAGCTCTTTTTCATTTCTCAGCTTCTGCAAAAATGCATTACCTTTTCCCCTCCATGTTGTCTGATATTTAAAAAGTCTGAAATGTTTCAAGACATCTTCTCTTGAACATATTCTCTCTAAATCAGGACTGCCCCTGTAGATAAAATCAATTGTCCTTATAAAAATGGCATTTGCTGGAAAGTTATCTATGTAAAATTCCTGGTCAAAAAATACAAATCCTTCCCCTGTATAAAAACAATTGAGTGAAACCATGTCGATATAGCCTCTTTTTAAAATCACGCCGATATTTTCCTGTTCTTCAACTGTTCCAAATGCCCGTTTGTGCCACTGGTCAATGTTTGGGTCATCTTTCTTCCGGTTCTCCCACCATGGCTCAAACTGCTGCCAATTGACTTCTTCATAAGGGACATGCTCCGATGAAGATAATATCATTCCCCGAAACTCTTCAAGTTCTTGCAGGAACAACTGCTTATCATTCTGTAGCACTTCCCTGAAATATTCTGTTGCAATCTGTCCCTTTACATAAGGCATCACATACGCATTATTATCCTCTATACGCGCATCTACTACCGGAATCCCATGCTGCCTCAGGTATCCTGTACTTTCCATCATGGCATCAACCTTATGCCTTCCCTCCCGATACAGCGCTTTCTTGGAAACCCATTTTCCGGCCCTTATCATAGTCGCAAGAGCCTCCTCACGCCGACGGTCACCTTGCACCGTAATTTGGTCGATACCGGAAAGTTGCCCGTCAGTCGTACATTCTATTAAGAAAGCGTTTGCCATCTGGTGGAACATGCGATTTCCTATCAATGTTTCATATAGACACTCCTCTTCGATAAATACGGTCTCAGGGCTTTTATACTGTGGAAATATCCTTACACTGATTGCTTCATTGGGAATGTAATCTTCCGCTACCAGAATTTGGGGATGTAACAGTTCTGGCATAACAGCATAAAATTGATATTTTGAAAATCTTGCATGTGTCAGCATTTTTTTATATTCTGCCATTGAATATGCCCGCCCGCCGATTACTTTTTTCTGATGCTCACTTACCCTGATATATCCATCTATTCCATCAAATACGTGTCCTGAAAACGTATCCTTGTCGCCGCAGAACTGTCGGATTGCAAGACGGTTTTCCGCCCCGATCAGAAGTTTTCCTGATGCCTTAAGCAGTCTTTTCAGCTCCGCAAACATCTTCTCTGGGCACTCGCTTCTCTCGATAATACCCACGGATACGATATAATCAAACGTATTATTAAGCATATGCAACTCTGTCGCAAGAGCACTTATGGCTTCAATCCCTTTTTCTGTCAATGCATCCAAAAGCACTTCACATTCTGGTTTCCCACCTGAAACAAATAATATCTTTGAATCCGGTTGGAAGTCATACCAGCTGATCAGGGCTTTCGGTAAATCGTTTATGATTTTGTCTGAAATCATACTCCCCTCCCATATGTGTCCGATACTTCCTTTAACATTTCTATCGTCCGCTCCATTCCCTCATGAATGTTATACCCCATGTTCCATCCAAGACTTTTTAATTTACCTCCATCAAGCCTTGCTTTTGTTGCTGTGCTGTACCCCGCTTTTTCATCGGAATCCGATATATCATATATAACCTCCGTATGACTAATTTCCGCTGCTATTTCTGCCAGATCCTTCAACCTGATGTCTGATCCGCCGTCCGCTATGTTATACGCTTCACCACACTGTCCGCATAACATCACGATAAAAAGTCCTGACACTGCATCCGCCACATATGTATAGGAATAATACTGATTTCCTTCGCTTTTTAAGACAATATTCTCCCCTTTGACAGCCTTTATGATAAACTGAGAAACTGCCTTTGTATCTGACATAAGCATCGTCGGGCCATAAGTACGTGTAAAACGAGGGATTACCATGTCTGTTTCCGTCTCCTTTAAATATGCCTGACACAGCGCTTCGCCACAACGCTTGCTCTCCGGATATCCTGCACGGAGCGTATTGGAATTAATGTAACCGCAGTATGTTTCCGTAAAAAATTCCACATCCCCTCTGTTTTCCCCGTATATCTCATTTGATGAGGCAAATACAAATCTTCGGACAGGATGCCTGACAGCATATCTCAACAAATTATTTGTCCCCAGTACATTTGCAGTGATTGTAGCAACAGGGTTCCGGGCATATGCCACTGGATGGGTACAGCTGGCAAGATGAACGATATAATCAAATTGCTCGTCCGTCTTTTCTTCCAGGGGATCATTTACATCATGACACAGGTAACAAAAAAGTGGACTTTCCCAATAATTCGCAAACCGCACTTTCGCCGCCTGTTCGTTCCTCCCCAGTGCACAGATCCTACAGTTCATTCCGAAAATTTTATTTTTCTCCATTAGTACGTCAATGGCAAAACTGCCAATCAGTCCACCAGCTCCGGTAATAAGGAGTTTCTTGTTTTGCAGTTTCTCCCATGGCAGACCAAGTTCAGCCACATATCTGATATCTTCCATATACATTTTGTTTTTTAATAGTTTCAACACAGCCTCCTATTTCAACCACTTATCCTTTTCCATCTTTAAGTATGCCTTAAACAACTCGAGATCATCTTTCGTGGTAATTTTGATATTCTTGTCCGAACCTGCCGCAAAGTACAGTCTTTCTCCCAGTTCTACCATCATAGTATTCGTATACGCAGAACCGTAAATGCCGATTTTTCTTTCATATGCCTCATGGTATGCCCTGTTGAGCCTGCCGTATTGGTACGCCTGCGGCGTTGCTACCCTGCGCAGCGACTCACGTGGGATGTAACTCGTCGTGGATTTGTCATCATCCGCCACAAAGATCTGCTCATTATAAGGAAGCGCCGTCACTGCATTTCCATACTGCCTGCATTTGATGATGACATCCGACAAGACACTGCCATCCACAAGCGGCCTGATACCGTCATGAATAACAATAATATCTTCATCCCTACATTTTCCTTTAAGATTATAGACACCGTTGCGGATGGATTCCTGAGCCGTGTTTCCGCCTGAAACAATCCATTTGAGCTTGTCAATGTTAAACTGTCCTGCATATGCCCTTACGACGTCATGCCAGCCGTTTATGCAAACCAGTTCAATGGCGTCTATCTGAGGATGATTTTGAAAACTCTCCAAAGTATAGATCAGCACCGGTTTATCATATACGTTTATAAACTGTTTGGGAATATCCTGTCCCAGACGTTGCCCTGAACCGCCTGCTATAACAAGTGCTATGTTCATTTTGAGACTCCTTTGTCCGAATGTTAATATAAATAATAAAAATAATCTGTAAGCCGAGATAGGTCTACAGTATTCAAAAACCCCAGCCTTTCCAGCTGCTCCTTCATCTGATGGTATGATTTGGAACCATCACTTACCCCCATGACAACAACAGAATACTGCCTGTGTTGCACCAGATCATCCATGTACTTTACGGGCAAGTTTCCGACACCTTTAGCTGACTTTCCTGCAGATATGGCAAAACACAGTATTTTTTCCTGCATACCCTGACAGGCAAGAATACGCATTGCAGACTGTCCAAGCTGACCCGCGCCATAAATAATGATATACCTAGCGCCTTCAAGTTTTTGTAACGTCTCCTGCTTTGCGCGGATGAATTCCTCGCAAAACCTGTCCGGATCAGCACATACCTTTTCCAGCCATCCATACAGACTTTCACTCCTGGCAAGTAATTCTTTATATCTTTCAAAATCCTTGATGATCGTATCGCAATATCCCCGCTTTAACTCATCTGCAATCCTTAAGAATACCCCCCTGTGGCGAAATAATCGGTAATGACAGCAAATTTCCAATTCCTGTTCTTTGTGCTTTTCCGCTAATATTTTTGATACATAGTCATACTCGTTAACCATCGTCATAACATTGCCCTTGCTTTTTATCGAAGCAAGGGGGTTATCCTGTCTGTATAAATAAAAGGCATCTTTCAGCCACATGGCCCTCCGGCAAAACGACAGTGTCTGGATCCAAAACCCATTGTCCTGGTATGCAGCCCCCGGCGTTTCATTATGGCGTATATTATTTTCAATGAGAAAGCTTCTTTTGTATATGCCTGTCCATGTATTCATAAAAAATCGAAAAAAAAGCTTCCTGTCAGTGCAATCGAGCACCCTTCCATAATATTCATTTAATTCTTCCTTATGATATTCGCAGGCATACTGCAGCGTTTCCCACCAGAAAATCACATCAGCTTTGACAATATCCAAGTCATTGCCTTTTGCAGCAGAATAGAGCGTCCTGTACATATCCGGCAATATGCGGTCATCGCTCTCCACGATTCCTATGTATTCTCCCGATGCCGCGTCTATCCCTACATTCATGGAATGTCCATATCCACGGTTCTCTTTATGAATTACACGCAGACGGCTGTCTTTTTTCGCATAATCATCTAAGATAGCAGAGCTTTTATCTGTGGAACCATCATCCACACATATAATTTCTATTTCATTTAATGTCTGTGTCAATATGCTGTTAATGCAAGCTGAAAGATACTGCTCCACATTATAGACTGGCACAATAACAGATACCTTCGCCATGCTTATTTACCTCCATGAATGCTATGAAAAACCGCATTTTTAAGATAATAATTCAATCCCCGCCATACTTTTCAAGTATTGTTTACTTTCTACATAAGCTTCTTCAAAAAGTTCGTTCCAATTCTGCCCTGTTCCCCTTTTTTCAAAATAAGCTTTCAGGGTGCATTCTATATATTCTCTTTGTAAAAACTTCTTATCTGGTAAATTCCAGTGTTTATCCCTTGCAAATTTCCCTAACCAGCTATTCCATAAAAAAACAAATGGTCCACAACCAATTCCAACCGGAAAGAACACTGCATTTGCATCCACATAAGAAATATCTAACTGTTTTATTCTGTCAATATTTGCCTGATGCTGATTGTAAATTGCACTCTTTTCAATCCAAATTACTTGCGCCCCGTCTCTTGCAAACAGCACATTATGGGCCGCTGACCCTGAAGGAGCCCCGATTATTTCCGCATTCTGCAGCATGGTAATCATGGAAACCAATGGCACTTTCTCTGGGTGCACAATCTGAAAACCATTTTCCAAGAAGAAATTTTCAATTACTTCCTGGCCATATTCGGCCTTATTCCAGACGTTCCTTGAAAAAAATATCCGTTTGCAGAAATCTTTTCTTTTATTTTCTTTCAAGGCATTTTTGATTATGACATCCAGTATATCCTTATATTGCTTCGCATAATATTTGGCTTTATTATATGATGCCTGTGGGACAACGACTTCCCTGTATTTGACAGGCTCACTAATAAGTTCCAATTGATCTAATATCCCCAGCAGCCGTAAAACCTCTTCATAATTACTGCATGGAAATTTTTCTTTCATCTCTTCTGTTATCGTAAATATGTATTTATCCACTGAGAAATCATTTTCAAAAAAATACCACAGCCTGTTAATATTGTCTATCAGATGATGCCCCCATTGAAGATACATGTCTCCGCAATAAACAACTTTCTCATCAACAAACTTCACATCTGTGGTAAGTTCATATGCACCTTCCATATACGACTCTATTGCAGACTCTTTTACATACTTGCCTGATTTTTCGACTACTCCGCCTCTTCCCCAAAATGTCCTGTCATCAAGAAACTTTCTCCTTGGCAAAATTGTCGCATAATAATAACTTTTCGATATCAATTCTTCTATTTGTGGAAAACTGTCACGATGATGAAGCAAATATAATTGTTTCTTTTTTGGTCTTATATATAAGTTTGTCCCAATTTTTTCTTCCACCTCTGCCTGCGCGCCCCCATCATGCCCGGCTAAATAGGAAAGAAGGGATACAAAATCTATCGTTTCCTGCAATCCATAAGTTTCTAACTGTTCCTTTATCTGAACATAATACTCTGTCGTTGTGATAACAATGTACTTGCCCTCACATTTTTCCTTACTCGGCGGATATACACTGTAACCCTCCCATTTTCCTGTCTTGTGATTATCCAGAAAATATTCCACTACCACCGTCGTTGAAACCATAGAGAGAAAAGCCTTCCCGTCCCTGCCTGTTCCAAAACATACTATTTTTCTCATTTCTCCCCACACTTTCACATATTATTCATGTCCAAATTTTGTAGCAACAGAATAGCCACGCTTCTTCTTCTCCACGATAACCATTGAATCATAATAGTGACATGCTTTTACAAAGTCTGCTATATTTGAGTTTTGCTTCTCTTCATTTATATGCTGCCAGTTTACAAAATCAATAAAATTCTTACTGTATTCTATAAACGTGCTACCCTTTTTATATCCACCGTCATAGCAGGACATATATGATGTATGGCAGTCTTCGCAGATATATACCCCATTCTCATTGAGCAGCGGAAAAAGCGTTTCAAACGTAGTAATCTGATGCTGCATCATATGACTTCCATCATCTATTACCACATCAAACGGTCCCCATTTCCCTGACACATTTTTTAAAAAATCAGTATCCGCCTGCGAGCCAATACATATATGAATATTACCTTCCTCATATTGCTTACACTTTTCATTTATGTCAATACCTACAATTGTAGATTTTCTACCGAAATAGTTCTCCCACATTGTCACGGAGCCGCCATTAAACACCCCTATCTCTAATATTCTGGCTTCTGTATTGATATATTTCTTCAAGAAAATATGGTAGACCTCAAAATAATGCCACCATTTATACATTACATTATGTGAATCCATAAAATAATAATCTTCCAATGGGTTTGACGGTATGATACATTGCGGAATTAAGTCATATATATTGTAACATTGATCATTTTTACATTGTAATTTGACTGTCCCCAGATTTGTTTCCGCTGGCACAATCAAGTTTCTGGAATTTATTATTTTCCCTCTCTCGATTCCATAAATATCGCCTAATTGGGCAATAATGTCATCGCTGTCAACCGGTGTGACAACAATGTAATCAAACTCCAGTTTCCTAATCACTTCAGGCGGTTCAATGATATAGCCCTCAATCTTTTCTCCCCACTTTACATTGTCATTGTCGACTACACATACTATCTCTATTTTATTGCTTGCTGGGTTTTTTCTAAAAAAGTTCAATGTGTTTTGACCGGCTCCAAAAATAACTGCTTTCATCTCTTGCACTCCTCTAATGTAATATTGTCTGCAGCAAAATGTCCCTTATTGGCAAATCTATACAATCCATTGCATCTGTATCATCCCTCCAAAAAGAAACAAGCTGTTCCTCTCTATATCCCAGTTTTTTGCACTGGTTTTTAATGCTACGAATCACGTTATCATCATGTGGTGATATTATGATGTAATCAACTTCCCTATCCATATCTTCTGGTGGATAAACCAGCAGTTTTCCATAAATCCCATATTGCTTTTGGACATCGGCATCAATTATTCCCATAAACCTACAGTTATTCTTCTTAATTGCATCATACACATATTTTCCATATTTCCCGGCCCCCCACATGTATATTTTCGGATTTCTTTTCTTCCTTGCAAACAAAACCCCATTGCGCAATGAAACTAGATCAGTAAAATCATGTATAAACCACATCACTCCACTACTCCTGCAAGTTTCATACCCATATTCATTCAGCACAGCATCACATTTTTTATAATCATTCCCATTATGGTATGTACATACTGCCAAAGCGACATTATCTTGTAAAAGAGTTTCTGCCGCCCCTTGCAATGTTTCAATTTCTGCTCCCTCTATATCCAATTTTATATAATTAATCCCCATTTCCCGATTCAATTTATCTATTGTAACATTGTCCCCATCAGAACTGTTGCCTAATTTCTTTACAATGATACTTACTTTGTCCGTGTAATCTTTAAAAGTGTAGTTTAAGGCTTCCACCCATCCTTGGTCATTTTCTATCAGATAGACATGCTTTGCTTTTTCTATATTTTCTAGTGCCCAAAAGCCTTCCGCCGCACCGCCATCAAGTATTACATCCCCATTTTTTACTCCGTAACCATCTCTGTGATAGGAATGCGGGGAATCCAAGTTCTGCTCTTTATATAAACTGGTGACATACCGCCTGACCTGGTCTTCTGTATTTATGCTTCGCTTCATATATAACCTTTTTCCATGCCAGTCCGCCCAAAAAAGCCCCATATTTCCATCATACCCAATATCCACTTTAATAAGATCGTAATGTTTATTGTACAGATCCAGATTATGCTGGTTAAACACCACTGTCCTGTCGAGGTTTTCTTTCATAAATCTAATGCATTCCCTTATCGCAGGATTGTTACTTTCAGCATACTGGACAATCAGTTTTTCTCTTTCATTGTGTAGTATCCATCCGCCTCTCTTCATCTGTTCATATGATATTCCATATTTGTCATGCAACCCTATTGATATTTCTTTGTAATATAAATCAGAAGAAATAACAACAGAAATATCCTCATTTATGTGGTGTGGCTTTTCAATAAGATATTCTTTTTGGACTATTGTAACCTTATTTCCCCATCTTTCTGTATTGTTATCCCAAAGTTCCACAATTTCAAACTGTTCTTCATGATTCCACAAATAATTTTTCACAATTCCAAGCCCCAGCCCTGCCCCATGAATAATAATCTTATCCTTTTTCAATTCCTGCATCCTCCGCTAGCATAAAATGTTTTATCTCGTCCATAATTCTTTTGACCACCCGTTCCGAGGCATGTCCGTCATCACAAGAGCCGTATTTTTCAAAAAAAGAATTCAGATTTTTTATATATCTGTCATTGTCAAAATTTATTATGGCATCCACTAATTCATCCTGGCTATGTGCCCTTGGGTACGGCCACTCCGACACGGGTGAATAGAAGCCTCTGTCATTTTCGTAATTCTTTTCGTCATTCTGATATAGAAACACAGGACGTCTTTGAAGCGAAAAGTCCCACATAAGCGATGAATAATCCGTAATCACCACGTCCGCCGCAACAAGGAGTTCCTGAATATCAGGATAATATGTAGCATCGATCGCATCTGCATAAAAATTTTGTGACATCCCCAACGCATATAAATAATGATGGAAACGGTACACCAATATATACTTACCGCCAAACCGCTGGTCCAGCGCGCAAAGGATGCGTTTCATGTCAATATCATATTTCTGAAAAGAATGAACTGTATCTTCCCGAAATGTCGGTGCGTAAAGCAGAATTTTTCTGTCAGAAGAAATCCTTAGTTTTTTATAAACAGTATCTTTTATTTTATTATCCGTGAAAAACACATCGTTCCTCGGTGCACCGCATTCCATTACCTCGCCGTCATAAAAGAAGGAATCCCTGTATACCTGCGTGTAGAAACGGCTGGCTGTTAAAAATAAGTCACTGGCTGCATTGCTCTTCCTATACCTCGCCCTGCTTTCGATGTCCTTATTTACATCACCCTCTGCCAGTTTGAACGGACCGTACCCGTGCCATGTATTAATGTAAAACTGCCCCTTCTTTTTTTGCTCATAAAGATTATGTACTGTATTCGTGACATATGTGCCCGATGTAAACAGTTCCCTGTAATATTGCGGCGTGCCAATCAACACTTTCTTTATATTCTCTGGTACGTCTTGTATATTTTTATTTGAAACTGCCCAGACAAGTTTCACCGGATAATGTCCCTGAATAAATTTTTCAGCAATATATTTACAGTTTCCCCCATAGCCCATCCCGTCATAATTTGAAAAGAACACTTTGTCTTTTTCCAGTGGAAGCTTCCTGCTTTCTGTGATTATTTCTTTTGTTACATCTTTCATTACTTTTTCGCTGACATGGTATACATCTCTTACAGCATAATTTTGCAGCTGTTCAGCTATCTCGAATATGCAGCGAATGGCAATGATCACAATGGAATCTTTCAGATCTTCTTTCAATTCGTCTATAGCTTTGACATCTTTTGCATGAAAAATATTCGGATTTCCTTCCTTGTCGGACACTGCAAAGCAGATAACATTCTGCCCCAATCCCTTTAAATCCAAAAAAGAATACAGGTGATCCCCATACTTTCCCGCCCCATATATGATTATATTGTTATTGCTGATGTACTCCAAATTGTAAATATCCAGTAACTTTATATCTTTCATAACATTATGTACTTGTCCCCTTCGGCTTTTTTATTCATCAATTCAGCAATACCCTCAACGGCCTGCCCCATATAATTTTATCTTCTACGACACCCATGCCTTTAAGTTCTTCTTTTATCTCTTTATATAGATTTTCCTTCTTCACCGCTACTAAAATATAGTCATACTCACGGTTTCTGATATACTCTACTGGCTGCACATCAAGACCGTTTTCCCTGTACTTTTTGAAATTTTTATCAACCCATCCACAAAGACAGAGCTTCATGCACTCATCAAGTTTTTTATGGTAATCCATACCAACAAAACCTGCTCCATATAAAATTACATTCGTTTCATTCCTCTGAAAAACAGACGGATCCAATTCATAAGACACCTCATATAATGATTTCCCATTCTCATTCAGGCCAAGTCTGTAATTGACAGTAAATTTGGCTTCATCCAGCAGCCAGCGCCCTAACTGTCTCAGCAAAAAAACGCTCTCCCTGTGGACTTCAAACAGTTTTTTCGTATATTTATAGAAAGCTGTCAATTCCACCAGAAAATCAGGATTTTCCACATGGCTTACACTGTTGGTTCGAATACAGTAATGATAATAAACCGCATCCATAAAACATACTTTTATATTTTGAAATACCAGTCCGAATACAATTGCCTTGTCTTCTGAATACCTGATGTCACTTCCAATATTATTCATAACTTCCTGCAGCATTTCTCTTGTGAAAAGCTTTGCAACACTATATGGCAGCACCCCATACTGCTTTGTATCCTTGTAATAAAATAAATCCCTGCAGATTTTGTCAGTTTCATAAACCCCGCATGGTATCCCATTCCTATTTTCAATAGTTTCGCCGTTTTCTTCTATAAACACATTCGAGCAGACAAGTGAACAATTTGTTTCAAGCAGCCTATCTAACATCGCTTCAAGCAGTTCCTTTTCTATCCAGTCATCAGAGTCCACAAACATGACATACGCTCCATGGCACTCTCTGACCGCCGCTTTTTTTGCCGCTATAATACCCTGGTTTGACTGATGGATTACATGAATTCTATCATCCTTCACCATATAATCATCACAGATTTTCCCCGAGCCGTCCGTAGAACCATCATCCACCAAAATGATTTCCAGCTTCGTATATGTCTGTTCCCGGATACTTTCTATACAACGATGAAGATATTCTTCTGTATTATATATTGGTATAATTACTGATACTAATGATTTCATCTAAATTACCTCGCATTACAATACAGCATATAAAACTGTTTCACACACGGAATTACTATAATGACGTATATACAGCCTGTATTCCGGAACCAAACGCTTAACCAATAACGGGATATCTTCATCCTCCAAATATGATAGTACTTTTTCTGTGTCTGTCATAAATTTCCCCTGCACTATTTTCTATTTATATGCTACAATAAGGCAGCTGCTATCCGGAAATGTCTTACCACCCATTTTACAAATCTGCTCGAACAGTTCATGGCTGACTTCCTGTGCAATTTTTTCATAATGATCAGGCCATACTTCCTGCACTCGTCTGACAGAATGCACGAAATACCCTGCTGCCTTAAAAAGATTTCCAATTGTCAGGCAATTCCATGTATATAAATGGTTATTGATCTCACTCCTGCTATACTCTGTATCACAGGATTCATTGGGAACATAGAAAACCATTTTTCCATTGGACTTTAGTTTCCGATGCAGTTCCCTTAAAACCTCTATCGGATTTTCAACATGCTCCAATGCATGAGACGAAATTATGACATCTGCATAATCATCCGGAATGTCACTTACATACTTTACACTTCTGATGCCATTTTTTAACGCTGCTGCTCTTGCTACATCATTGATCTCTATTCCTGTTTTTTCTCCAGCCGCAAGATTACTTAATAAGTATCCTCCCCCGCATCCAAATTCAACTACTGTTTCGTCGGCGT
Source organism: Lachnospiraceae bacterium (assembly GCA_021770785.1). Taxonomy (GTDB): domain Bacteria; phylum Bacillota; class Clostridia; order Lachnospirales; family Lachnospiraceae; genus Roseburia. The sequence goes on from JAETQH010000009.1 coordinate 77,228, forward strand.
TTATATATGGCTGAAACATATGCACCTGAATTTTGCCGCCAAAACGTCCCATGTCCTGCTGCCATTGAAAATATTGCTCATCGTAGTATTCCTCCCCTCCACCAAAATCAATCTGAGAGTCCGAAATAAAATTATAAATTCTTCGTTCTAATAATTGCCCCCTTATATCTTTTTCATAGTAACTGCATATCACCACCATAATATCATCACTGTTCATTTTACATAACTCTTCAACAGAAATTACTGGATACTCTCCCATCAACAGACTTCCTTGTTTTTGTTTGTCATTATCACAAAATGCTATAATAGTTGTCAGATTACTCAGTTTGAAAAAAACACTTTTTCCATTTTTTCCAGCACCAAAAATTATAACTTTTTTCTTCTTTAAGAACTTTAAATAATCAATATCATTATTTATATACATTGCCATATCCTCCTACTGTTCGATTCTCTCCTTTAAACTTTACTATTTCGGCTGCAACAATTCATTCATAAACTGAACTGCACGTTCGCTTGCATGTCCATCCTCATGAACACCATACTGATTCATAAAATTGTCCGTTTTCTTTTCATATTCTAATTGTCCAAAAAAGTCTATATTCTGAGTCAGTTGCTCATTTGTTTCGGCAATGGGAAATGGAAGGTAAGCATAATCGATCAAAAGTTCCCTCTCCACGTTAACAAAATATTTTCTATCAGGTGCATATAAGAAAACTGGCTTCTTTACATATGCTGCCTCAAACATAATGCTCGAATAATCTGTAACCAGCACATTTGATGCCGCTACCAGTTCCTGACTATCCATGTATCTGCATGCGTCTATCACATTTCCATTTTCTAACAGTTTTTCTCCACCTGCCATCAGTCCCGGATGAATACGCACAAACACATACCATGTTCCACCCCATTTATTCTCTAGCGTCTTCAGCAACTGCGGTATATCCAAAGACAACGAATTTTCGCGTTCAGATTCAAGATCTTTCACTCTGTAAGTAGGTGCATACAGACAAATATTTACTCCAGCATCCAGTTGAAAATGAGAAAACACCCTTTCCCGCACTGTTGGATCAAAAAGCACATCTGAACGCGGAGATCCTATACGAACTGATCTTCCCAAAAATCCCAAACCACTCCTGCATGACTTCTCATCAAATTCACTCCCCGTGAAAAGATAATCCATCCTTGCCCCGTCCTGCTTTATTGCCTTCATTGTTTCTTCTGTAAGAACAGATGATTTATCATCCAAATAAAATTTTTTTAGTGTAATACTTCCCCAATGTTTCACCTGAATATAAATCTGTTCTTTTCTCTTTTCTATCCACTGCGGAGACAGGTCATCCCAGACCCAGATTTTAGCCGTAGAAATTTCATAAATATATCTATTCCAGTCGGATTCCTGTATCATCCTGACTCCTGCCGGGGCTTTTGCATATGTATATTGATCAGCTATCCAGACAATATCTATCCCTTGTGTTTCCCGCAAAAGAGCCTTTGTAATCTGGATTGCATGGCTTCCATACATGCCAATAAGCATAACCACCTTGTGATTGACTATGGGCTGCATCCTACACCATTCCCGATGCTGATATTTCATTTCATCCAGAATCGCATCCGCATCACCAAACATCCTATATCCTACAAGTATTTTTTTGGCGTCTACTCCGTTATCACCTAATAAACGGATTACTTTTTCACATTCCTGTGGGTTTTTCAACATAATAATAATTTTACAGTTATTCTGGTATGCGTAAATCTCTTCTATATGATATATCTTTTTTCCTGCATAATATCCACTCTTATTCTTGTCAATACAGGCTTCTATGTAATACTTTTCATTCAACAGTTTTTCAAATTTATGAAAGTACCCTCCTAACCCGTAAACAATGATATGCTCTTTTGTGTCCCCTTCCCCATTTAATGCCGTATAGCTTCCATAACTGTCTGCAAACGCCTCCAGCGTATCCATTTTTATCTCTATTTTATCCGGAAACTGAAACCTGGTTTTTATTCCATCATCAAATTCAACTTCATCATAGATACTTTTTGCATTACCGCAGTGCATTCCGCTGCCATCAAATCCTATATTATGAATTAATGAGCGGTAAGGGCTAACGCATATTCCTTTTACCTCCTGTACATGGAGCGTCCAATAAATATCCCATGCATCCAGCTTTCCCGCAATTGTATCGGAAAGCATTGCTTCACATCCTCCACCCCAGCAGGCAAATACACGGGAACCTTCCGGCGTGCTTGTCATCCTTTTAATAATATCATTATCAAAGGCAAATTCACTCCAACGGTCTTTCCATGTCCCCCATCCCCATGACCATGTAATTCTGGTGCCGAACACATCATACTGGTCTCTCTGCACCGGTACGGGCCAGCTCCCTGCACCTATTTCATACACCCGTTTATCCTCTTTGTATTTTTCCAGTCCCTGCAGCATATACATCATAAAATTAGGAGCCGGGACGCAATCATCCTCCAGTACAATCACCGCGTCATTTTGTTCCAATACTTCGTGAATACCTGATACGATGGACTGCGCACAGCCTTTGCTCTTTTCGGAAATACGCAGTGTAACCGGACAAAAATCCACCTGCTTTATTATTTCGTTTACTTTTTCCCATTCAGAGCGATGCTCCTCTTTTTTTAATCCATCCTGAAAAATATACAACATAGAAGGCATAACATAGTTTCTGCTTAATGCCTCCAGCACTTTCCCAGTATGATAACTCCTATTGTACGAAAAAAGAACTGTTCCTATCTTCATATGTTCGCTCCTGTCATAGTTGAATGTCCTTTACTTTACAACAGTAAAAGATGCACATTCTGTATGCCTCTTTCCTGCAATATTTCCAATATCTCATCCGTATATCTGCCGCCAATAAGAAAATGATACTTTTCCCCGTCCCCTAAAATATCTTCGGGATTTTTTATCATCACTCCATCTATCACCTGGCCCCACAACGCTTCATTCCTATCACAAAAACACTTTAATTTGTGTGATAGGCCATTTATTTCCAAATAGGCATATATTTTTCTTCCTGTCTTTCCTGCTCCGAATATTACAAGCTCGGCACTGTCCTGTTTCAGTATTTCATCATATATAATATTTCCAACATACCTCATAATATTTTCTCCATGAACCTATTCCTTTTTCAGAACTGCGCCTATGATAACCGGATAATCTTCGTCATTTGTCTCGAAATCATCCCCAACCAAATCCTCACAGCACAGACCATACAGCATTGCCACGGCAGTCTTGACATTACCGTAACTTTCCACCCTGACATTACCCTGCCCGAACAGCGGCTCAAAAAGCCTGTGGAGCGCATCTTCATGGAAACTGTAATAGCTTCCCCATCTGTCCGCATCATACCTTGAAATCTGCGATATGCCAGATACCGTAATCAGTGCTGTCCCTCCATGCTTTAAAGCTCTGTAAATGTTTTTGACAACACTTTTTAAATCATATGTAAACATCAGTGTCTGTGTAATAACCAACGTGTCATACCTGTATTCCTCTATCCCTTCACCCGTTTCCAGATTTCCTTTAATGGCATCTTCTCCCCATCCCTCAACATGAAGCATATATGCATGCCCAAGCCTGTCTTCCCCATATTGAATCGAATAGGTCGTTTCCGCAATTTCCAGTGTATCACCGCAAATATGCTGCTTATTATCATTTAGAAATTTTTCTATATAATATCTATCTATGGGCTTTCCCCGTTCTGTCCCAAACGTCCTGCTGGCAGAAACAACCGGCATGGCAGCAATCATGTTTATGTATGGATACTTCTCCCTGTATTTTTTGTCTGCGTATTTTTTTATATGGTTTCCGTACTCTTCCCGGCTGTTCAACACAATCCTTTCGTCACCTGATTTGAACACAAGCTCTCCATTTTCAACCGCCAGGTGTTCCTCTCCCCCAAAAGTAAATCTTTCATTCCACAATACCGGGAACAGCTCTACACCAAACAGTATCCGCTGTCCCTCAACCCCCAGTTCCACAAGCTGCAGGTATGGCTCCCAAAAATTTTTTGTCATTATTATGACAGGCAATTCCCCGGCTTTTTCTATTTCTGCCGGATTATACACATATGCTTTTAAATCCTCCACATATTCTTTCTGCCCCTGTTTTATCTTATTATCCAAAAAAGCAGCCACACAATATCTTTTATGCAGTTCCTGTTTTATATTCTGATAAAAATTTCCACGGCCAAAAACAATTACTTTCTGCATTATCATTACTTCTCTTTCCCAAATAATTCATCTATTATTGCTTCAAATTCAAACAACCCCCAGTTTCTCATGCAGTTTCTGGGTATCTTATACTCGTCCATTCCTTTTTGCCATATCCCCGGATTGGTTGACGCTGCTTTCCTTATTCCTGCATCTTTGCAGGCTGCAATTGTGTTTTCATCAAAGTCTGCGCGTTCTGCACCAAACGGATATGAAAATATGTCCATTTTCCGTCCAAGCAGATTTTCCAGATAATCAACAGATGTCCTAATTTCTCTCCGCTGTTCCTCAAATGTCAATTTTGCCAAGGACGGATGTGATATTGTGTGCGCCCCGATTGTTATATAATCTGACTTCGCAAGCTCCTGACAGGTCGTGTCTATCAGCGTAGCGTGTCCGGGATCCACATACCGTGTTTTCCCCCGCCATATCCACATCTGGTCAAACCAGTCATTCCTTTTAGCCGAACTTACACGATCCTTCATCAGATAATGGAGCGCTCTATAACAATTAAGACGAAACTCATATGTATCTGTTCTCCATTCGCAGTTATATATATCATCTTCCAGCCGAAATGTTTCAGGATAATCTCCGTCGGTAAGCAGCAAAGTTTCCAGTTCATCCCACCATAGTTCCCTGTCTCCCGACAATGTACCCGTACTCACAAATACTGTCGCCGGCACATGTAATTCTTCGAGTATTGGCAATGCATATGTAAAATTGTCCAGATATCCGTCATCGAATGTGATAACGACACTGTCACGGTCACTGTCTGTCCAGTCCTCCTCAAAACGAAGAATGTTATAATTCTTTCTAAGGTATCTCATCTGCTGCTCAAATGCTCTTGGCATTACGCTCAGCAGATGGAGATCATATTTCGGTTCATAAACACGATGATAATATAAAACAAGCACTTTTTTGCCCATTTCTCCACCTGGCTTTCGTCTGATTTTTACCATGACCTTTCGGATAAAACAAAATAATCCTTATTACATTTCATGCCAGCGCTTTCCAATTGTTCTATGATTTCTTCCTGCCCTTCCATAAGTGCAATGAATATTATTTTATTATTCTCTTTTAATATCTTTTCAGGATGAAAAATCCGGTATCCTATAAGCTCTCCTTCTTTCCTGGAATCAATAAAACCGGATATGGTAAGCTCGGGAATATACAAATCCAACATTTCCTTTACGCTCTTTCCATATTTTCCCGCACCCCAAATATAAAAAGCCGCTCCTTTTTCTATTGCATATAAGATATCTTTTTTAATAAAATATAAAAGCCAGATTTTCTTAGCTATATACTGAGGAGCGCTAAAATGTCTGATATTTTTCCTGTACAGATCTAACCATTCTTTAAATGTATCTTCAATATCCGATATAACAACTTCAGAATGAGCACATAAATTATAGTCTTTTTTTACATGCTCATAATACTTTATAAGCGCATCTGTTACGGCTTCCCTTGCATGGTATTTCAAGAATGTATTTCTGACATTTACCTTAATGCTTTCCAGTTTTTCGCTTCCAAGATCCTGATTATACTCCCATATTTTTCTGCTGATTTCCTCTCCCGTATATCCGTCTGCCAGATACCCATTAACGCCGTCACTGATCACTTCCGGCACTCCTGCAATCGGCGTGGATATGATAATCAATCCATAGGCCAGAGCCTCTGAAATCACGTTTGGATAAGACTCCCTGATACTGCCGCATATCAATACGTCACTATTCCTGTATACCGTTTTCATATTTTGGGTGAACCCTTCCATATATATAGATTCACTTAGACCATTCCTGTCTATATATTCCCGGCATACATTTGCATATTCTCCGGCATTATGCCCATATATATGTAATTCACCTGAAATTCCCTGGGACAGCGCTTTATGGAAAGCTTTAATTACCTCTATCTGGTTTTTTCCACGGCAGACACTTCCGACACATATATAACGTGTCTTTTTACAATGCCTTATTTTTTGCATCACGCCTTCGTCCATATCTGATACCGTTCTAATACATGTGTAATCAGTATGCAAATATTCATGCCATTTTTCAGCCCAATACCATGAATCGCATATATGATAATGCGGAAACACATCCAAATATAACACTGAGAAAAATTCAGGTATAAGCGGATAGATATTCATAATATGCGGAATCCCCAATTCCCGGCTTACTAATTCCACTGTTGGATTAAGCTGAACCGAATGAAGTATATCGGGCTGGTATTCCATAATTATTTCTTTAACAGCATTATAATTTTCAACCAGAGAAATAATATCAATATCTTCCGGCTGATTAGACACATTTGACGCAGCATAAGCCATATCTATCTGATTGTCTATACATATTTTTACATATTTTGCACATATCACTTCTTCATAAACGTTCAACACAACCTTAACATCATTCTTTGCCTGTTTCATCAATACTGCCTGACTTAGCAAAGTATTAGCCGCACCGCCGAAGTACAGATAATGATCTGTAAAAAACATAATTCTCATATCAAATAATGAAATCCCCCGCTCTTCCCCTGATTTTTTTCAAGTTCTTTCCCTGAATAAAGGCCGGCAAACAAATCATCGCCACAAATATAATCCTCATTTTCTTTCAATCCCATTTTTTTTAACTGCAGCACCATCTCCTGCTTAAATTTTACAGAAGCCACAATAATCATGTTGTTTTTTACATTCTCTCTGCATGGCCTGTCAACAAGCAGGGAATTCCACTTTGTTCCCCACAGCTTTTCATTATTGTCCCAGGCAGATTGAATATCCACATGACATTTCAAAAGCAATTTTACAAATTTTTCGCCTCTTATACCTGTTCCGAAAATAATATACCTGTTTCCTGATAACTGTTTTTCTAACGCTTTCTGTTCATCAGAGAATGTACTTTCCAGAACCGTATTCATAACAGCATATGCCATATTGCTTTTATAATTTTCTCTTTGCCTAAAGATGCATATTCTTTTTTCCTCTTCACTCATATATTTATTTTGCGAAAGTGCTTTACGGCCTATCTCATAAAATTCACTAAAAACTATTTCTAATTGTTTATTGGAAATACCCGCTTTATTATAATTTGCAAGGACAAAGTCCACCACTTTAATTCTTATTCCATTCCCATAAAGATTCAGAAACCAATCATAATCTGCCGCAATCCTGTATCTTGTATCAAAGTATCCATACTGTTCAAAAACCTGACGCCTTGCAAATATCGCCTGATGGCAGTAACACATTCCCAAAAACAATTCCCCGCACGATATCTTTCTACCTGGTTCAATGCCGATCAACTGACCTTTTTTATATGCTTTAACCTGACCACACAAAACATCTGTTTCCTCATTGAACTGTTCTGTCACCGTTTTTAATGTATTTTCCTCATACCAGTCATCACTATTTAAAAACGCTACAACATCACCTGTCACAACAGTAAGTCCCTTATTCATCGCATCATATATCCCATGATCTGGTTCGCTGCGCCAGTAAGAAATATAGGCCTCATATTTGCGTATAGTGTCAACCGTCCCATCATCTGAACCACCATCAATGACAATATACTCCAGTTCATCACATTCCTGGCTGATCACGCTTTTTATTGTACGCTCAATCGTATCCGCCATATTCAAGCTTACTGTTATTACAGAAATCCTCATTTATTCCCCATTCTCCCGAAATGTCATTGTTACTCATAATTCCACACAATATACTGCTCAATATAGTCCTCCAATGTCAACGCTCTTCCTGACAGGGTAAATTGCGGGCTGAATATCCGGATAAAATTCTGCTCGAACGTTAATCCCAGTGCACGTTTTACGCAGCCATAAATAAAAACTTCTTCAAGATCCATAATATAGCTTCGTCCCCCTGTCTCACAAACGGGGATATCCAGTAATTTTAATATATTCCTGCCCATTTCACAGATCACTTTATTTGTCGGATGTCCCGGGTCATAAAACATCAGCGAGTTTTTATAGTTTTTTTCTATATAATACGCTATTTTGATAGAACAATTTTCTTCTCTCTGTTTTAATTTATCGATACCTGAAGCAAAGGTGTCCTCTATATTATCAAATATGTCCTCATTCCTAATACTGTCCGCAATTTCCTTAATACATACACCGGACTCATGCATCTTATCAATATAGCTGTCAGGAGGCGCCATGAATCTGTAAATTGTCTTAATCGTTTTTTGATCCGCTATATGCTCCATGTCAACCCTGTCCATCCCAATATGCCTAATCAAATTTTCCTCAGCGCTTCTATCACTCTTTAGTTGCGGAAATAGCGCATGCGAAGCATATAAATTAGGAATCCTTATTTTTGTACAGCCATCTTTTACCATCCTTTCAGCTTCATCAGACGACGGCATATGAAGCGAATTATCTTTGCGAATGTCCTGGGTCACGAGCAAATCACAGCTTTTCCATATACAATCCGGAAAAACATCTTCCAATACATTCTGCCATAACACATAATACTCTTTCTGAAAATATGGATTTGAATTAAAATATTCCCGCAATGCGGCACAATGGCAATTGCCATATATGATCATCAGTTTTTTATTGAATGCCCTCCACTCAACAAAGTGTCTGTATTCCTCCAACCCGATGTTTCGGAGGTTATTCTTAATTTCTTTGCACGCCTTGCCTTCTACTGCAATCACAATAAAGCAGTCTTTCAGCTCTTCTTTTTTCTCTTCCAGGGAATATACCGCTTTCCCATGAAAAGTTCTTCCTGCGTTTCTGTCAAGGCAGAATTCTATGTTCTCCGTTCCGGCTATGTTGTAATAAACTTTTTCCCCATACTCTCCTATACCATACAGCACTAGTTTTTTCACTTTTATCCCCCTGATTTTTCATTCTCGTAAGTCATCTTTTCCCTGATATTTTCCTCCAGGTATACTCCATCTATTCTTCACACCAATCCAGGATTTGTTTCATTGTGTAAACCGGATAATTATACTGCTCTTTTATTACATTACACAGATTGCGCGTATCTCCAAGAACCGTGACAATAACTGCGTCAACCCTCGGCAGAGTTTCACCCAGACGCCTGACTTTAAAAATTTCATCCCCGTCCCGCATTGCCCTGTCTATTATATAGGAAACTTCTGTTTCACTGTTTTCCAGTTCCGTATAGAGGCACCAACCCAGATAACTCATCCCATAAATCGCAATAGAATGAATCTGCCGCTGATGCAGCACTCTGTCAAAATTCTTTTTTTCCAGTTTCACGTTTAACCATCGCTGTATAATTACCTGAAGCTCACTGTTTTTATCAGACATACCTACATGGTATGTATTAATAAGAATTTCGTTTCTGCGAATATATCTGTTCTGCAATTTTATCAGAACGTTATTCTTTCTAGGAACATCCTGTTTATATCTGCCCTGTAAGGCTTCCGTATACACTTCTATTACCTTCTCCATATACTTTTTAGAATTAAAATTTTCTAACGCATATATTTGTGCTGCCTGACGAATCCTTATATGATCGCTACGCTGCTCCATAGCATGCCGCATCACTTCTGCCAGACTCCTGTAATCTCCCTGCCTGTATAAATATCCTCTGGCAGAATCCTGCCCGATTATCTCCGCAGTTCCTCCCGTATTAGCTCCTATTACAATACACCCTGCAAGCAAAGCTTCTATCGTTACTCTCCCCAAAGCCTCCATTCGCGAAGCTGTTATGGAATACCTGCACATTTTCCTGTATTCCCTTAAATCTTTTTTAAATTTATCAATATGCACATATGGCTCTAACCCATATATCCTGATATACTGCTTTAAAATCCACCTGTACTGTTCATTCCCTTCCCCGACAATATACAACCGAACATTGATTCCACTTTTCGCCAGCTCGTTTACTGCCTTGATTGCATCCAACTGTCCCTTTTGGCGTGAGAGACCTCCGGCAAGCAGAAAGCAGTTTTCTTCCCTGTCCGATGACTCATCCATAACAAATCTTTTTACTTCCAAACCATCATAAATATGTTCGGAGTCAATGCCATACTTATGTCTATAAGCATTTTTCACACAGTCTGATATACTGATCAGCTTGTCTGCACATTGGAATAATTCCCTTTTTAAATCCTTGTCCAAAAATTCACAGTCAAAATCTTCCTCTAAAAACTCCCTTATATGCCAGACATGCGGGATGCCTGCAATCAACGCCGCCATTGCGCCCACACTGTTTGCACTCGAATTGGAATGGATCAACTGTATCTTTTCCTGCTTTATAATCTCCTGCAATTCCAAAGCAGCGCGGTAATTATCATTGAACACTCTGTCCACTTCCGCCTGTGTATGTACGCCTATCTGGCCATAATCCGACAGGTATGGGATAACATAGTAAACAAGATTCATCTGCTGCAGCCGTTCCTCAACGATGCCGCGGCTCGGTATAATGACAATCGGATTCAGTCTTTCCTGCGCCGCCGCAAGCATATCCAACAGTGATTGTACCGCTCCGCCCATTCCCGATTCATGGAGAATATATATTACATTCATCACAATATGTTTCCCTCTCCCGTTTTTGCTAAAATCTAGATTCTGCTCTACATATCATAAATAATATCTTCCAAAGACAAAATCCTTGCATCTGTTTTTTTTCGCAGTTTTGTTTCTATGCCGGCATATTCCAGAAAAGGAGTTACGATAATGACGTCCACTTTCCCCAGCTCATCTTCCGGGCTTATGATCTGTAATCTGCCATTACCCGTGTTGAAGTTCCTGTCTATTAAATAACGAATCTCAACTGCCCCGTCTTCAAATTCCTTCAGCAGGTTCCTGCCCACTAAGCCATACCCGTATATTGCGGCAGAAGTAATCCCTTTCTGTGACAGGTAATCCGATATGTGCCTGCCGCTTTCTAAATTTTCAATCCACTTATTGAAGCATCTATAAAACCGTTGGTACTTCCTGCTGTCCTGCTCCGCCTTTGCCAGCCGGTCCTTAAAATCGTCTTCTCCATATTCCCAAATCGAATGTTTGTCATTTAATTCGGCCGCGCAGGCATCCTCCTGCGCCCTTTTGACAGCTTCCAAGACCTGATAACCGTATTCCTCGTCGGGCTCTAAATACATGCCCTCGCCCCACTCATTCCACGCGTTAATAAATACAAACTCATTGCCAAGCATGAGCGACTTACGGTAAAGCCTTACCATTCCCTCATAAAAAGCATTTATACTAAAACCGTTCATCACCGTGCCTTTAGCTCCCCTGCGCGGCGTGTCGTCACAGTTCACTACACCCTCAAAAAAAGTCTTGCAGTTTATATGCGGCGGTTCTTCCATAATCCGATCCCACATCTTGTCATATTCAAATGTGAAAACGCCCCCTTTTTCCATATCCCTGTGCCGTTCATAAAACGAATGGGGGGAATGCCTGAAAAGGGCATCAACTCCTTTATACGGCATATCATCCGAAACAATTACATACAAATCACGAAAATTGTTCTGTTTCGCCCTGCTCTTCCAATAAAAAACCATCTCCTCCAAACAATAAATATCCCGCGGCATCAAAATCATAAACACCGGCGCATTATCAATTTTGATATATCTCTCATCTTTGAAAAAAGGCAGTAAATACTGAAAATGTTTCTCCCACTCGCCGACACCGCCATACTTTTGCTCAAGAAGTACCTGCTCCTTTATCTCCCCTTTCCTGAATTTATCAGTCCACGGATCAAACTGCCATGTCCGAATCCATCTCTCATTTGCCCAGCAGAAACAGAACGGCATATCAATATCTTTCCATTCCAATAAGTTCTCAGCCGGCTTTTCAAGCACTTTCCTCCCATCCTGGAAATAGTAATGGTATATGCACTGCCCGTCTATGCCATATTTTTTCATAAGTTCTGCCTGCCATTCCATAACAGACTTTTCCAGCAGATTATAATAATTACCATTTCGCGGAGACTTGGGCTGTCTGTGTCCGTCAAAAACAGGTCTTGCCGCCTGAACCGCCGTCCAGTCCGTAAATCCTTCTCCCCACCACTCGTCATTATCTGCATTTTGATAATATTGCGGCAGATACATTGACAATGTTTTCACACTTTTCATACCCACATGAAAGTCCCCCTTAATAGCTGTCTCTTTTAAATATAAATAATCCACAGTCGTACCCGCCAATCACATCTCCAAATTTCTCTTCCCGCAATTCTCCAATATTGTATTCATAATACCGCATCTCATGAAGCAGATACATTTTCTCTAGTTTTAATTCACCGAAATATTCTATTATTGTCAGAGGATAGAAAATCCTGTGTGCATTAAAACAAAGTTTTTCTTCTTTCCCAACAGGAACCGCAAAATACAGATACCCCCCTGGAGAAAGCACTCTCGTCATTGCATACACAGCCTTTAAATGTGCCTCGGGGTCTATCTCATCCCCATATCTCCCAAGCCCAAAATGCTCTATGGAATGCAGCGCAGACAAGGATTTAACGGAATAGTCAGGTATATTATTTAAGTTTGCTGCATCCGCCTGTATAAAACTCAACTTAATACCCTCTCCTGCATTAATTTCACAAAGAGGTCTTATATCAATTACCGTTGTATCAATCCCCGCCGCCAGCAAATGGGATATGAAGCCGTCAATGCGTGAACCAATATCAAAATGCTTTCCGGGCCTGCGTTTTGCAACCTCTCTTGCCATCAGGATATCCATCAGGAAATAATGTTCATCTACGTTTCCGGCCGATTCCCTGTAATCTGTGAGCATGGGCATTTCATTTTCTTTGTCATATAGAAAATTCACTGCTCTTTGCTCCATAGATTTCTTAATATAGGAATTTTTGTCCGTTTCATACTTGTCCATATCCACAATATGGTACAATTGGTTTATCAAATGCTTTATGCTGCAAATTTTATTTTCTGGTATCTCCAGATCCAGAAGCTGCCTCTTTATGGCTGCTTCATATGATGTGGAGCAGATAACAATTTTGTCATAATCGTATGATGTTATCCTTTCAATGCCAATGCACTGGAATCCTTCCACGGTTTCCCCAGCTTTTTTATTGTCCGCCAGTGCCATAATCGTATATGAATTTTTAATGATATCTATATTCTGCCTGAATATCCTGCCGGCGCATACACATATGATTTTTTCCTTCATGGTTTATCGTTCATCTATGCTCCTCTCTATATATTTATAGATTTCCCTAGCGATGATTTCATTTCCTTTCTCATAAACATGACAGGTATCAACATATACATCCTCTACTTCATCAAAAATGCCCGACAGATCATGAATATACGGATGTGATAATTCTATGTTGTTCCTCTTCATTGCATCCCTGAATCCTGCCATAAAGCTGTAGTCTCCTTCGTATTTTTCACGCATCTCCCATTCAGCTTTATTATAACTGCCTTTTGACAGAAGCAGTGGCTGCATGAAACTGTAAAAAACTATGTTCCTTGCTTTGCATATTGCCTGCATAGATTCCGTATTAGAAAGCCAGTTTTCAAATCTGCCTTTATTTGACTGTATTCCATAGTTGACCATATATTTTCCACTCATTCTCTCCAAGTATTCGTCTTCCATATGCCTTGCCCCAAACTCATACACTTTTCTCGCATAATTAAACGCATAGGGTTCTTCCGGGATGACCACATTCCCACCACTATCGGTTGCGCCATCATACACAATTACCATATCCGGCTTTAGCGGCAGGATATCGCGAATTAACCTGATAAGCTCCTGTCCTGACACATAACCTGACACACCTGCGTTGTAAACGGTTATGTCTTTACGCCCTAACAGCTCGTATAAGAACTGCGGCCATGTTTTCATCGTTTTATATGTACCATCCGTTGTTGAGCCTCCCAATACAGCAATCTTATAATTTTTCTTCCTCTCCTGACCATATATAGATATTCCCGGGTAATATCCCTCATAAGAATAAGTATATCCCAAATTGACATCCAAAATCGTCTGCAGTTTTCTGGGCATAGCCACATCTAAATCCAGGCATACGCCCAACTCTTTTAAATATTTTTTAGCCCTTTCGGTTTCACTTCCCTGAACATAGACTGCATACTTCTCTTCATACAATATATCCGCAACAGGCATAATCGGATATCCGTCGGCCATGCTGCTTTTCATATCATTGTTGTCTGACAGATATGCCGTCACATGATAATCCATCAATTTTAAATAGCAGGAAATCTCCTCCTCATCTTCCCCTGTCCCGTATATATATACCTTTTTCCCATGCAATTTTAAAAGATCCCATTTATCGACATCCAAATCAAGCAGAATTTTTCCCTGTTCCCTGTAAAGAATAACCATAGAATGGACATCACAGTAAAATCTCTGTCTAATATGTGGATAACACTCCTGAACTTTCTTATCCATCTCAAAATACTTATCATATGCTTCCACAAACGTTACACTGTTATCCAGGCCGGCTAAACTCTCTATCCCATATACTGGAACTCCATTTACCCCCCCCCCGCATTCTTTGTTGGTATCAACAAAATACATTACATCGATACCTGCATTCGTCAGAATTTCATAGGCTGCTTTTCCATTCCTGCCCGTCCCCCAAATGACTGCCTGTCCGCTTTTCAATAAAGGGGTTATCCGATATGCCCTGCAACATACCTCATGTGGAATCCCAGCATATTCTTTTTCGGCAAAAACTACGGATTCCTTTTGGTCCAAATCACCTATATCAACCACTTTCTTATGATACAGCAATGTTCCGACAAACTCTTTCTCATCCGAAACAAAACCTTCTACATAAATTTTACTTTGCAGGAAAAACCGAAACAACTCTTCCTCCGTCTTTCTCTGCTTCGGCGAACCGCCATACCAAATATATTTCTTTTTGCTGCTTTCAGTTTCCTCATTAAGAACAATTAATGAAAGCAGTCCTTCCCCGGCTGTTCTTTCCATACCATATCCCCCTAAAAATTATAAATATATATTGGCAGTTTCTCTTCGATTTCCGATACCTTTGAAGCATTTCCCTCTGTATCAGCCTTATCCTGTCTCTGGGGTTTATTTTTGATTGTTGCTGCCAATATCGCCGTCAATACCGACTCCATATTTTTGTCCCCTTCCCATAGTATCTCCAGCTCATCCCGAAGCTCTGGGACGGTTTCCAGGCTGTATTCTCGTATATACTCCGTCTGTACCCTTTTGACAAAATAACTCGCTGTATCTTGTACAGGCATAAAATAATCTTCTTTGACTGTTTTTGCCCACTCTGTAAAAAATGCTTTCTCTCTATCATTTTTTCCCATTTTCTCTGCCCCCGGTTTTCTATCAGTCTAATGTATATCGTTTTCTCCAGTCGTCCGTTTCGATCCATTCAGGCTGTTCCTCTTTCAGCAGTATACAATTTTCCAGCACAAGCACATCCATATCTGTCCGCATAAAACAACCATATGCGTCCTGTGGAGTACAGACAATCGGCTCGCCCCGCACATTAAAAGAAGTGTTGACAACAACGCTGTATCCCGTCAGTTCCTTAAAGGCTTTGATCACACCATAATAATACGGATTTATCTCCTCGCGTACCGTCTGAATACGTGCGCTATAGTCCACATGCGTCACGGCCGGAATATCTGAGCGCTTCTTTTTCACGATTTCAAGCATATTCCCATTATATTTCTTTAAATCCTCCTGCACAGCAACATCCCTGCGACGCCCTTCCACTACGTTTTCCACCAATAGCATATAAGGACTATCTCTATCCAGTTCAAAATATTCTGATACATCCTCCCGCAGCACGGAAGGCGCAAAAGGACGAAATGATTCCCTAAATTTAATCTTTTGATTAAGCTTGACCTGCATTTCCTCTGAGCGCGGATCCGCGATGATGCTGCGATTACCCAGCGCCCTTGGCCCAAACTCCATTTTCCCATGAAACAACCCGATTACTTTACCTTTCACAAGTTCACCGGCGATTTTTTTATATAAATTTCTGTTTTCAAATTTATGATATGGATAATGATTTGCCATACAATATTGCTCAATTTCTTCCGTGGAATAAACGGGTCCTAAATAGCTCCCCTGTTGGGCATCTATTGGGTGGATTTTCCTTTTTATGCCCGCATACCTGTATGCCGCATAAAGCGCACATCCCAGGCTTCCTCCCGCATCGCCCGCAGCAGGCTGAATCCATAAATTTTTGAAAATCCCGCTGTTTTTAATCTTTCCATTTGCGACACAGTTGAGCGCGACGCCGCCCGCCATTACAAGATTATCAATTTCGTCTCCATAAGCATCTTTTGCATGTTTCACCATCCGCAGGATAATATCTTCCACAACTTTCTGCGCTGAGGCCGCTATATCCATCTCCCTCTTTGTAATTTCGGATTCGGGCTCCCGCCTTGCTCCTCCAAACAACTCGGCAAATTTATGATTGGTCATAGCCCGCCCGTACTGGTAGTCGAAATATTCCATATTTATTCGAAAAGAACCGTCCTGCTTAATGTCCAGTATCTTCTCTCTAATTAGTTCTTCATAAACAGGTTCCCCATAAGGCGCCAGTCCCATAAATTTGTAGTCTCCTGAATTGACTTTAAATCCGCAAAAATATGTAAACGCACTGTACAACAGCCCCAGTGAATGTGGAAAACTCATTTCTTCCTTAATTATAATATTCTCCCTATCGCCAACTCCAATTGTTGTTGTTGCCCATTCTCCAACCCCATCTAACGTCAAAATAACTGCTTTCTCATATGGTGACGGATAAAAAGCAGATGCCGCATGGGAAATATGATGTTCACATACCAAAAATTTTCTATGTGGATCTTCTCCGAGTATAGTCTCGATTTTTTTATTAACCCAGAGTTTATCCGAAAACATGGAGTCAAAACTGCGGTTAATTACATCCTGCGCATCCTTTCCTGCCATTGCAATATTTTTCATATACCTGTCTAACGTATACAACGGATTATCGTAAAATACCACTATATCAATATTATTTTTATCCAGATTCCCCGCCTTCAGGCAATATTCGATTGCATAAACCGGAAACCTCTGGTCATGCTTTACCCTGGTAAAACGTTCCTCCTGCGCAGCTGCTATTATGTTTCCATTCGATACCAAAGCTACTGCTGAATCGTGGTACAAAGCGGATATTCCCAATATATTCATTGATCCTGTCTCCTCATTCCAGTCCGGACGGCCTGGCATTTATACATCCATTATCTGCTGCCTTAAGACGTTAAGCCCTATATCTGGCGGGTTATCTACTGGCATTTATACATCCATTATCTACTGCCCCCTGTAACTTCCAGATTCATCCCTGTCACCATATCCGCCCCATCACTCAACAGATAGGCAAACGCAGGAATCACATCCTGTTCCTTCAGGTTCCTCCCCATGGGACAGTCTGCCGCATTTTGCTGTACGATCAGTTCCGGCATCTCTGACAAAAAACGCGTCTCCGTCATGCTCGGAGACACTGCGTTTACTGTGATCCCCTTCCCCGCATATTCCACGGACAGGCTTTTCATAAGCCCCAACAAAGCATATTTTACCGTCACATAGGATGACAGGAATCTGGGTGGCATGTTTAACGTGCACGAAGTCAGCATCAGTACAATTTTTCCATATCGGTTTTTCACCATGTTCGGGATAAACGCATGCAAAATTTCATAGATTGAACGGAACGAGATCTGGATTCCCGTCTCATATTCCACCCAGCACGTTTTTGCAAACTGCTTTTGAAACACTTTCGGCGCGGCCAGATGTACGATATGATCTGGCATAAAACCACTCCTGCGAATTTCCTCTATGCAGCTTTCCACCATCGCCTGGTCGGAGAAATCCGCCCGCAGGGGAATCACTCTGCCCCCTGTCTCCTGCTGAAGCTGTTTCACCCTGTCCTCCGAATGATTGCACAGCGCAAATATTCTGTCATAACCGGATATAACCTCCCATATCAGCGCAGAACCTATATCGCCGGACGCACCTGTCACTAGGAGTGTTTTCTTATCCTTCATCCTCCATTACCCCCACTTTCATAGTCCCCCGGAGAACCTTTTCGTTTTTCTGATTCACGACCGTTACCTTGAGTACCACCTGCCTGACCGTATCGTTCAGCTCGATAATCTCCCCTGCCACTGTAAGAATATCCCCGACAAAAACCGGGGCTGTGAATTTAACGTTTACCTCATGGATCAACGCTTTTTCTCCCGGAATATACACTCCTACCAGCGTTGACAGAAAAGACGCAGTTATCATGCCGTAACATACTCTGTTACCATACCCCTTTTTCCGGGCAAAATCTGCATCCGTGTGGAGGGGGTTGGTATCGCCTGTATTCTCCTGAAAGTCCGCCATCATTTTATCTGTGACAGCCGCCGAAAACTGCGCTGTCATCCCTGTTCTTAATTCTTTGTATGTATATGTGTTCATCCTTCTGCCCCCCTTTTACCGC
Organism: Lachnospiraceae bacterium; assembly: GCA_021770785.1. Classification (GTDB taxonomy): domain Bacteria; phylum Bacillota; class Clostridia; order Lachnospirales; family Lachnospiraceae; genus Roseburia. Next base: position 95,880 of record JAETQH010000009.1, read on the forward strand.
CAGATGTTCACGCGTGCCGCAGGTGGACGGACAGGATAATGGTACACTTCTTTTTCAGCGCTTCTTCATAACTGATATTGTCAATCTCCGCAGTATATGTGTGGTCCATAACAGTAAATCCCGCCCTTTTCGACATTTGCAAGACTTCCTCTATGGAGCGGAAAAGATAAATATGATCTATCACAGGACTGTTGATCGGCACAGAAGCGTATACATCCGCTCCCGGCGCGGTCAGGCCATATATCCTGCGCAGAATCTCTTCGGGGTTTTCCGTGTGCTCCAGTACCTCCGCGATGCACACCCCGTCAAAAGCGCAGTCAAACGGGTAAGTCAGAAAATCACCACAGACCAATTGGTAATCCGCCGTTTTATCGTCAAGGAACCTGCTGATATACCTGGACGCCAGATTGACAGACGCCGTCGAAATGTCAATGCCTGTATAGTGCTTAAAGTTATGACACCGGATTGCTTCCAGGAAATACTGCCCATGTCCCGGACCGATTTCCAGATAATTTTCGCCCTTGAAAGCCTTAATCTTTTCTTTATACCAGCGATGCACTTCCCTGTGCGTTTTCCACAAATACCCTGTAATCTGCAGTCCAACCATATACTGCTTCATATATTTTTCATTGAAATATACTTTTTCCTCCACCTCCGCCACACGGCTGTACCTGTAATGCCCCTCCGAGAGAAAATATTTGGTTTCCTCCCATACATTGTCAAGGAAAACAAAATAAGCTTCCCCCAGCTCTTCCAACGTGTGATCGGATAAGAAAAATTCCAGTATACCTTCCAGTTCAGCACGCTCTCCAGCATCCAATGCCGCCATAACATCCCTTAAATATTTTTTCTGTATCACGTCCCTGTCGCTGATATATTCTATCAAGCGCTCAACATTTGCCTGTCCCATCCATATCTCCTCCACAGATTCAAATACTGCCATTCAGCCATCCTACTAAATCAAACCATTCCTCAATCACCGCATCCCATTGCCGGAAATGCTCATGGGGGGCAAAGAGGATTGATCCCCCTTTCCAGTTCTGGTCCATATACAGATCCCTCTTTGTAACGATTAGATGTTTATTGGGCAGCTGGCAAAATTCCTCCCTTACCGCCTGTGTCCCATCCTCCAGCAGCAGTTCCATGAAACAGACGATATTATCTGGCTGAACCCATTCTTTTATTTTGTTCCATCGTTCAATGGGCGACACTTCATCATGCACATGCGTAAATTTAACCTCGATATCCCTGACCCGCCCCACTGGCGTTTTCACTCCCAACAGAGATGTCCAGTGGGAAAAAATCATTTCTTCCGAGAAATAATAGCCCGGATTTTTACAGAGTTTCAGGAAGTGTTCTGGTTCTATATAAGTATTTATTGTCGGCGACAACGCGATATCTCCCAACGCTTTATAAATATGCGCGCCAAGGCAGGTATTGCTAAGAACCGTCGGGACTCCCGAAACAAGCAGTTTTTTCCGAAAATAACTCAACATTTCATTGACGCTGCACACAGGGACTTTGAGCGCCTGGCTCATGTAAACGGGAATCAGGCATAAAAGGTCGCATGCCTGTACATAATAGCACAGATCCATGATAATCCTCTCAGGCTTCCCCGCCGCGACGACAACCCGTACCCTGCGCTTTCCAAAAAGACTCCGCATCTGGTTGGAACGGATCACGGGTTTACCTAACACAACTTTGTCCTCCGCACCGTTCTGGTCAATGAATGCCTCAAAATCCATGCCGCATTTCTCCATGAACCTGGCGACCCATCTCCCTACGTTCCCCGCCCCATAAATATAGATTGGTCCTTCTTCCTCCTCATAAAACCTTTTCGGATCATTTGTTGTCTGTATCATATAAGCCCCCTCGCTGTCAGGATATATGCTTCTCTATAGTGTCCGCCATTTCCCCGACATTTTTCATCTTACGAACTTCCCCAAGTTCAAACTTAAACCCAAACTTTTTCTCAATAGCTACAATCAGGTTAATATGCTCCAGCGAATCCCAGTCCTCGATATCATCCGCTGTCGTATCGTCATATACTGTGATACTTTCATCAGCAAACACCATTCTGAATATCCCATTGAGTTTCTCAAAAATCTCTTCTCTTGCCATTGCCTAACTTCTCCTTCTTTCAATATACTGGTTCCTATTCTGATAGCCCTGCGTTAGGTCAAGTTCCCAGACCGTATTGCCAGCACCGTCCGCCTCTACCTGCGCAAACTCTTGTTCCTTGTAAAACCCTTCCACCATGCGGTTTTTGGCGGTTGGGAAATAGTAACCGACCACCCGCCGCACGCCGCGCCTTCTACATTCCTCTACCAGCGCGTCCATCATTGCGCTCTCCATGTCCCTTTTGAGTACCCGGCAGGACATCAGCCATAAATCTATGTGGCAATGCTCCCCCTCGACCCGGCCAATCACCACGGACACTATGCCGTTATCTCCAAATTTATCCGTTAATCTCCCGTACAAGGTAATATAACCGGGATCTGCCGCCATTTGAGCAATATCTGGCTGTGTATAACGCTTTGTCGTGAGATTAAACTGATTGCTTTTGTTGACAAGCTGGGTAATACGCTCCATATAAACTGGTTCAAACGGCCCTATCACCGCCGCCATGTGCAGCGACGACAGGTAATCCCCATATTCCGCAAAAGAAGCCTCAAAATCCTGCCTTGCCTTATTCTGCCGATACAGATCTCCGCGCACCTGGTCTTCCGCAGACAGACTGGTCGCTTCAAAAAACCCCGACCGGTCGATAACGCGGATGTAATCCGTCACCCGACCGATATCCGGCGCACGTACCTGCATGAACTGCCCCGTCACAATGCTGCGCTCCGCCGGGTTATCATCCACAAACACAAGGCTCTGCGGAAGCAGGTTCAGTTCGGATGCGATCGCCGCAAAGTTTCTGTCCTTTGTTTCCCAGTTTGCCCTGATCACAATAAAATCCTTTTCCGTGAACACGCTATCCGGGTGGTGCAGCCCCGCCACCGCATTTTCATAATCATTCTTTGAATCGATATTCAATATGACGCCAAGTTCCTGGTGCACTCTGATATATTTCTGGAATGACAGGTAAGCTTCCCCCTCCGGCTCCTCCGGTCCCAGTGCAATATTGTCAACGCCATCGTCACCGATCACGCCGCCCCATAACGTATTGTCCAAATCCAGCACAAACCCCTTCTTATTCTTTCCAAACAGAGACTTGATGATATTTGCGACATTAAAGGACAGATACGGGATTGCAGGAACGGACACGGCATATTTGTACATATACCAGTAAAAAGGATCAGACCACTCTTTCAGCCCATAATCCGCAGAAATATAGTTCAGGTCACAAATATAAAAATCCGTGTGGCGCTGCGCATACTCATAAAACCCCATGTTCAACCGCGTCAGGTAATACACCGCACCGCGGATGTCATAAGCATCGCGGTTCCCCAGAAGCCTGTAATACGGCATTTCAAAATTATTCTGGATGACCGGGCAGTGATACCGCTCTGCAAGTTTCTCCCATATCTGACAAAAACGCCCCATTTCGGCCTGAAACTTTTCCTCAACCTGCTCTGCGGTGTCTTTCATTGCAGGATATGCCGTGACATTCCAGTTTGATGTGCAGATATAGATGATATCCGGCTTGAATTCCTCCAGTGCGGCATTGCCAAACACCGCATCCTGGTAAAACTGGTTGTATTCCGACTCATAAAACACCGGTCTGATCCCATAGTCCAACAGGAAAAGTTCCATAATCAGCAGAATATCATTTGTGGTATACCCGCCCAACACCGCAATCTTTTTCTCCATAAAATCAGACTGTGATTCGCAAAGCTGTTTCTTTATGGTTTTTTTATTGGACAAAATATAATCCGGGTCAAATGGATATTCCAGTTCCTTCATCGTTCCCCTCCGTGCCAGACAGCCCCACCAATTCCAAAAATCTCGCCGCGCACACCTCATCCGACATATTCGCCAGCACCCATTCCCGTGGTGAAAATTGCGTCTTGCCATCGGCAAGCAACCCTAAAATCCCCTCTAATTCCCGCAGATCACCAAACCGCATCCCCGTCTTTTCTGAAAGGTACGGGCAGCTGCTCACGTCGCCGTCCCGCTCAATCATATGCCCGCCCCATTCCCACATATAATACTGCGGGTCAAAGCAGATGGTCGGCACATCCATTGACCACATCTCCGCCAGCGCAATTCCCTGGGATTCGCTGTCTGATATGACTACTGCAAAGCATGCTTTACCCAGGGCTTCCTTAAAATCTTCCATGCTATATTTTTCTACCTGGAGCGCCGCGTCATTTGCCCTGTAAAATTCCTGCGGACGCCCCCCATATCGAAACACCACCGGGTCAAACCCGTGTTTTCTGAGTTCACAGCATATTTTATAGCGGAACTGATCGCTCTGGCATTTGTGGTACACAATGACTGTATTATCTCTGACACCCGTGTCATCTGGCTTGAAATACTCTGTATCTACCCCGGCCGGCCACGAAAAAATACGCCCCTCCAAACTCGGCGTCATCTCCAGAAACAGCCGCTTATTCCAGTCTGACGGCGTAAGGTATCTCTCTACTTCCTCGTCAGTTATCAACGCGTCATACTCATCCGAAAACACGACAATATTCGGTCCCGCCGTCAGTTTCTTTATTTTCCCACTCTTTTTCAGCCCCAGCGCATACTGCAATGTATTGACACCCGCCAGCACATGAACGTGCTCCGCAATCTCTCGTTCGTCATCCGGCGCATAGTTAAAATCACTGTACCCAATCTTATCAAGCCCTTCTACCAGACTCCTCGTAACGCTCGCATGCCCCCCGTATTTTCGCGTCACCACCGGCGGCACGCCTGTCGGCCTTGTAAGTATTGTCAGTTTTTTCATACTTTGTTCCTCCTGTCAAAGTCATATTTTCCGGCCTTCGCTTCCCAGCAAACGCACCCATCCGCCGCACCAGATATCCGGTGTATCACTGTAACCCAGCCATTTGTCCGGCGCAATCACGATTTTTGCAACATTCTGGTTCAGCCACGCGCCCCACCAGCTAAAGCTGCTGTTTGCAATAATATTGTGACTGCATCTTGACATCAGGTACATATCATACCAGTCTTCATAATTATCAAACATATCCTTTTTGCAATAAATGGCATCTGAAACCTTGATATTTTCTTTGACCCACTTTAAGTCATCCGAAAAGAATATAAATCTGCTGTCAGGTTCCATGCACCGTATGTAATCAATTGCCCTCAAATAATAATCCGCTGTACAGATCCCCATATAAGAGCCAGGATTCTTTAAATAATCTCCTCGCCTGACATGAACGCCGGTATATTTATTTGTTGACAATGCTGCTGCAAATTGCTTCAATTCCCGGTTTACATTAGTAAACTCAAACTTGGCAATCAGGGTATCTTGTATGTCTTTAAAATATTTCTCTGTCTGCCAACAGCCGACAAATACACAGTCTGTAGTTAGAAATACATCCGGCTGATAAGTGCAGGGGCTTTTTGCAATATCATCTACCCAGAAAAAACGGTTCTTGGCATTGGCGCAAAATTCTTCTTTCATTCCGCTTCGCTTGATTTCTTTCCATCTTTCATCAATTTCATCAAATTCCGCATCAGAAACATATTCCAAATCAATATTCGAGAAAACACGGTCTAATGAAAAAGGCATTGCATCAGGATGTCTTGTGTAATAGCCTAAACTTGCCTTTACATCACGCCCCCTGCTCTTCAACGCTTCCATAAAAGCATATTGAAACATCTGATTGCCTAATCCGCCTGAAAATCTGACAATATCCATTCTGTGCGTTCCTCTCTATGCCATATACATGGCATACCATTGTTGAAATATAAAGTATGGCCAGATTATTTTGGAAAAATTGGCTCCGCTTTCTTTCCCCTGATCCCCCTGTTCTAAATATGAGAAAATTATCTTCCTCGTATTTTCTGCATGAAATATTCCCTGCCGTTTCAAAAAATCATATTCGCTGTAGGCTTCCAATTGCTCTCTCAACTGATTTCTCAGCCAAATATTAACAGGAACGCCGAAGCCTTGCTTTGGCCTGTCCAGCAATTCCTGCGGAATATAGTCATAGGCAATGCTTTTCAGGATTTTTTTCTGATTTCCATTGTCATCTTTCATATTCTGCGGCAATCTGTAAGAATACTCGATTATGTCTCTGTCCAACAGCGGACATCGACATTCCAGTGAATATTTCATGGAAGCCCTGTCCACTTTACACAATATGTCGTCTGGCAGATAGGTATCCATATCCAGCAACATTCTGCGGACATCCCACTCTTTTACAGCATATCTGGACTCAAACGGATAATAGCAGCTCGCACCCTCATGAAGCAGCATGCTTTTAATAGCTTCCATATATCCATTCACGCCAATCTGGGTTTTTATTTCCCTATCCCGACTGTCGGAAACCATTCTCTGCACCATAGAACGGTTCGTAAAGCACTTCTGTCCCACAATCGGCAGTTTCCGTATATAATACATCAATGCTCCCTGCAGATCCATCCTTTGTGCCTGCTGCAGCTTAGTATAGATATTATATCCGCCGAACAATTCGTCACCGCCATCGCCTGACAGTACAACACTCACGTCTTTCTTTGCGATCATGGAAACCAGCATAGTCGCTATTTGGGACGAATCCGCAAACGGCTCATCATAATAGCGGGGAAGTTCGTCCAGCATGTTATACATATCTTTATCTGAAATATAAACTTCCGTATGCTCTGTTCCCAAATGTGCGGCAATTTTCTTGGAGTACTCCGCCTCATTTAATTCCTTCTGCTCAAAACCTATACAATATGTTTTAACGGGTTGTTTTGATATTTCCTGTGCCACAGCGCAGACTAAACTGGAGTCATACCCCCCGCTCAAAAAAGCCCCGACAGGAACGTCGGCTATGAGCCTTGCTCGGACAGATTCCCGAAGCTTGTCTTTTAACTCTGCTTTGGCCGACTCAAAATCCCTGACCTGATTTTGTGACAATTCATGGTATTTTAGGGACACATCCCAATATTTCCACTTTTTCATTGTGCCGTAGTGGAATTTTAATATGCTTCCCGGTTCCAGTTTGTACACGTTTTTAAAAACAGTGAAAGGCGCCGGTATACACATATGATATAAATAGCTGCCAAGAATATCTGTCTCAATCTCCCTCTCAAACCACTTTGATTTCATAATAGGCTTTAACTCTGAGGCAAAAAGAAGCGTTTCATCCCTGAGATAATAATACAGCGGCTTTTTCCCTATCCTGTCACGCACTAAATACAATGAGTCGTCTGACCTGTCTAAAATCGCTATCGCAAACATGCCGTTCAACTTATCTATGCAGGATATGCCCCATTTCAAATATGCCGCGATGAGCACTTCCGTATCACATTGAGACCTGAAAAGATAGCCGTCTAATTCTTCTCTCAGTTCACGAAAATTATATATTTCGCCATTGAATATCACAGATACTCTTTTATCGGCAGAGTGCATCGGCTGATGCCCCAAAGCAGATAAATCCATGATTGCCAGCCGCCTATGCGCAAAGCCTGCATAAAAGGAATTATGTAACGGATAAATCTCCTCACCGTGGTCATCAGGCCCTCTGTGACGCATTGTAACGTTCATGACAGTCAGATTATCTAAACTTTCTATTTTTTGCGAATAAAATCCACATATTCCACACATTGTTTCCTCACTCTTGCATTTTTAAAATCTGATTAATTTTACTCTGTATGTCAAACTGTGCATTGATGTTCAGATGCCACGGCAAACAGCCATATTTCGTACCAACTTCCGTGTAACAGTATCGGCTGTCAGGCTCTATTACATGAATTCCTTCATAGTGGCTTTCAAAATATGTATAGCAATCCGCTAATATGCCATTTAGTCTTCGTATCTGCGTCAAATTTTCATAACTATGCTCTGCGCCATATCCTCCATATCCTTCGGCAAGGAAAAATTTAACCAAAAAAACTTTTTCAGGTGCAAAATGGTCTTTGAGTAATTCTATAAACTTTATGCAGCTCTTCTCCCACAGCTTTTGACATTCATCAGTATCTCTCTTAATGATTCGCGCCTTCTGCCAGGATATTTTCTTTTCCTTCAATGCCTCGCTGTCCGTAACATACCTTTCCTCTCCCAAATCCCATATATCATATCGCTCCTCTATAAAATCAAGCAAAATGTACTTTACATTCTCATTCCGAATATCCGACACTAATTTTTTACGGCAGTCCGCCCGGATCATCCTGTCCCGGAAGGTTGTATTTTCTTCCACAGGCGGCTCTACAGGCTCTGACATGATGGAAATAATGCCGGAATGTTGGAACTTTAAATCTTCTATATCACTGCTGAAATAAACCCTGCTCAAAACCCGCTGCAGATTATAACTTCCTACCGCCATCATTTTATTTTCAAAATAGCTGTCCAGAATTCCGAATGTCTGACTGAAAAACTCTTTGATCTCCCCATAGTACTGCTTTTTTGTAATTTGATTTTTCCCCTCAAGGAACCATGTCATACCGGTGTTTGATTTATTGACAGCGATGGATTGCAATTCTTCCTTATACTCGCTAAACAGATTTCTCTTTTGATATTCTTTCATCAAATGCTTCAGCGGCGAAAGCATACTAGGCGATCCCAAGGTAGTCAGCGTAATGTTTCCCTGTCTGTTTTCCCGATAATAATATAATGCTTCTCTGCACCTTCCTATTCTCTTTGCATAGACAAACAACAGTCCTAAAATCGCCAGGTCCTGGTGCGGTCCTGGGGGCATCTCAATTTGATGCTCTGTCCACAATGTTTTCTTATACAAGCCAGTCCATATCGTAACTGCCTGTGTACTGGCTATCATCTTCCTCCTGTTAGAGTCATCGAACGGATAATATTCGTTGTTGTTCAAAAGAAAACTTTTAGTTCCTCGCACAATATAGTAGTCACATCGCGCAAAATCTTTATCACCCTCCGTCACATTGGCATATAATTTCTCAATAAAAGTCCTGTCAATCCAGTCGTCAGAATCTACAAACGCTATATATTTTCCCCTCGCCATCTGTATGCCCAGATTCCTTGTAGGTCCTAATGACTCATTTTTCTTACTGACATAGATGATTCTATTATCACGCCTACGCCACGTCAGACATATACTCTCGGAATGATCAGTCGATCCGTCATTTATTAATAATATCTCCAGATTGGTATATGTCTGCCCCACAATAGACTCTATACATTTGTTCAGGTAGTCACCGACATTATAAATTGGAACTATGATACTGATTAAATCCTGTTCTTTCATACCATAATGGCCGGACTCTTTCATTTCATTCACAAGTAAGTCTTATACCATATATTTCTGATACCACTGCTGGAATATAAGATATGGTCAGACAATCTTGGAATAATTTGAGCCGCTCCATCCCCCTTGTCTCCTGTTTCCATGTAATTATTGATAAACTTAACTGTTTCAGCCGGATTAAAGATTTCCTGCATTTGAAGGAAATCCCTGTCTATATAGTCCAACACCCATTCTCTTTACGCTCCCCCTCAGCCATTTATCCTGAGGAATATAAAAACCATCTTCTCTCTGTCCATAATCTCCCTAAGTAAATATTTATTAGGTAATTGTTAAATTACCAAAACCATTGATTTTATTAGATTTTCCTGTTTTTCTATATAAATTTTCTCTCCGCTTATGTTAAAATAGAATCACAACAAACCATTTTTTATAA
>JAETQH010000062.1 GCA_021770785.1 Lachnospiraceae bacterium
AGCATACCTAACTTTTTGAGCTGCTTGCCTAATTCCTTAATGTCAAAGCAGACAAGGCGGTTATGTATGTCTATGTTGGTGCGGTGGTTGAACACGTTAAGGCTTCCATGCACATATAATTCAAGGGCTGCGGCTACCCGTGCGGCTTCCGCTTCCGGCTGCTTCTTTAGTGCATTATACAAGTCCTCTAAAATCGGCATTTTCGCCGGGTCGGGGTCGGCAAGGTACTCACGGTAAACCTCCCGCACGGCTCGGTCAATCACGGTCTTTTCGATAGGCTCTAAGCCGCTTTTGCCGCCTACCACAAGCTCACAAAGGGAGAGTATAAAGTCGCTTTTCAGTGACAGGGGGCTTTCGTCCTCGGAATAATTGAGGTTCAAGTCCATAGGGTTCACAAAATCCCGGCTTGTGGGGGAGATTTTCACAACCTGCCCGCCTAATCGGTTGACAAGCGGGGCGTACTCGGCTTCGGGGTCGCATATCAAGATACAGTCCTTTTTATCCGCAACAAGGAATACGTTTGTGATCTCACGCTTGGCAGAAAAACTTTTCCCGCTTCCCGGCGTTCCCAAAATCAAGCCGTTAGGGTTTTTGAGCTTCTTCCTGTCCGCAAGTATCATGTTGCTTGAAAGTGCGTTCAAGCCGTAGTAGAGGGCTTCCCCGTTCTGAAAAAGCTCCTGCGTGGTAAACGGCACGAAAATAGCCGTGCTGCTTGTCGTAAGCCCCCGCTGAATGGGTATCCCGTTCAGTCCTAAAGGCAGGGACGACATAAGCCCGGCTTCCTGCTGATAGTCAAGGCGCACAAGGGAGCAGTTCGCTTTCTGTGCCACGCCCGCCGTCTGAAAAATCTGATTGTCAAGCTGCTGCTTGTTGTCTGCAAGGTTTACCACAAGCAGGGTAAGGAGAAACATTCGCTCGTTACGGCTCTGCAAGTCCCGCAAGAGGTCTTTAGCGTCCCCGCCGTAGGTGGCAAGGTCGGACGGTATAATATCCATGTCATACCCGGAGCGTACCGCCTTTTTCTGCTCGGCTATCTTCATTGCGTCAAGGTCGGTTATCTTGCGCTTAATGGTCTTTATGGCTTCGCTCTGGTCGATACTGCGGATATGCAGGTTGACTAATAAATGCCCGTCCACGTTCAAGAGGTCGGCAAGCAGGCGGTCATTCAGTTCCGGCGCAAGTATCTGTAAGAACGATACCGCCCCGGTCTTGTCGCCCATGCCGAACATTCGCCCGTTTCTGAAAGCGAATGAGGGCGGCGCAATGAAGTCTTTCGTGGAAAGCCCGGACGGTACAAGCCATTTCCAGTTGAATAAAAATTTCCTGTCCCCGTCCGGGTGGAAAATGCCGTGCAGCACTTCAAGCCGTTCTTTCCCGTCAAGGGGCTTGTTCGCCGCCCCTAAGATTTTGAGGTGGTTTAATATATCCGTTTCCAGTCGTGAAAGTCTTGACTTGGCATTTTTAAGGCTGTCGGCTTCCAGTGTGAATGTTAAGTATTTGCGCTTCACAAGCCCGTTGTTGCCCTTTGCAAGCTGTTCTTTGAGCATGGCGGCGTATTCCTCCCGCACATCATCAAAACCGTCCTGCTGCGGCGGTATGGCGATACTCTTTGAAAAATCCCCCTGCCCGGCGACACGGTTCACAAAGGTAAGCTGCAAGCCAACGGAGCTGTCAAGCGAATTGTAGAAATCGCACAAGGCTTCAAAGGTGGCTGTTTTGTCGTCCGGCTGTGCAAGCTGATAGTTGATGTCGGAAAACTCAATGCTCTTTGAGAAAAGGTTGTCCTTTATCCGGCATATCCCGTCCGGGTACATGGTTTCATAGGGGATTGTCTGCTGTGCGGTGTGCTTTTTCCCGTCCCCCCGTGCCTTTCGCATGAGGGCGGCTATCTGCTTTTTTTCTGCCCGTGTGAGCTTTATTTTCTCCTTTGTACGCTGTTCCTGCGGTCTGTCTTTGATAGCTTTTTTTCGCAATGGCTGTTACCTCCTTTTTCAATTTCTGCTGTCTTTCAAGGACGGCGTAATAGTTTTCCGTCCTGTACGGTCGTTCCTTTGGCGTGAGGAAAAACACTTTGATGATGTTTCCTAAAACCGTTTCAAGGGGCTGCCCGTGCTTCTCGTACATGGCGAACAGGAAAAACGGGAGCATGGCAAACACCATGATAAAGGTTGCGGCGGTCTGCGGGACGCTGCCCTTTATGAGAAAGAACAGGGGAACGCCCACGGCTGCCGCCATGCTGAAACACACAAGCTGCCGCTTGGTAAGGTTAAGCGCAACTTTGGTCTTTACTTTCGTAAGGTCTTTGGGTACTGTAACGTATGCCATTTATAACCTCCTTTCTGCCCGTTTGGGCGGTCTGAAATCTAATGTGCGTGGAAAATGCTCTTTGCAAGGCTTCCCGTCTTAAAGAGGGAGAAGCAGAGTATCACGGTATAGGCGGCTATGCTGAAAATGGCACTGTGCAGGTTGGAAGCGATAACCATTTCATTCACAAGCACGGCGTAAATCCCCACGCATACCATGATGAAAAAGCCCTGTACGCCCAATGCGAACAAGCCTTTTAGGTAGTTGTTCCCAATGCTTCCCCATTCCCGGTTCGTCATGGTGGCAAAGGGGATAGGGGCAACGGAGCAGGTCAGATATATCTCAATCATTCTGCCGTACAAAATAACCGTTATCAGCACGGACATTATCTTCATGCACATACTAACGGCTGCGGTTTCCATTACAAGTAAGAGAAGTTCGGGGACTTCCATTGTTTCCATGTTGGCGGTCATGGCGGCAAGGGTGCTTTCCACGTCAATAGCGGTGTCGGAGCTTATCACGCCCGCCGCACTGTTGACTAAATGCTGCCCCACATCAAAGACCGCCATAGTAATGTCAAAAACGTGGGTAACAAGATAGACGGCTACCCACGCTTTGAATACATACTTAAAGAACATGAAAGTATCAACGTCATGCAGGCTGTTCTTGTCCGTAACCATGCCAATCAGCTCCACGCATAGCACATAAGTAATGACAAGCCCCGCAATGGGGAGTATGACGGTCTGTGAAAGGTTCTGTATCATGGAAAACACGCCGCCATTCCACCCCTGCGGGGTCTGCCCTGCCTGCGCCGCAATCGTGCCTACTTTCTCGTTCACGTCCCCGAACATATTTGACAGGTTTCCGTTAATCGCCCCGATTAAAAGCTCCTTTAGCCATTCGTTAATGGCTTCAAATATGCTCTCCATAAGCGGCTACCTCCTTAATTAGCCGAACAGCCCGGAAAGCAGCGGGATTAAGGTCGTGCCGATAAGGGCAACGCCGCCGCCTGCCATAAGCTGTTTCATGCCCTGTGATTTTGCGCCGGGGTTGTCGTTTCCGTAGCCCTCTAAGAGATTGATAACGCCCCATACGCCTAATCCTGCGCCCAATGCGATAACAAGTGTCTGCAAAACGCCTACTGCTGAATTAAAAAATGCCATATAGTCCTCGCTTTCTGCCGCTTCCTGCGGCTTGGAAAAATTTAGTTGGTTGGTTTTTAGGTATCAAAAAAGCCGCCTTGTTTCGGCGGCTGTCCCCACGCTGCGTAGGTGCTGCGGCGTGGCGATATTCAGTTGTAAAGGGGTGGTGCGCTCCCCTGTGGGCGCACGAACCATGTACCCGGTGTTTACGGTTTTGATGATGATTACCTCCTTTAAGGCTTTATGCCCTTATGAATGAAAGAAAGAGGGGGTGGGTGCGCTTTTCGCCGTCTTAGTCGGCGTTGTGGGAATGTGTATAACTGGCTTGCATATTGCGTTGTGGGTAACACTGTTTGCAGGACGTGGGAAAGCCGCACTTTGGCTTTTCCATGTGCTGTGAATGGTGTTATCCATGACGCAATAGCCTGTTATGCACATTTCCATGACGCAAAGCCCTTTTCCCTGCGCCCTTATAAATCGTCCCCGTCTATTTCGTAGAGGTCAAAGGGTTCTTCCGGCTTGATAACTGCCGGGCGGCGTTTTAGGTACTTCTCAATGTCAAACTCGTTTTTCTTGTCAAAGTCGGAGAGGAATTTATATCTTGGGTGCTTGGTAATGTCAAATTTGTCACTGAAAAAAGGGCGTGCGCCCCTTACCTGCAAGATACATTTGCCGCCGTCCATGACGGATATTTCATCTTGGCTCATAAGCTCCTTTCCCAACTTTTGGTAGTTCAGTCCGTAGGTCTTTTCCTTTCCCCGGTTCTCGGAAGTGTTGTATAAGTCTATGGTTTCTTTCCCCAAAAGCTCCGACATTTCTTTGAGCGTGGTTTTCTCCTTGCCGCCTAAGAAAAGGGTTGTGTCACAATTCCCTGTGATCGTGTCGGCGTTGTCCTTGTATATCGCTTTTAACTGGCTCTGCGCCTGCAAGATAAGGCAGGCGGATATTTCCCGGCTTCGGATTGTCGCAATCAGCTTTTCCAGTTTCGGTATCTGCCCGATATTGGCTACCTCGTCAAGCAGGCAGCGGACGTGTACGGGAAGCCTGCCGCCGTACACATCATCTGCCTTGTCACAAAGCAGATTAAAAAGCTGCGTGTACATCATGGCGACAATGAAGTTGAAAGTGTCGTCCGTGTCGGAGATAATGACAAAGAGGGCGGTTTTCCTGTCCCCCAACGTGTCAAGCTCCAAATCGTCCGTTTCCATAAGCTCCCGTAGCTCTTTAATGTCAAAGGGGGCTAACCTTGCGCCGCATGAAATCAAGATAGATTTAGCGGTCTTGCCCGCCGCAAGTTTGTATTTTTTATACTGCTTTACGGCAAAGTGTTCCGGGTCTTTTTCTTCCAGTCGGTCAAACATCAAATCCACGGGGTTCTTGAAATCCTCGTCATCTTCCCTCGCTTCGCTTGCGTTTATCATGTCAAGCAGGGTCGTAAAGTTCTTTTCTTCCTCCGGGGCTTCGTAGTAGATGTAGCCGATCAGTGCGGTGTAGTAGAGCTTTTCCGCTTTCGTCCAAAAATCCTCGGACGACTTTTCGCCCTCGCCTTTGGTGTTTACCATGATTGTGTTGACAAGTTTCAGTATGTCTTTTTCGCTGTGCAGGTAGGCAAAGGGGTTGTAGTGCATACTCTTTTTGAAATTGATAGTGTTAAGCACTTTTATCTTATAGCCGCCCCTGTCTAAGAGCTTCCCGCACTCTATGAGGATTGTGCCTTTCGGGTCTGTGACGCAATAGGAGCTGTGCATTTGCATTAAGTTTGGCTTGACGAAAAAGCGGGTCTTGCCGCTGCCCGAACCGCCTATGACAAGCACGTTTTTATTCCTCGCATACTTGGGGCTTTTTGGGCGGCTGTTCATGGTAAGGCGTTCTGTCTGTGTCAGTAAGACGTTGTTGTAGAAATCCGGGTCTATGTAGGGTTCAATATCTTTTGCATTTCCCCAACGTGCGCTGCCGTATTCAACGCCCTTGCGGTACTTCTTGGCATTTTTGCCTTTCATGTAGACGGCAATCCGCAGGATAACCGCCCCGGCAATGCCGATAAGAAAATCCTGCCCGTTAAGGCTTGGCATGGGATTTTCAAAAGCGGCGGTCACGCCCTCCATGATGTGTAAGAGCTTCCCGGAGAGGTCAGTCCCCGGAGAGAGCCGGAACGCTTCGCCCACTTTCATAAAGAGCCATACAAAGAGCAGATACGGCGCATTGAGGATAAGCAGCTTTTTGATGTTTGGTTTCATCTTTCCCGCCCCCTGTCCTTGTTTTTCTCTTTCTGCCTGCTTTGGTTCATCTGCTTTGCCTTTTCCCGGAAGTTGGCTAACATCTTGCGTATGGACGGCTTTTTCTCTTTGTTTAGCTGCTTGGCGGCAAACTCCTTAAAGGCTTCCGTCATAACGTCCACGTCCCGCCCCTTGAAAAAGACAAGGTAGCGGGGCGGTTCTTCGCCTTTTACTTTTTTCAGACTGTAATCAAGCCCGTATTTCTTGGCAATGGGTTCAAACGCCTTTATGTTAGCGTCCGTAATCTCCATACTGGAAACGCCCGTGTTCTGCTTCATAAGGTGCTTTAATGTCTGTTTGCCCTTGTATATCTTCGGGGCTTTGTGCTTCTTTGCGTCAAGCAGCTTTTTTATGGCTTTCTGTAAGACTTCGGCGGTCAGCTTCGCCGTCTTGATTGAGATAGCAACGGTCTTTTCGTTGATCTGCTCCTGCATGGGCTGTCAATCCCTCCTTTCTTGGGTCAGTGCGGGGCAGCCGCCTTTATCTGCGGATTTTGCTCCTTACCTGCAATCCGTCCAGTACGTCCGTATTGATACCGACTAAATACCATTTTTGGTGCAGGTTCATTTCAATGCGGGTCGGCTGCCACTGTTCGCCGTCAAAGACTTCAAAGGTCTGCCCGCAATGCAAGCCCCCGTAATATTCATCAAGCCCGGAACGAACATCATAGCGTCCGCTTACTTTGTCATAAACAAGTGCGCCCTGTTTGATAATCATAAAATATCGTCCTCCCTTTCCTGTGATAAAAATGCGCCGCTTGCCATATCGTGAGCGACAAGGGCGGTATAATAGCTGTCAATGGTGTTTGGTGCGTTGAAAAGAACCGCAAGCAGATACTTCTTGATGTTGCGTATCTTGGTGGTGTTTTGGTGCATACAGTCAATCACAAATTGGATATGGCTGCTGTTCAGTTTCATAAACTTAGACTTCACAAGCTCGGCGGGGTAGTCGTCCCCGGCAATGCGTATCACTTTGCGGCGGGTGCAGACGGTTTCAAGCATAAGGGACACAATCTCGTCAAGCATACCCCTGTCAATGTTTCTGTCCTGTATCAGATAGCGGTATTCGATATTGTCCTTTATGACTTCCTCATAAGCCCGTACTGCGTCCATGTTGGTGTTGCCGTTTCCTTTCCGTTCCTGCGGCGTAGCCGTCCCCTCTTTTAAGGGAGTGGAAAGGATAGGAATGGAATGGGTATTTAATAAATCCGTATTTGATAATTCTTTACTTGATAGTTCTTTATTTAATTGCGTTGGATTTTCCTGCATAGGGTTTTCCAATGTTGGATTTTCCGATATAGGCTTGTCCTGTGTTGGATTTTCCAATGCAGGCTTTGGCGGTACTGGAAATTCATGTATCACATAATCAGCCGCCCCTAACTGTCCTTTTTCATTCCGCACTCTTGTACGGGTCACATATCCTGCCCGTTCCAGTTCCCGTATTGCTTCCCGGATAGCGTCTATGCCCTCACGGTTGATTTGGGAAAGCCCCTTTAGGGTGTAGTCCCATTCTTCGGGCAGCGATAGCATTTGTGAAAGCAGTCCCTTTGATTTTAGGGAGAGGTCAGCATTGCGTAGGTGGTGGTTTGACATAACGGTGTAGTCCCTGTTTTTTTCCACTCGGAATACTGCCATGTAATCAGCCCCTTTCATCAGCCCGGACAATGAAAAACGCCCGTTCCGTGTGGAAAAGGCGTTTACCATGTGGTTATAGGGCTTCGTGTTTAGTTTTCTTGTTTCTTAAAAGCCTTGTTTTATGCGGTGTTGCGGTGGTTGTCTATAAATACTTGCTCCGAACGGGGCAGGAAAATCCACGTTCTTAAAAATGGTAACGGGACTTCTGCGTCCCACGGAGGGAGAAATTTTCTTTGACGGACACCCATGGTCTCGGGAAGATTTGGCGGGCATCGGGGCGCTGGTGGAGACGCCGCCTGTCTATGAAAATCTTACGGCGTGGGAAAATCTAAAGGTTCGGGCGCTGCTGCTGGGGCTGCCCGACAGCAGGATTGCGGAGGCTTTGAACACGGTGGGGCTTACCGGAACGGGAAAAAAGAGGGCAGGGGCATTTTCCCTGGGAATGAAACAGAGGCTCGGCATTGCTTTGGCATTGCTTTCGAAGCCGAAATTTTTGATTTTAGACGAACCAGTAAACGGACTAGACCCCATGGGAATCTTAGAACTGCGGAATTTGATACGCAGTTTCCCGGAGCAGGGAATGACGGTGCTGGTATCCAGCCATATTCTAAGTGAGATAGAACAGACAGCGGACTACATCGGCATGATGGTGGAGGGCGAGCTGGCTTATCAGGGAAAATTAGACGGGCAGGAGAATTTGGAAAGCCTGTTTTTAGAAGTGGCGCAGAGAAAGAGAGGGAGTGTAAAATGACGGCATATGGGAACGGAGCGCAGGAAACAGCAGGAAACAGCAGGGCAGCATATGGGAACGGAGCACAGGAAAAAACAGAAATCAGCAGGGCAGCATATTTTCAGGCGGAGAAAATGAAATTCCGGCATTCCGTGCTGCCAAAGGTGGTGGTGGGAATGCCCCTTTTGTGTATTCTGGCGGCGGTACTGCTGACTTATTCGTATTTTATCATTGACAGTTATAACTGGTGGTATATGTTTCTCTGCCCGGGAACGGCGGCGCTGCTTTCCGGCAGTATTTACATGAAAGACAAAAAGCAGAAGGGCAGAACTCTTTACTGCCTTCCGGTGGATATGGGAAAGGTTTGGGACGCAAAAGTGGCAAACGGCATATGTTACCTGGGGATTGCGTCGGCAATTCTGGCGGCAGGTGTGTTTTTCCTTCGAGCAGTGTTAAAAAATATTTTTTCCGTGCCATTGCAGTGTGAACCGCCGGTGGCGGCACAGGCAGCGGCGGTGGTTCTTTTGTGGCTGTCCTTTTTATGGCAGGTTCCGTTCTGTCAGCTGCTCACCCGGTTTGTGGGGCTGTTTCCCATGATATTTCTTCATATGGCAGGGTATGTGGTGCTGTCTGCCTCCCTGTCGGTGACTTCTTTTTATCTGGCAGTGCCCCAGGGAATAACCGCAAGAATGATGTGCGCCGTACTGGGCGTTCTTCCGAACGGACTTCCGGCAGAGCCGGGGCAGATGACCTTTTCGGTGGAACTCCTGGATATGAGTAGCGTCTGGCTGGGGGTCCTAGTTTCCCTGTTATGGTTTCTGGCATTCTGGTATCTGGGAAGAAAATGTGAGAAAATGTTTCGGAAAGGAGCTTAGGATTACTATGCAATTTATAAGATTACTGCAGGCAGAGGGGCGAAAAATGCACCGTACTCTGCTTCCGGTTATTCACTGGTGTCTCCCGGCGGCGGTCAGCCTGCTGTTTTTAGCCTATTACAGTTTTGCGCCCTGGAGCGTCGGTGACATGGTCAGCGGATATGTGGAGGTACTGGGGGCTGCCCTGCCGCTTCTTGGCAGTATCATCTGCGCTGTGTCGGTGGAGCTGGAAGCGGGAAATCATTTTCAGGTGCTTCTGGGCGTTGGGAAAGGCAGAAAGAGAGTGCTGGCGGCAAAATGGCTGGTACTGCTGGGAATGGAGTTTTTCGCCTTGGCATTGGCGGTGGGAGGCTTTGCAGCAGGCTTTGCGTTGCTGGGGAAGGGGAAACTGCCGCTTTCCTTATGGATGGTTGTGACGGGGGCGCTGTGGTTTGGAAGTTTTTTACTGTATCTTTGGCATCTGTTTTTGAATCTCCGGTTTTCAAAGACGGTTTCCATGGGGGTGGGTATGGCAGAAACCTTGATTTCCGCCCTGTTCCTCACGGGGCTTGGAGATGGAATCTGGCAGTATGTTCCGGCGAGCTACAGTGCGCGGGGAAGTCTGGAGATACTCAGAATTTATTTTACAGAAATGGGAGGAAAGGAAATTTCAGGTGAATATATGAGGCAATTTTGTGTAAATTTGTTGATAACCGTAGTCCTCTGTGCCATAATTTTTCTGTGGTTTCAATTTTATGAAGGAAGAACATGTGATGATTGAGATATTGGCAGTTGATGATGATGAGGGAATTCTAAGGGTGATGGAAAAAGCCCTTTCAAAAGAGGGTTATGCCGTGACGGCGGTCAGCGAACCGTTGCAGATAGAACAGATGGATTTAAACAGATATCAGTTGATTTTACTGGATGTCATGATGCCGGGAATGGACGGCTTCACCCTTGTGGAAAAAATCAGGGAGCGGGTGGACTGCCCCATCCTGTTTGTCACCGCAAAGACGGAGGAAGAGGACGTGATGCGGGGGCTGGGGTTAGGCGGCGACGACTATATCACTAAGCCCTTTGGCATCGGAGAGCTTCGGGCGAGGGTGGCGGCGCATTTGAGGCGGGAAGGACGGCAGAAAAAGAATCTGGTATCGGTGGGGGAAGCGCAGTTTTACCTGCTGGCAAAGGAGCTGCGCTATCGGGGAGAAGCCCTGAACCTGACCAAAAGCGAGTACCGTATCTGCGAATATCTGGCATTAAACCGTGGACAGGTGTTTTCTAAGGAGCAGATTTACGAGTATGTCTTTGGCTTTGACGGGGAGAGCGACAGCTCCGCTATCACGGAGCACGTGAAAAATATTCGGGGAAAATGCAAGAAAGTAGGCTTTGAACCTATAGAAACTGTCTGGGGGATTGGCTACCGCTGGAATAAGGAGGAAGCATGAAAAGGGGAAGAAAGACTTTGACGGGCATGTTTTTAAAATATATCTGTCTGTTCTGTGTTCATACATTGCTGCTGCTTGTGGCAGTGTTTTTGCTGTTTAACTATTGGCTGGCGAAGGGAATTGTGCTCCCGGCAAACTTCGGGGAACATTCTATACGGGAAAACCTCCCCGCCATCATAAATAATGAGACTGTGACGGAAGATTTGATTCCGGCGGGGTGTTTTTACGGCATTTACAGCAGGGAGGGGACGTGGCAGTACGGAAGCTTTACGGAAGAAGAGCAGAAAAGCGCATGGGAGCATTACCGGAAAAACCAGACCTCGGTAAGCTACGGAGGACGGCAGTACTATGGCTTTTATGAGAGAAAGAACGGAGAAATCGCCATTGTACGGTTTTATATGGTGGCGCATTTTGCCAAAGGAGCGGAGAAAGGCGGCATGGTAAATGCGGAAAATCTGCTGATTGGCATTTTTGTGGTACTGTTTTTACTGCAAGCCTTTTTTGTGGCAAAAATTTTTGCAAAGCGCCTGAAAAAAGAGCTGGGGATTTTACAGCAGGTAACGGAGGCGATTGAGAAAAATAATCTGGAATTTGCGGAAATGCATTCCGACGTGAAGGAGATGGAACAGGTGCTTGTTTCTTTAAACCGCATGAGGGATGCACTGAAAACTTCCTTAGAGAGGCAGTGGGAGACGGAGCAGAAGAAACGGCAGCAGCTTTCCGCCCTTGCCCACGACATTAAAACGCCCCTTGCCGTTATCCGGGGAAACGCAGAGCTTTTAGAGGAGGACAACCTGCCAGAGGAAGAGGCGGAATGCAACCGCTATATTTTAAAAAGCGCCGGGGAGTTAGAGCAATATTTTACCGCCATGAAGCAGCTGCTTTCTTCGGGGGAACAGCAGGGGGAGAGGGAAAGTTTTCCGGCGGAGCAGGTAAAAAATCTGTTTTTGCAGCAGGCAAAGCAGCTACAGCGGATATATCCCATGGAAATCTCTCTGGGGGAAGAGAGCACAGAGGGAATTTTGCAGATGGATAAAACCCGAATATTGCGGGCATGGAACAATCTCTTGGAGAATGCCATGGAATACACGGACAGAGAGCGGGGAATACGGATTTTCTTTGAAATGGGGGAGCAGGAGTCGAAAAATTACTGGATTGCCGGAGTGGGGGACTACGGAAGAGGCTTTTCGGCGGCGGAGCTGTGCCACGGGACGGAGGAATTTTACCGGGGAGACAACAGCCGCAGCGGCAGGGAGCACCAGGGGTTAGGGCTTGCCATTGCGGAGAAATTTGCCGCAGAGGAGGGCGGTTTTCTGCGCCTTTATAACTCTGCGGAAACAGGGGGAGCGGTGGCGGAATTATGGCTCCCGGTTTGTGATTTTACGCAAAATTAGAAGTGAGAGAGCTACCTAGACTGTGGTTTCCTTGTATTTCGTTTCTTCTTTTTTGCCACGCTGTAACCGAAGGTTCCTAATTTTTTCCCCAGCAGAAAATATTCGCCGTGGGAATAGCTTATGAGCCCGGCGGCATTTAAGTCAAATTTTCCAGTTTCGGTCAGATAGGCTTCGTCAACAGTGACATTAAGCACGTCCGCCAAAAACAGGGTATGGCTGCCTAAGGGTTTGATTTCCCGGACTCTGCATTCGATATTCACCGGGCTTTCCGCAATGCCGGGAGGGGCAATCTCTTTGGAAGGCAGGGGGGTTAAGTGCATTTCCTGGAACTTGTCCACTTCCCTGCCGGAGCGGACGCCGCAGAAGTCCGTGGCACGGGCAAGCTGCTCTGTGGTGAGGTTTACTACAAATTCCCCGGAGGCTTCTAGAATGTGGTAAGAATAACGCTCCGGACGCACGGAGATAGAGAGCATGGGCGGATTGGTGCAGACGGTGCCGGCCCATGCCACCGTGATAATATTCGGTTTTCCGTTTAAATCCGGGTTGGTGCATTCCGGGTCGTTTTCTCCCGCCGGATACTGGCAGCTTACCATAACTGCCGGGAGGGGATAGAGCATATTTCCGGGTTTCCAGGATTGTTTTGCCATAGTTGCTGATACCTTTCTTTCAGTAAAAATCGCGGCGTCCAAAAGGCAGTTTTTCCTTTCTTTTGACCGTCAAATCTGAAACAGTTACTTCATTAGAATATCCATCAGATAAGCGTACACATCTTCATTCTGGTTTTTCCAGTTGTCGCAGATGGCTTCCGCCTGTTCCTTCTTTTTCACCGTCAAAGTCAAATCAATGAGGTTAGTGCCCCGCTCCCGGAACTGGCAGCGCACGGCGTAGTCCTGGTTTGGGGTTTTGTAGTAATCGGCGAGAATGGAGTTGATATTCCGCAGCTCTAACTTATTTTTCTCTAAATATGCCAGAGTGTCGTGTTCGATGGCATCGGTAATCTTGTCCTTAAAAAAGCCGAGGGTTTCCCTTCCTGCGGCAGTAATGTAATACTGGGTGTTGCTGTGGGTGGATTCCGCACGGATCAATTCGGCGTCCACCAGGTCGCTGATTACCTGCTGTACCCGGAAATAATCGGTGTAATCCTGCTCTAAAAAGAAATTAGAAATCTGAGTGTTGGTCAATGGAAAATCCACCTTATCAAGCATGTTTAAAATGGTAAGTTTGTAGATTGTAAATGGCTCTGCCATATGTGTTACCTCTTTCTAAAATATTTTCCCTGCCATAGATTTTTTTCTTTCATATATTTTTGAATGGTATTTAATACCCGTTTTTTATCGGCACTCCATGTGGGAGCAATCAGCAGATTTTTAGGGCCGTCCCCCGTCAGGCGGTGAATCACCAGCTCCGGCGGGAGGAGGGCAAGGCATTCCGTGACAAAATCGCAGTATTCCTCTAAGGAAAACAGCGGGAACGGCTCCTTTTCATAAAGCCTGCCTAAATCCGTACCTTTTAGGATATGAAGAAGCTGGAGTTTTATGCCTGCGATGGGAAGGGATGTCGCATGACGGACAGATGCCCGCATTTTATCGGCCGTCTCCCCGGGCAATCCTAAAATTAAGTGGGTGATGACATCAATTCCCCTTGCATGGAGGGCAAAAACCGCATCCTCAAACTGTTTTAAGGTAAAACCGCTGCGGATAAAGGAGAGGGTTTCTTCATGAATGCTCTGTAAACCCAGCTCCACCCACACAGGTTTCTGCCGGTTTAGTTCCGCCAGTAAATCTAAAATTTCCGGGGAAAGGCAGTCGCATCTGGTGGCGATGGAAAGGGCTGCAATCTCCGGCTGCAAAATGGCCTCTGTAAACAAATCCCTTAAAACCTCCACCGGGGCATAGGTGTTGGTGTATGCCTGAAAATAGGCGATAAACTTCCGGCAGTCTGTCTTAGCGCTGATACGCTTCTTTGCCGCTGCAATCTGTTCCGTGACAGAGAGGGAGGGGGCGGCTGCAAAATCACCGCTTCCTCCGGCGCTGCAAAAGATACAGCCTCTGGTATCTAAGGTTCCGTCCCGGTTCGGACAGGTCATGCCGCCGTTTAGGGACAGGCGGTAGACCTTTTCGCCGAAATTCTTTTTTAAATAGTAATCCAGAGAATAATAGGGTTTATCTCCCCAGAACCTGGGCGGCACCGGATTGTTCTCCGAAACAGTATTTCCGGAATTTATATTTTCAGAATCCATGTTTATAGAATTCATATCCATAGAATTAATATTCCTATCAGTTGTCCTGTTGGAGGAAGAAAGCTAGATATGGGATTTCACAGCCTGGCTTACTACCTCTGCCACACGTGGGTCAAAGGCCTCCGGCATGATAAAATCATCGCTTAACTCTTCATCGGAAACAAGTCCTGCAAGAGCTGTTGCAGCGGCGAGCTTCATTTCCTCGGTAATCTGGGTGGCACGTCCTTCTAAAGCGCCTTTAAAGATACCCGGGAAAGCAATGACGTTGTTGACCTGGTTTGGGAAATCGCTCCGTCCGGTTCCCACAACTCTGGCGCCTGCCGCTTTTGCCACGTCCGGCATAATCTCAGGAACCGGGTTTGCCATGGCAAAGAGGATAGCATCCTTATTCATGGAAGCAACCATCTCCGGTGTGACGATGTTGGGAGCGGAGACACCGACGAAGATGTCTGCGCCTTTCAGGGCATCTGCTAACGTTCCGGTCTGATGGGAAAGGTTGGTGACTTCCGTCATTTTTTTCTGCATCCAGTTTAAGTTCGGATAGTCTTTTCCGATGATGCCCTCCCTGTCGCACATGGTGACATTGGGGAAACCGTAGGTCAGCAGTAATTTGGTGATGGCGACTCCGGCAGAACCGGCACCGTTTACCACGACTTTACAATCCTCTTTTTTCTTTCCGGTGACACGGAGTCCGTTGATGATACCCGCAAGGACTACGATGGCGGTACCGTGCTGGTCGTCATGGAATACGGGGATATCTAACATTTCCTTTAAACGTTCTTCGATCTCAAAGCACCGGGGAGCGGAGATGTCCTCTAAGTTGATACCGCCGAAAGCCGGAGCAATATTTTTGATGGTGGTGATGATTTCTTCGGTGTCCTGGGTGTCAAGACAGATGGGGACAGCATTGACATTGCCAAATTCCTTGAACAGGACGCATTTTCCCTCCATGACAGGCATTGCGGCATAGGCGCCGATGTTTCCTAAGCCTAAAACGGCGCTTCCGTCAGAGATAACGGCTACGGTGTTTGCTTTCATGGTATAGGTGTAGGCCGCCTCCTTGTCCTCTGCAATCACCTTGCAGGGTTCCGCGACACCGGGGGTGTAGGCGATGGCAAGATCCTCCCTGGAATTTACCTTTGATTTGGCTACGGTTTCGAGCTTACCGTTCCATTGCTTGTGCATTTCTAATGATTTATTTTCCATAAGTAAATCACTCCTGAATATGTAAATTTTTTCATGCTGTTTTTGCAATGAATCAATCATACCATTTTAATTTTTACAAATCAATGCTTTTTATTTATAGGAGGAGAATTGCTGCATTGAAAATAGAATAAGGGGCAGGAGAGACATTATAAAAATTAGGACTTCCTATTTTGAAAAAGGTGTAGTATAATAGGCGTATCAAATTTCGTTACGTCAGTTCAGACAAAGTTCCCAGGGTTGATTAGGTGTGAAAACAGAGCAGTATCAGGAAGTAGCACGGGAAAATGAAAAATAAGGAGTCAGTATCAGATGAGAGAAAAGTATGAGAGTTTATCGTTAGCGGTTTTGCGTGATGTGGCAAAGAGCAGGGGACTCAAAAATATTTCTGCCATGAAGAAGGCAGATTTAGTGGAGTTAATGTTAGCAGAGGACGAAAAAGAAAAGCAGGAAAAAACAGCACAGTCTGGGAGCGGCAGGCAGGCGGGCAGCGAGAAAACAGAAAAAGCAGCGTTCCAGACAGACCATGGAGAAAAAACAGAGAGAGCTTCGGTGCCAAGAGAGCGTTCTGCTGACACGAGAACGTCAGGCGAGGGAGTGAGAGAGAAGGACAGCATAAGTGTGGAAGATACGCTGAAGGACTTAGACAGTGGTATTTCTGCCAACGGTATTTTAGAGGTAATGCCGGACGGCTACGGTTTTATCCGCTGTGAAAATTATCTGCCGGGAGAGCATGACGTCTACGTGTCCCCTTCCCAGATCCGGAAATTTAATTTAAAGACAGGGGATATTATCTGCGGAAATACCAGAATCAAGACCCAGCAGGAGAAGTTTTCCGCATTGTTATATGTGACAAGCATTAACGGCTATCACCCCAGCGTTGCCAGCAGGAGGAAGAATTTTGAGGATTTGACCCCGATTTTCCCCAACCGGAGGCTGCGGTTAGAGCGTCCCGGCGGCAGCGTGGCAATGCGTATCGTGGATTTGGTTTCTCCCATCGGCAAAGGGCAGCGTGGTATGATTGTTTCTCAGCCGAAGGCAGGTAAAACCACTTTATTAAAGGAAGTGGCGAAATCCGTTACCACCAACAATCCGGAAATGCACCTGATTATTCTTTTGATTGACGAGCGTCCGGAGGAAGTGACGGATATCAAGGAGGCAATCGAGGGGGAAAATGTGGAGGTGATTTATTCCACATTTGACGAACTGCCAGAGCACCATAAACGTGTTTCAGAAATGGTAATTGAGCGTGCAAAGCGTCTTGTGGAGCATGGCAAGGATGTCATGATTTTGTTAGACAGCATTACCCGTTTAGCAAGGGCATACAACCTCACCGTTCCCCCCAGCGGACGTACCTTATCCGGTGGTCTTGACCCGGCGGCGCTCCATATGCCGAAGCGTTTCTTTGGTGCGGCGAGAAACATGAGAGAGGGAGGTAGCCTTACGGTTCTTGCCACAGCCCTGGTAGATACCGGAAGTAAGATGGACGATGTGGTGTTCGAGGAATTTAAGGGAACCGGCAACATGGAGCTGGTGCTTGACAGAAAACTCTCCGAAAAGAGGGTGTTCCCAGCCATTGACATTGTAAAATCCGGCACCAGAAGAGAGGATTTGCTCTTAGATCTCCAGGAGCAGGAGGCAGTGGATTCCATGCGCAAGGCCATCAACGGTATGCGTACCGATGACGCAGTGGAAAACATTCTGAATATGTTTGCAAGAACCAAAAACAATCAGGAATACATTAATATGGTAAAAAAGACCAGAATTATATAGAAAAGTCTTGCTTTTCCTAAATTGCTGTGCTATACTTAATAAGCTGTTTAATCGGGACTTTCCTTTGGAGTAAGTACCATATGCGGATCGGGCATACGGGTATAAAAGGATTGGAACAGGCGAAACTATTAACGATAAGAATATAAAGAGGTGAAAATCATGAGAGAAGGAATCCATCCAGATTATTATCAGGCAACTGTTACATGTAACTGTGGCAATACATTCGTTACAGGTTCTACTAAGGAAGATATCCACGTTGAAATCTGTTCTAAATGCCATCCGTTCTACACTGGACAGCAGAAGTCAGCAAGAACTGACGGACGTATCGATAAGTTCAATAAGAAATATGGTATCAATAAGTAAATTTTAGAGAACGGTTACAGATAAGGTTGAGGTTTTAAAATCTCAACCTTTTTTACCATGCAGGGCTTGATGGGAGATGGTGTCTTGTCTGAGTGTTAGAGAGATAAGGCAATGAGCAGGCATTTCATTCTGAAATTGCTAAATTAGATAAAGGACTGACAGTATGAGATATTCCGGGATTGGCGGGCAGGCAGTCATGGAAGGCGTAATGATGAAAAATCAGGAGAAATACGCCGTGGCAGTGCGAAAACCCGACAATGAAATTATCGTAGAGGTTTCCGAGTACGAGGGAATCATTAAAAATAAGAAAATCAGAAACATGCCCATTTTGCGGGGCGTGTTCAGTTTTATAGAGTCTCTGGTGTTAGGCATGAAAACGCTGACCTTTTCCGCATCTTTTTATGAGGAAGAGGACGAGAAAAAGAAAGAGCCTGAGACGGAGGAAGAAATTAAAAAGGCGAAACGACAGGAAGATGTCATGATGGGGGGAACGGTGGCAGTGTCCATTGTCCTTGCGGTGGCGATTTTTATGATACTGCCTTATTATATATCCACATTTTTTCAGCGGTTTACCTCATCCTATCTGCTGGTGGCATTGTTGGAGGGAGTGCTGCGTCTGGCAATTTTTATTGGCTATGTGGCGGTGATTTCCCTGATGCCGGATATCCGGCGGGTTTATATGTACCACGGTGCGGAGCATAAATGTATCAACTGCATTGAGCACGGCATGGATTTGACGGTGGAGAACGTGAAAAAAAGCTCCAAGCAGCACAAGCGCTGCGGGACCAGCTTTTTGCTAATCGTAATGGTTATCAGCATTTTCTTTTTTATGTTTATTCATGTGGATTCAAGAATTTTAAGGTTAGTACTGCGACTGGTGCTGATTCCTGTTATTGCAGGCGTTTCCTATGAGTTTATCCGTATTGCAGGGCGCAGTGACAATAAATTGGTCAATCTGCTGAGCAAGCCGGGGCTGTGGCTGCAGAACCTTACGACCAAGGAGCCGGACAAGGCCATGATTGAGGTGGGGATTGCCTCTGTGGAGGCGGTTTTCGACTGGAAGGCTTATGTGGAAGAAATCAGACAGGAAAGGTAGGGGACAGCATGACCTATCGGGAAGCGGTAAAACGCGGAGAGGAAATTCTGACAGCAGCTTCGGTGGCAGACGCAAAAAATGATGCGTGGCTGCTGCTTGAAATGGTTTGCAAGATAGACAGAAGTTTTTACTATCTGCACATGGAGGAGGACCTTTTAGAGGAGCAGGTAAGTGAATATGAGATTGCCTTAAAAAAGCGTGCCGAGCATGTGCCTCTACAGTATATTGTGGGGGAAACGGAATTTATGGGGCTGAAATTTAAAGTCAATTCCAGCGTGCTGATTCCAAGGCAGGACACGGAAACCCTGGTGGAAGAGGTGTTAAAGGAGATAAAACCGGGAATGCAGGTGTTAGATTTATGTACCGGTTCCGGTTGTATTATCATAAGCATTCTCCACAATGCGCCGGGAGCAGTGGGAGCGGCCATCGACATTTCCAAGCAGGCGTTAAATGTGGCAAAGGAAAATGCCAGGCAAAACGGCGTTTCCGTGGATTTTGAACAGAGTGATTTGTTCCACAATGTGGTGGGAACCTTTGATGTGATTGTGTCAAATCCGCCCTATATCCCCTCGGCGGAGGTGGTGAAGCTGATGCCGGAGGTGGGGGAGTTTGAGCCCCTAGAAGCCCTTGACGGCAAGGAGGACGGACTGTATTTTTACCGGGAAATCATTGGTTCCTGCAGGGATTACTTAAAGCCGGAAGGCAGAATTTTTTTTGAAATAGGTTTCGACCAGGCCGAAGCGGTTTCTAAAATGCTTTGGGAAAACGGTTTTAAAGAGGTGCGTGTCATCAAGGATTTAGCCCGCAATGACCGGGTTGTGACCGGAATGCTGTAGCGTAGCGGAAACGTTTCTGAATTGTGGATTTGCGCCAAAGAGCGGTCGGATAACAGGAAGTTTTTGTAATAGAGAGGTGTTTACAAGATGTTTGATAAATTAGAAGATTTACTGATTCGATTTGAGGAATTAATGAGTGAGCTAAGCGAGCCGGACGTAGCGAACAATCCGGAGCGTTTCCGTAAGCTGATGAAGGAGCAGAGTGATTTGACACCTATCGTGGAAGCTTACAGGGAATATAAACAGTGCAAGCAGAATATTGAGGATTCCCTGGCAATGTTAGAGGAGGAGTCCGATGAGGAAATGCGGGAGCTGGCAAAAGAGGAGTTAAACGAGGCAAAAGCCAGAGTGGAGGAATTGGAAAATGAGCTGAAGATTTTGCTTCTTCCCAAAGACCCCAATGATGATAAGAATGTTATCGTGGAAATCCGTGCAGGCGCAGGCGGAGACGAGGCGGCGCTGTTTGCAGCGGAGATTTACCGCATGTATCAGCATTATGCGGAGGAAAAACACTGGAAGACAGAGATTATGGAGGCAGACGAGACGGGAATCGGCGGTATGAAGAGCGTTACCTTTATGTTAAGCGGAGCAGGCGCTTATTCCGTGATGAAGTATGAATCCGGCGTGCATCGGGTGCAGCGTGTACCGGAAACGGAATCCGGCGGACGTATCCATACTTCTACCATTACAGTGGCAGTGATGCCTGAGGCAGAGGAAGTGGATGTACAGATTGATGAGAAGGATATCCGTATTGACGTCTGTCGTTCTTCGGGAGCAGGCGGCCAGTGTGTCAACACCACTGACTCTGCGGTCCGGCTGACTCATATTCCTACGGGAATTGTGATTTACAGCCAGACGGAGAAATCCCAGATTCAGAACAAGGCGAAGGCGTTTGCACTGCTTCGTACCAAGCTGTATGATTTAGAGCAGCAGAAGGCCCATGATGCGGAGGCGGAGCTGCGTAAGAGCCAGGTGGGCACGGGAGACCGTTCGGAGAAAATCAGGACGTATAATTTCCCCCAGGGCCGGGTGACAGACCACAGGATTAACCTTACGCTGTATAAGTTAGATAAGGTGATGAATGGGGATATCCAGGAGATTATTGATGCTTGTATTGCAGCAGACCAGGCGGCGAAGCTGGCGAAGATGAACGAAGTGTAAATACGCCTGGTCTGCTGACCAGAGCGGCGAAGCTGGCGAAGATGAACGAAGTGTAAATACGCCTGGTCTGCTGACCAGAGCGGCGAAGCTGGCGAAGATGAATGAGAATTAGGTCAGTTAGTGTATCTAATAGGTCGAATTGAGAAAGTGAATAATTGAGTAAAGGAAGTGTCCAATATTGTTTTTTTCTGGTGTTGGGCACTTTTTACTTGAGACTTGATAGATGTATTGTAAAATATAATTGTAGCAAGAGAAAAAGTTTAAAAGAAATCTTGAAAAGAACGCAATAGTATTGTATATTAATAGCGAACATATGTTTACTGCGAAAGGAGATATAATCATGGCAATTAAATCCGAGACAGAAACAGTTGTAAAAAAAATATTACCTTATTTAGAACGGAGAGGATATGATATTGTTAATGATTTAGAATTTGAAAAAGGTATTTCAGTTGAAGAAGTTACTTCAAAGGTTTTTATTGATATACTGGTAACATTGGGGAAAAAGAATGCCTCTTTTTTAATAGAAGCAAAAAAATTATCAAAAAAGTTAACTAATAAGGACAGAGACCAGGCAATAAAATATGCTAAGTCGAAAGAAGTAGATGTTCCGTTTGTTGTTGTAACAAATGGTGTAGAAATTCAGTGTTTCAATACTCAGACTAAGCAGAGAATAAAATGGGATGGAAAAGTTCTTGATAAAATACCTAGCAAAGAACAATTACCAAATGTTATTAGAAAATTGCGTTCAAATCCATATGAAAATGATATATCTATTTCAAATGATAATAGTTTGCCATATAGACAAGGGTTGCCGTTAAGAAAGTTGAACGCATTATTTGCAAAAGGACATAGTACTATTAGAAAAATAGAGAAAGATGAAGAAAATGCATTTGCTGATTTTTCAAAGCTTTTGTTTTTGCGATTGCTTGAAGAAAAGGCTGATGTGGAAAAAGATTTTCCAGAACTCCCATATTCTTATCGCTTTTATGAACTTGCTAACTATCC
Source organism: Lachnospiraceae bacterium (assembly GCA_021770785.1). Taxonomy (GTDB): domain Bacteria; phylum Bacillota; class Clostridia; order Lachnospirales; family Lachnospiraceae; genus Roseburia. The sequence continues at coordinate 21,456 of JAETQH010000062.1, forward strand.
AATAAAAAGTGCAGATCAAGTGAAGACGGCTATTAATAGCATGATAGGAGATATTGTTGGAAAAACGTCGTATGGAGAAGTGTTAGAAGAACCTATAAAAATTAAAAATCCAAAAACATATTTGAGCTTGGTTAAGGATTTGTCTTCTGTATCGTTTTATGATTGTAGCTATGATTCAAAAGGAGCTGCATTTGAATATTATGTAAGAGCCACGCTTAAAGGCAAAAAATTGGGACAGTATTTTACACCTAGACCGCTTATTAGAGTAATGGGAGCTTTAGTTGGCGAGAATAAAATAATAAATTCTGTTATTGGAAATACAGAAATTAAAATATTAGACCCTGCATGTGGTACTGGTGGATTTTTAGTTTTTTTGATGCAAGAAAATCTAAAAAAACTTCAAGAAAAGCTTAAAGCACGGGAGATTACAAATGATACATATGAAAATGCTGTAAAAAAAATAAAAGGAGAAGTGTTTTTTGGGTCTGATGCGAATGCAGGAGTTGCAGCTGCAGCAAAAATGAATATGATTATTGCTGGAGATGGACACAGTAATATAAAACATGAAGATAGTTTAGCTAAAAGTGCAACCAATTGGAATACAAGTAATCCCGATTGCACATTGATCTTTACGAATCCGCCTTTTGGGACATCAGAGGGGGAATCACAGTCAGATGACGACAAGGAGCAGTATGATGTAAAAACAACTAAAGGTCAGTATCTTTTTCTGCAAAAGATGGTGAATGCAACAAAACCAGGGGGAGAAATTTGCACAGTTATTGACGAAGGCGTATTGAATACCGATTCGGGTAAAGAATTGAGAAAGTTTATATTGCAAAATTGTTATATTAGAGCAGTAGTATCCTTGCCGAGCGAAACTTTTAAACCAAATAAAATTAATGTTAAATGTAGCTTGTTATATTTAGAGAAACGAAAGGTGGTAGATATTGATTTAGAAGATAATTATCCGATAGCGATTTGTAAACTTTTATCATTAGGATATTCTGGATCTGGAGATATAATTCGTGGTTTTGAGTTTGAAAAACTACTTAAAGAGGTAGGAAATAGTTTGCTCAATCATTCTTCTAAAGGTATACGAGAAGGATATATGTGGAGAGCTTTTGATGTGGATTCTGTTGCGATTGCATCTGATATAACACATAGATTTGATTATAAATACTGGGATATTGAAGTCTTAAGTAAATTAGAAGAAATGATTAAAGCACATAGACCGACAATAGATAAGCTAAATCAACTGGAAACATGTCGAAAGAGTAGTCCATCGGCAACAAATTATGTTGATGAGAAAGATGGATATGCAGTTGTAGTTAAAGCAGGAAGTAGCATTAGTAAGTTGGGCGATTTTATTTTGGAAGGGTCTGATTGGATTGAGAAATCATTATATGACGAATATTGTGAAAATGAGAAATTGTATTATGAATTATGCAAGAAACAGATTGAAGAGGAATTTACTGCATTAATTCAACAGCAAACTTCCGAAAGAAAAAGAGAACAATTACAGTCAGAAATGCGGAAATGCATAGAAAATATTAGGTTAAAAACCAATATTTTGAGAAAAAATGATGTCATATTAGCGTCAACTGGTGATGGTACATTGGGAAAAGCCTGTGTGTATAACCAGTCTATTCCTGCAATAGCAGATGGACATGTTACTATTATTAGAGTAGATTCTAGTGTAATTAATCCATATTATTTAGCTGATTATTTAAGGAAAGGTTTTGGAAATAAGCAAATAGAACGTTTATATACTGGTTCGACTGGCTTGATAGAGTTAACTCCAGAACAAGTTGCTAGTATTGTTGTTGACACTAGGGAAAGCATCGATGCTCAGAAACAAATGTCAAAGGAATTAAGAAACTGTGAAAAAAAATATGCAAAAAAATTGGAAGAGGCGGAAAAACTATTAAAACAATCTGAGGTGTTGATGCTGTAAAATAAGATGTTGTATCAATGAATTATATATGCTAACATACCACACGCTATAAGAAGAAGGTGTCGTGCAAGATGGGAACTTGTAATAACATTCAAAGCAATAGACATGAGTTGAAATTGATTTTTCTCGAACTGCTTTATAAGGAAAAACTAATAAACAAAGAAACTTATTATGCAGCCAAGCCTATGAATTAGAGGCATTCCCCTACAGCAGCAGACCAGGCGGCGAAGCTGGCGAAGATGAATGAAGTGTAAATACGCTTGGTCTGCTGACCAGAGCGGCGAAGTTAAGCCGCATGAGTGAAGAAGGCTAAAACCCTTGATTTTGCTGGATTTCTTGAAATAAAGGGATTGACAGAAAAACAATATTTTTATGAAAAAGACGGACTTTGACACATGTCATCGCCCGTCTTTTTTGGGGGATTTGGATGCAATGTACACCCCTATTTGGGTGGCTTTGATGTATACTTGAGAGTTAAAACTTCTCATGATTGCTTGTAGAAATTTTTTACATGACAAGTAACCCTATTTTAGAATAGGGCTTGCATATTGGAATATAAAAATGTATTGTATATGTAGGAATCGACGTTTTTGAGAGATTTAAGCGGTTACGCCGGTTTATCTTCTTCAAAATCTGGTTCCTGCATGCTGAGAATTAATCGACTTATGTGTGAA
>JAETQH010000063.1 GCA_021770785.1 Lachnospiraceae bacterium
CTTCCGGTTCAGACTGTTTATAAAACGTCGGCACTTAGGCACCGTATTTTGGTGCCTTATGTACCGCTACGTTTTATACCAAGCGCAAGCGTGTCTGAATAGGAAGAACCGCTATCTGGTCCCCAAGACACAGGGAGGGCTGAACTGTTACTATCATACTATAACAATATCTATTTTTTCTTTTTATTTCTTTCAATATCATGTATAATTTTATAACAATAATCTTTTCAGGAAAGGGAGAAGAAAACTATGATGGAACAAACAGGATACTACTGCTCTACCTTTAATTTAGATGCCTCTGAAACAGTTGCCTATAACAATCCGCTGTTTCCTGCTTATGTGCGATATGGAGTTTTGTCGTGTTATCCGGATTCTTCTGCCATCAGCCATTGGCATCAGGATTTGGAATTTATTTTAATTACAAAGGGAAAAATGACTTACAATGTAAATGGAGAATTTATAGAATTATCCGAGAAAAACGGAATCATGATAAATAGCCGACAGATACACCATGGTTTTTCCATGGAGCACAATGAATGTGAATTTATCTGCGTTTTATTATCCCCGGAATTATTACAGGGAAATCAATGGTTTTACCAGAACTATGTGGAGCGGCTCACCGACAATCCCACGTTTCCTTATCTGTACCTTTCCCATGACAGCTGGCAGTCCGGCATTTTGGATCACATAACCCGGCTTTATGATTCCTTTGGTAAAGTTTCCGGTGACACACCCTTAAATGATAACTCATATTTTGAAACAATAGAAATCTTTTGTTCTATCCTTAAAATTTTATATGCAAATCTTCCTGACACGCAATCTGTTTCAAAAAAAGAATCTCCGGACCTCCTTTCCCTTAAGAATATGATTGCCTATATAGAAACCTCTTTTATGGAGCATATTACACTAGAGGACATTGCACTTGCGGGAGCCTGCTGCAAAAGCAAATGCTCTCTTTTATTTAAGAAATACCTTCGTGATACGCCCATCTCCTATCTGACGAAATACCGATTGAGAAAGAGCCTTGTCCCGTTATTAGAAGCGGATTCCTGCATTACAGATATTGCCTATGAACATGGCTTTGGCGGGGCAAGCTATTATTGTGAAACCTTCCGGAAATATTACGGAATCTCCCCGCTGAAATATAAGAAGGAACAACTTGGGAAATAGGAGGGGCATATCAATTATGCCGCCCCTATTTCCCAAGCCTAAACTACTCACAGCTCCTCTAGCAACTCTGCCGCCCGATTGTGCGACACGTTAAACTTGCGCAATGACTGCTGCTCCATTGCCCCCCGGTTCACCGTCCAGTATTGGTAATACCACCTATCTTCCTCCTGAATTTCAGGGTGCGTCTTTCCGTACTCCGCCACCACCGGGGCTGCATCGGTGGAAAGGCAGGCAATGTAATCATAGTCGATTGCCTCCGTTCTCCCGCTGTAATGGTTCAGGTTATAATCCGCTATCCAATAATCCATCCGGGAAAAGGAAAGTCCCGTATAAATGATACAGAGCACCGCCACCGTAAATTTCAGCAGAGGGAACTCTTTTTTCAAAATGAAAATAGTAACACCCGCCATGACAACCGCAATGGCAAACAAGGCTGCCAGTACAAAAAAGCAGAGAACCGTCAGATAATAAGCGCCGATGTAAAGCAGCATGCGATATGCACTAGAGGCTGTCATGATAAAGGTACAGCCGCAGACCGCTAAAAGACAGGCATTCAGCGCTTTATTTTCCCGAAAATATTTTTTTATGACAAGAACCGCCGCTATATTAAAAAGACAGATAAACAACAGTTGGAAAAATCCGGTTCTGGCATAATCTGCGTAGGTCACTCCCTTCGGAAGAGTGCCTGCCCCAAGAAACAGATAGAATACCTGAATGCCGCAGAAAAGCAGATAAACCGTCAGCACCGTACCAAGCAGAGCAATGGCAAGCAGCGGTTCCGCCGTCTTTTTCTGCTCCAACGTCTCTTTTCTGCTGTGCAGCCCGATATAACGTACCCCGCAATAGGAGGAAAAGAAACCAAAACAAAGCATGACCTCATAAAAATTGTGGAGCAGGATTCCCACCAGCAGCACAAACATCACCAGATAATTCAGCCAGATAATCCAGAGATTTCCGTCAGAAAATTGGAGATTCCAAGAAGCACCAGCACTGCCATCAGAAACCAGCTGCCTTTTTTCAATGCTTTTCCGCTGCTCTTTATCACATAAAAAGATAGCATACAGACGCTGCCGCCCACAGGGGAGACGTAATTCCGTTGAGGTTTTGATACAGGCAATACATCTATATTAACCACAATCACCATTATTCCCTCCATGTCCTGCTTAGGAACTCTATATGGTAAGTTCCGTCTCCTGCTTCATCTCATATGCCTTTATTTACAATATAAATTTATTGAATTACGATAAATTTATATTGTTATTAAGAAAATCTCAAAAAAATAGGACGTCTTATTCCTCTTAGGAATAAGACGTCCTGTTGACTATCATAAGTGCTTTTATAGATACTTCTCCACATCATCCGCCGTCTGACGCATATGACCGACTACCTTTTTTACCTCCTCCGCAAATTCAAGGTTCTGCTCACTCATTTCCTGCACCTGCTCTGCACTTGCCGTCACCTCTTCTGTGGCAGCAGAAAGCTGGGAAATGTTCTCCACAATCCGGTTGTTGGAGTCGGAAAGTCCGCCAATCTGCTGATTCATTTCCTCAATATTAGCAACAAGCTTTATCATGTTCTCATTTAACATGCCAAACGCCTGCGCCGCAGTAAAAATCCTCTGGTTCTGCTGCTCTGTGGCCTCCACAGAGCCCTCCACGGTTTCTACTACCTCATTGGCATTCTCGTTTAATTCATTGACAATCCGGGTAATTTCCTCGGTGGAGCTTCTGGTCTGTTCCGCTAACTGCCGGATTTCCTCTGCCACCACCGCAAAGCCTCTTCCTGCCTCCCCGGCACGGGCGCTTTCAATCGAGGCGTTTAACGCCAGCAGGTTCGTCTGGCTGGAAATATTTAAAATCATACCTGCGATTTCTTCTACTTCCCTTGTCTTATTCTGCAACCGCTGCATTGCTTCGGTTACTTTCTGATTGGTCTGGGCAATCTGGACGGACTGTACCTTTAATTCCTCCATGACCCGCATATTCTCCTGAATGCTCCTGTTGGAATCCGTGGCAATCTCCACCATCTGCTTGGAGCGCTCCCCCGTTTCCCCGATTGCCACCTGTATCGTCTGGGTCATGCTATTCTGTTCTTCAATACTGTTTGCCGTGGTGGTGGTAGCGGAGGTAATCTCCCGCATACTGCTTGCCACAGACTCTGTAACATTGACTAACTGATCTACCAGGCTGCCGCTCTTGTCCGCTTCCACCTGCACCGTCTGGGAAATACCCAAAATACCCTCAAACAATCCCTTCTGTTTCTCATTCTGCGACTCCGCAAATCCAAGAGCATGGTCAATAAATTCCTTTGCAATCATGCCACCCTTAGAAACGGTAAAAAACAAAAGATAAATGGCAATTATCTTGCATACGGAATCCACGTTTGCAATGACATTTACCCCTTTGATTCCCCGAATAACAACAACCGCAGTATAAAGGGCCACATAAGCAGCCGAAGCTGTCCTAATGCTTTTCTTATCAAAATAAGGTATCTGCAATACTAAAATCATAATCAGGGCAAAATTTAAAAACTCTGCGTCCGTCTGTACTCCCAGCAGAAAATATTCAATGCCGATTTCCACCACCACCAGATTTTTAAACCAGCCGTTTGCCTTATTGCGGATGTATACCAAACAATTCACAACAGCGCAGCCCGCAATCAATATCAGATTCGCATAAACCACAATGGGATAAATACTGCTACTAAGCCGCTTCATCACAAGATAAACCACAAGCAGCAGCCATAATATATCTGTAGAAAACAAATAAAAACGGTTCATCCTCTTATAGCGTTCATGAATATCATTATAACGGTACGAGTTTTCTCTCTCTTGTGACATAGGCTGCCTCCCCTTTTTTCAAAATATAGTAGCTATAAAAAGTATAACATCTTCCTATTCTGTTTTCCATCTATATTTTACGAAACTGTCAAGAAAACTTTTCAGCAAAGGGTACTCCCACCCTTCTCCCCTCTGCCGCAAAGCAATTCTATACAGCCTGCCGTCCTGTGCAATTTAAAATTCGCCAAAAAACGCCATTCCTCCGGTTCTAAGTTCCGTTCCAGCAGATAGCTCAGTCCGTTGTGGTACTCCTTTTTTTCAATGGCAATGGAATAAAATTCCCGCTGGTCCAGGGGATTGGCCGCTATCCGTTGCCGCAGCCCCTCCTGCAGCCCTTCAAACACCGGGTACTGCCCCTCGTTAAAATAATCTCTGTAAAAATACAAAAAGCCCTGAGGCGGGCTTGCCGAAAGCTCCCTCATGCCAAATTCCTCCGGCGGATAATTATTTTTCCTCTGTTCAAAGCTCCATGCACCGTGGAAACTTAAGCCTCCCTCCATACGGAAACGGGTCTCCGCTTCTATTTCTTCAAAATCCGGCACATCCATATCGTATTCCTCTGCCAGTTCCCCGCAGATTCGGCGGAACATCTGCCGCATATCCAGCCACCTGTCATAGTAATCGGCATTATAATAGCTGCAGCCCGTCCAGGAAATACCGCTTTCCTCCACCAACGTCCTGCCCTCTTCGTTGTTTTTCCGCACTGCATTTCTGGTATTGGCACGGGCGAAATACTCATAAACCTCCGACAGCACATCATAGACGTAAAAGGCGCTCCTTTCCTCTCCCTTACGGATATATTCCCTGCAAAAACGGTAAAATGCCCGCTCCACATAAAATTTTTCTACGCCACCGTCATAATATTTCCGCAGAATCTCATCGCTGTCATAATAAATACGGTTATTAGAAACCGCCTCCATACAACGCATAAAATTAACCAGGGCACTGTACTCTTCGGAAACAGACTCCATTCCCACCGGAAAAACAGAAAGCTCTAACCAGTCTCCGGACGCCCACACCAGAATATTTTCCCACTCTGTACAAACGCTCTTCCGCTCCGCCGGCAGCCTCCATTTGACGGCACTCTTTTTTCCGGCAGACTTTCCCCCCAGCTCCGCCTTTAAAATCCGGGGGGAGGAAGCATTCTTTTTCCGGCAGGCTGCCTTTTCCCCTTCCTCCTGTTCCTCTAAGTCAAAAAATTCGTCTTCCTCTATTTTCTGTAAAACAAGCTCTAAAAATACAGTTCCCCAGAAGCTTCTCCGATAGCGCTCCCTTTCCCGGAACTTATCCTTTCTCGAAGAAGATACTCTGGGGATTCTCCTTACTTTTTCTGAATACACCTTACACCCTCACAACTTACGCTTTTAAATGATAACTCCCCGTATCATAGCCTGTAACAGACGTCCCGTAGCGGGTATAATTGGTGCTTCTGTAATAGCTGCTCTTTTCTAAGTCAGCTATTTTTTCCTCCGCCATGTTCCGAATATCCTCCGCCTGTTTCCTGACCTTTTCTGCGAAGCTGTCTTCTCCATGGAAAACTGCCCTGATATCCGCCAATTCCGCTTCCTTTAGCTTCTTTTCATCTAAAGACAGTACTCCGCTGTCTCCGGCGGTAATACCGATTTTTTCCAACACTCTGGCACCACCTGTTACATAAGCCGATAATTTCTTACTATAAGCTGTATCGGTATTTTCCCCGGAACTGTTTAGGTGTCCTAACAGCAGATTGTAATTATTTACAAAATTTTTAATCTCCGCCACAGCCTCTTTTTTTATCTGTGCTTCGTCCTGCTGTCCGAATATGGAGTTCTCCCCTGTTTTTAACAGGTTTTCCGCACTCCGCGCCGTCCTGCCTGCCGCTGTCTCCATCCGGTTATAGACAACCTGTTTTGCCCGGTTTTCCGCCAGCTGCGCTGCTGCCGTGGTGCTGCTCTGCCCCAAAAGGTTATTTATCAGGCGCTGGGTGGCGGACTGGTTTCCCAGTCTGGTGGAAGAGCCGCTACTGGTTCTGCTGCCTTTTGCCAGACTTCTCTTACAGCTTAATACTCTCCCCTTTGCCTCCCTGACCATGCGTGCCTTTGTAATTGATACATGGATTCTATTTGGAATTATCATACTCATCTCTCCCTTGTTTGTTATTCCTTTTTTCTGCGCAGAAATTCTGCATACGCCGCTGAAAAATCATTGTATTTCTGCTTTGCCATCAGAATGGTTTCCCCGTTTTTTAACAGGATACTGCCTGCCTCATAGCTTTTTACGGCGGTGAAATTTACAAAATATCCTCTGTGGCACCGGAAAAACCGGCTTCCCAACACCTCCTCTAGCTCATTCATTTTTGCGTAATAGGCAATCTCCTTCGATTTCATGTGAAGAACCACTTTTCTTCCCACGTTTTCAATATACAAAATCTGTTCCTTGCGGATATGGTAATAGCTTCGTTCCACCCGAATAATCAGGGGCTCCTTATCCTTCCATTCCCTTTTTTTCTCCACCGCCCGTAAGAATACCTGCTTTACCTTTTCTTCCTCTAAGGGTTTTAGGAGATAATGAAACGCTTCCACATCAAACGCCTCAAAAACCTGCTCCTTTTCACTGCCGATTAAAATAACCAGCGTACCGGACTGCCTTTTTACTGTCTCTGCAACATGAAAGCTGTCGTGCCCCTGCCCGTCCGCCTCTAAAAAAAGAATATCAAAGTACTTTCTCGATTCCAAGATTTCCAAAGGCTTACGGAAAACCGTGACTTCACAGGACAAAACCTCCTGCTTGATCCACTGTTCCAGAGCATTACACACGGACGCCTCATCCACGCAAACTGCTATCTGTAACACTCACTTTCCTCCCCGTACCAGCTCTTATGCGACCTCTTCCCGTCACATAAAAACAGCGTCAGCTTTCCCGTATTTCTACTCCCTGAAATCTGACGCCATCCTTAGCTCTTATTTTATGAAGTTCTTCCGTGTGAGACTTGAAACTTCTAAGCCGCAAAATTCGTTTCCTGCTGCACGCCTGTGCCTGCTTTAGAAGTTCTCCTCACATTATATATCGGCAACTTTTAAGAATTTTTCATTTTTTGTAACGAAATGCCATTTTCATGTAACAAAATAAACAAATAATACTTGACACCCTTTCTGTACTGTTGTATTATTCAATTAATACAAATAGAAATCGAGGTGATGATATGCCATGGAATCTTAATTCCGACAGGCCTATTTTTCTGCAAATTGTAGAGCGCATTCAGATGGATATTATTTCAGGAAAATACAAACCGGGAGACAAACTCCCATCCGTCCGGGAATTAGCCGCTGAGGCTGCTGTCAATCCCAACACCATGCAGAAAGCTTTTTCGGAACTGGAGCGAACTGGACTTGTTTACTCCCAACGCACCACCGGGAGATTTATCACGGAGGACACAACATTGATTTACGAATTAAAAACAACTCTTGCCAAAGAAAAAATCACAGAATTTATTGCCTTAATGCAGCAGCTTGGTTTTTCCAAAGAAGAAATTCTTGCTTTAATCAGCGATACCATGAAAGGGGAGACAGCATGAGTACCTTAATTGAATGTAAAGACTTAACCAAAAGCTATGGCAAAAAGACAGCCATCGACCACATCAACCTGTCCATCGAGGGCGGACATATTATCGGGCTTTTAGGACCAAACGGCAGCGGGAAAACAACTCTGATCAAAATGATAAACGGACTTTTGACGCCCACCTCCGGTTCCCTCTATTTTCAGGAGAACCCCATCGGCGCAGAGAGCAAAAAGCATATCTCCTACTTGCCGGATCATAACTACTTAAATATGGATCAGCGGGTGTCGGATATCATTGCGTTTTTCAAAGATTTTTATGAGGACTTTGACGAAAAACGCGCCTATGACATGTTAGAAAAGTTACAGATTAACCCCCATGACAGACTAAAGAGCATGTCTAAGGGAACAAAGGAAAAGGTTCAGCTTATCCTTGTTATGAGCCGCCGGGCAGACCTCTATGTCTTAGACGAGCCCATAGCAGGCGTAGATCCTGCCGCCAGGGACTATATTTTGGATGTCATACTCTCCAATTACGAACCGGAGGCCTCCATCCTGATATCCACCCACTTAATTGCGGATATCGAAAATATTTTAGACGAAATAATTTTTATTCAGAATGGAACTATCCGTCTCACCTCTTCTGTGGACGATATCCGTGCCAACGAAGGGAAATCCGTGGACGCATTATTCCGGGAGGTGTTTAAATGTTAGGAAAATTATTCAAGCATGAATTTAAAAATACAGCCAAGGTGATGCTGTTGATTTACGGCATGTTTGCCATCATCACTCTGTTGGGCACCTTCGTATTGTCCAGTGATGCGGTAAGAGACGAAGCCTCTTCTGCTGCCAATATTATGCTGGTGGCTTCCATGATTTTTTATATGCTTTCCGTTTTTGCCTTGTTTATTGTTACCTATGTTTACATGTGTGTTCATTTTTATAAATCCATGTATTCTGACCAGGGCTATTTAACCCACACCTTGCCGGTGAAATCCTCTACCCTGTTCCATGTAAAGCTTGGAACTTCCATGGTATGGATGGTGTGCTCCTTAGCGCTGCTGGTACTCTCCATCTTCCTGTTTCTCCTTGGCGGCACCCATGGTGAGATTTTTTCTCCGGAAATTTCCAGAGAACTTCATCAGGCTGCCGTGGAATTTGAGCAGGAAGTTGGTATTCCCATCGGCTTTTTCATAGCCCACATGGTCATCTCCATGCTGCTCTCCGGCCTTTGCTATCTGCTCTGGGTATTTACCAGCGCTTCCGTAGGACAGCTGTTCTCCCAGTACAAGGTAGTTGCCGCTATTATCACCGGTGCTATTCTTTACTTTATAGAGCAGATTGCCTCCGTGATTATCATGGTCACTTCCGGATACGTGGCTGCCATGTCGGATAACTCCTCCCTGTTTTATGTTTCCACAAGCGGGGTAAATGCGGTTTCCACAGCAGGAGCCGGCAATCCTGCCAGCCTTGGCCTTCTGGGAAATATGCTGACTGTCACTTATATCTGGAGCATTTTCCTCTGTGTGGTGTATTATATTGTGTGCCGGGTGATTATACAGAAGCATCTGAATCTGGAATAAACAGATAAGAAAATATCTAAAACAAAAAGCTGCCGGGACTATCTGGCAGCTTTTTTGTTTCTGTTTCATTCCAACAGAATTTTCACAAAATGCACTTTTTATTATTTATTACTCAAATACTCATCCATTCCCTTAGCAGCAGCCTTACCCGCACCCATGGCAAGAATTACGGTAGCCGCTCCCGTCACAGCGTCACCTCCGGCAAATACACCCTCTTTTGAGGTTGCACCGTTTGCTTCTTCTGCAACGATACATTTCCTGCGGTTGATTTCAAGACCCTTTGTGGTGGAAGAAATCAGCGGGTTCGGAGAAGTACCAAGAGACATAATCACGGTATCCGCCTCAATTTCGTATTCAGAACCGGGGATTTCCACCGGACTTCTTCTGCCGGAGGCATCCGGCTCGCCAAGCTCCATCTTAATGACTCTTGCACCCTTTACGCAGCCGTCCTCGTCTACTAAAATCTCGGTGGGATTCTGCAGCAAATCAAAAATAATTCCCTCTTCTTTTGCGTGGTGAACTTCCTCCACACGGGCTGGAAGCTCTTCCTCACCGCGGCGGTATACCACATGCACCTCTGCGCCAAGACGTCTTGCAGTTCTTGCCGCATCCATTGCTACATTTCCGCCCCCCACAACGATAACCTTTTTGCCCGCTTTAATCGGAGTATCGTAGTCCTCTAAGAAGGCTTTCATCAAGTTATTTCTGGTTAAGAACTCGTTGGCAGAGAATACACCCATTGCCTGTTCTCCCGGAATTCCCATAAATCTCGGAAGTCCTGCGCCGGAACCGATAAAGACTGCCTCAAAACCTTCATTCTCCATCAATTCATCAATGGTAACGGATTTGCCGATGACAACATTCGTCTCGATTTTAACTCCTAAGGATTTTACATTTTCCACCTCGGCGGCAACTACCTTCTGTTTCGGGAGACGGAACTCCGGAATACCGTAGATTAACACACCGCCCGCCTCATGCAGCGCCTCGAAAATTGTCACGTCATAGCCTGCCTTTGCCAAATCTCCTGCACAGGTCAGTCCTGCCGGGCCTGAACCGATGACAGCGACTTTATGTCCGTTCATCTTCTCCGCCTTCTTTGGCTTAATGCCGTGCTCTCTTGCCCAATCAGCCACGAAACGCTCCAGTTTACCGATGGAAACAGGCTCACCCTTGATGCCCCGGATACATTTACCCTCACACTGGCTCTCCTGCGGGCACACACGTCCGCAGACTGCGGGAAGTGCGCTGGACGCACTGATAATCTGGTAAGCCTCCTCAAATCTTCCCTCTTTTACCTCCTGAATAAATGCCGGAATATTGATGGAAACCGGGCATCCCTTCATACACTGCGCATTTTTACAGTTCAGACAGCGTGCTGCCTCCTCCATTGCTTCTTTTTCATTGTATCCTAAACATACCTCTTCAAAGTTTGCGGCACGAACCACTGGGTCCTGCTCACGAACCGGTACTCTCTTTAATACGTCCATATTTTCCTCCATTCCATAAGTCACACTCTATTGGCAATTACCGCATCCACCGTGATGGGTGTCACCCTCCTGTAATTTTAACATCGCCCTGCCCTCTTCGGTCTTGTACTGAAGCTGACGTTTCATTGCCTGGTCAAAATCCACTAAATGCCCGTCAAACTCCGGACCGTCCACACAGGCAAATTTCACTTCATCGCCAACCACTAAACGGCAGGCTCCGCACATTCCGGTTCCGTCCACCATAATGGGGTTCATAGAGACAACGGTAGGAATACCAAGCTCTTTGGTGAGCTTGCAGACAAATTTCATCATAATCATCGGTCCGATTGCCACACAATGGTCATAGCGTACGCCCTTGTCCCAAAGCTCCTGCAGCTGGTTGGTCCCCATGCCGTGGAAGCCATATGTACCATCATCCGTAGTAACATAGAGATTGGTAGCTACCTTGCGCATTTCCTCCACTAAAATAAGTAAATCCTTGGTCTTAGAGCCCATGATAACATCACAGTCTACACCGTGGTCATGAAGCCATTTGACCTGGGGATAAACCGGGGCAGTTCCCACACCGCCTGCCACAAACACGATTTTCTTTTTCTTTAATTCTTCTATATTCTCGGAAATCAAATCGGAAGGACAGCCTAAAGGTCCTACGAAATCCTGGAACGCGTCGCCCTCCTTTAATGCCACCATACGCTCGGTAGAAGCGCCTACGGTCTGAAATACGATGGTGATGGTTCCCGCCTCTCTGTCATAATCGCAGATGGTCAGCGGAATACGCTCTCCTGCCTCGTCAATTTTTACAATTACGAACTGCCCCGGCTCACAGTACTGTGCTACACGTGGGGTTTTGACATCCATAAGATAAATCTTATCTGCCAGTTTTTCTCTTCTTACGATTGGATACATGTTTTTCCTCCTTAGCTTATATTACGCTACACTCTTTAACATAATAAAGGAAAAGCCGAAGATTTTCAACGGCTTTTCCCATATTTTCTATTTATGCTTATTATTCTGAGCTTCTTCTTTTCGCCATCTGTCTTAGGACTCATGTCTCTTTTTCTATACTTGCTAAATATGGAATTTCTGCATTAAAGATACCATCTTCTCCACTTGGTTTTTCTGCTCTGTACTGACCGCCGCCGTCTCCTCTGAGGTCGCGGAATTGTTGTCCACCACTGCGGAAACCTTGATAATATTGTTACTTACTTCATGTATCTGACGGGTGCTCTCGCCCAAAAGTTCCGCAATCTGTCCCATGCGCTCTGTAGCCTCTTTTGCACCGAGCATAACCTCATTCATATTTTCTGCCGTCTCGTCTGCAATGGCGATTCCTTTATCCATAGCTTCCACCGTAGCCTGTATCAGTTCCGTGGTATTTCCCGCCGCCTTTGCCGATTCCTCTGCCAGCACCTTCACCTGCTCTGCCACAACCGCAAAGCCTTTGCCTGCCTCTCCTGCTCTCGCTGCCTCAATGGCTGCGTTCAATGCCAACAGGTTTGTCTGGGAAGCAATATCCTCAATGGTACCGATAATGGTGCCGATTTGCTCCGAACAGCGGCTGATTTCACTGATTGCCGCTTTCAGTTCTTCCATCTTGGCATTTCCCAGCATCAGGTCTTCTCCTGCCTTTGTAGCAATCTTGACAGATATCTCTGCAGCCTCCGCATTTTGCCGGATATTCTGCTCCATACCCTCTACAATGTCCACCAGCCCGGACACCTGTCCTGCCTGGGTGGTACAGCTCTCCGCCAAATTCTCCGCTGCACAGGTAAGCTGCTCTGAACCCATATCAATCTGCTCCGACACATCACGGATTGTCAACAGCGTTTCCCGCATCTCCTGTCCAATAGCTATAAAGGAATCCCGTATTTGTACAAATTCGCCTACATATTCCTGAGTTATCTCGAAATTGTAATTGCCCTTTCCCATCTCACCTAAAATAGCGGAAACCTCGCGAATCATCCCTTGAAGATTTCTTTTCATCACAGCAATAGAAGTCACCATGCATCCTACTTCACTGTCATCCGCCTTTAAATCCAACTCCCTGCCAAAATCTCCTTCTGCCAATGCTCCCATCTGCTCCGACACTTTCTGGACCGGCTCAAGTAACTCCTTGTTCGCAAACCGAATCATGGAGATCACCTGTTTAATAATTACTACAAATCCAACAAACAACAGTACCTCTATGACGATCTGCAAAAATTGCAGAAATGCACTGTGCTTTTCTTTTCTATTCTGAATCTGCTCAATGACTTCATCTGTCAAATTATTAATCTGTATCACGGTATTGCCATATGCTTCACCAAACACACTATCCCTCGCCTGCTCCATCTCGCCTGCTGCCACAAACTCAAACGCCTGCTCTTCTAACGGAACCAGCCCGTTAGATAGCTCTGCAATATGGTTCAGTTTGTCCCATTCTTCCTTAGTAATATCCTGCTTCTCCAAAACCTCCAACGCTTTGTCACGATTCTTATCCGTGTTCAGCTCCTGCATATAGCTGTCATAATACTTCTGGTCGCCCGTCACTGCATATGACTGCACCGCGTAGGTCAGCGTTTTAGATGCCAGCCTGTACCGGTTCAGCGCCTTAATAGCATCCACCTGCGCTCCCCATGCATTAGACAGCAACAGTAAAGCCACCACTGATACCACCAACAATACCATTCCGGTTCCCACCGAAAGTAATGCCTTCTTCACCAAGCTCCTAAGCCGATAGGATTGACTGTTTTTGTTTTCCCCCATTACACTTCCTCCAAAGTTAAAATTTTCTGTGCCTTTTCTTCACTTGCTGTAAAACTACCGTATCCTAAAGTGCACCTTAACTATTACTTCTATTATACTTCCTTTTTATAGTTACCACAAGCCTATATTATCTCTCCTTCCGGGACTAGGATAATTTCTACATCATATCCGCCCTGCGGACGCTCTTGCAGGTAAAACCGGAACCCGTGGGCTTCTGCAATCTGTTTTGCAATGAGAAGCCCCATGACATGTACTGCTCCCTCTGCCTCCCCTGCTTCCACGTGCCCGGCTGTGTTTAGGGACTGCTGCTTCTCCTTCGTTTTCCCCTGCAAAAAACCTTCTCTTTCTGACAGTGCCCGCGCAACCTTTTCCGGAATGCCGCAGCCCGTATCCGCAAAAAAGAGATGAATGCCCTCCCGCTTCTTAGAAAGCTCTATCAGAACCTCCGCCCCCTGCGGGTTATGCCGGAAACTGTTTCCTATGAGATTGCGGAAGCACCGCAGAAGCAGCCCCGTATCCCCCAAAAAGCAGCTTTCTTCCACACCGTCGTTTATCTTAAGCTCTATGCCGTATTTCTCCGGCAGACCGTCATTATAATATTCTGCAACGCATTCCCGCAAAAGCCCTGCGGGGGAAAAAGCTTCCTTCTGTAAAGGCTGTGACTGATATTCTAATTTCGAGGTCAGATTTAAATCAGAAATCAGCTGCCGGATTACAAGGCTCTGCCTGCGGATCACCTCCGCTTTTTTCCGTTCCTCTTCCCCAAGGCTTTTCTCTTCCGCCAGTTCATCCGCATATCCGGTAATCAGGGCTAACGGCGTCCGGATGTCGTGGGACACCCCGGCAATCCAGTCCGTCCTTGCCTTATCCCGTTTTGACAACTTTTCATCCTGCCATCTTAGAAGGGCTGAGGTCTGATTTAATTTCGCTGCCAAATCCCCCAGCACCCCCTTTTCGGAAAGCCCCAGTACCTTTTTTTCCTCCAGGCTCTCAATTCCTCTTGCAATGGGCTTTAGGGAACGGTAAAAACGGTACGCCATCACCAATGCCAGGCCTATGAGAATGACTACATTCGCAATCAGCAGGCATTTCAGAAGCTCCGGAACCCGTTCTATCAGTTCCATATCATAAACCGCCTGAATCTTTATAATACTCCCCTTTTCCATTCCGAACACGCAAAGCAAGTCCCCGTTCCGCCACACCCTCACCGGATAATCCATCAGGTACCAGCGGGAAAAGGCGGCGACATCCCCGATACTGTAATGCAGCGGCAATTCCCCGGGAAGCTTATAACTCCAAACCACTGCTCCCTCCTCCGACAGCAGCATTGCCCAGAGAAAGGAACTTTGTTCCAATTTTTCATAACCTGTTTCCGATAACTGCCAACCCCCGTCACCACAGGAAAATTCCCGCACGATCTCATCCATCAGCGCGCGCCCCATTTCTTTTTGCTCTACCCCGTTTATGTTTATAAATGTAAAATACAAAAGCAGCGCCAGATTGATCACACACACCAGCAGCGTTACCAGGATTGCCGACCAGATATAGCGCCTGCTGATTTTCCATAAACTTTTCATGAAACACTCTCCTTTGCCAGACGATAGCCAATGCCTCTTGCCGTCAGTATCCATTCCGGGTGGGACGGGTCATTTTCAATTTTTTCCCGCAAATGGCGGATATGCACCATCAGCGAATTTTCATAACCATAATAATTGTCATTCCACACCGCCTGGCACAGAGCGTCAAAGGTCACGATATTTCCCCTGTTTGCCGCCAGCTTTTTTAACAGCAGCAGTTCCTTTGCGGTAAGCGTCGTAGTCTGTCCCCGGTACTCCACCGTGGCATTTTCAAAAGAAATCTTTCTGCCGGAAAGACAAAGCTGCCCTTCCTCCCTGTTTCCCTGCCGAAAATAGCTGCGCTTTAGAATCGCCCCCACCCGCAACACCAGTTCCTCCGGCAGAAACGGCTTTGTGATATAATCGTCCGCCCCGAGCCCCAGTCCGAAAAGTCTGTCATTGTCCTCATCTTTCGCAGATAAAAATAAAATGGGAATCATGGAATCCTCCCTCATTTTCCGAAACAGGGTAAAGCCGTCCCCGTCCGGCAGCATCACATCCAAAATTACAAGATCAGGACTTTCTTCCAAAAACAGCTTCATACCTTCCCCGCAGTTTTCTGCGGTAAATACCGTGCCGTAACCGTGTTTCTGCAAAATGCCCTTTGTCATTTCCGCAAGTTCTGTATTGTCATCTACCAGTAAAATTTTGCAATCATATAAATTCATCGTTTCCTCTCCGTATCTGCTATAAATCGTCCTGCAAAATGCAGAAAATCCCTTTTCAAAAAAATAAAGCTTTCAGTGGTTTCAGCATATCACAACTTGCTTCCCTTTTGCAGTATATCAGAAAAACTTAAGGTAAAAATAAGGCTGGCTTTACCCTGCATTAAGCTGCCCCGTGTATGATATTTTCTGCAAACCGGGAAATACGGCAGTTTGAGAACAGACCCCTCCGGGGGTATTTCGTGTGCGCAGGCTTCCTGTTTTCCCTATAAAATAACAACAGCACAAGGAGGACACTAACTATGGAAACTGTAATCCAAACCTCTTCCCTCACAAAACAATACCAGGGAAATAAGGTGGTATCGGAGCTGGATTTATCCGTTCCCGCCGGAAGTATCTACGGATTTTTAGGACCCAACGGCGCAGGAAAATCCACTACCATGAAAATGATTTTGGGGCTTGTAAAACCCTCGGAAGGCAATATTTCCGTTCTCGGAAAGACCGTAAACCAGAAAAACCGCTTAACCATTCTGCAAAATACCGGCTCCTTAATCGAATCCCCCGCCTACTACGGACACCTAAGCGGCAGGGAAAATCTAAATCTCGTGGCATCCTTAAAACAGGTGGACACAAAACAGATTGACCACGTGCTTCGCATTGTCCATATGGAAAACGCACAGCAGAAAAAGGTAGGCCAGTATTCCCTCGGCATGAAGCAGCGCTTAGGGCTTGCCGCCGCCTTGCTGGGCTATCCCAAAATCCTTTTGTTAGACGAACCCACCAACGGTTTAGATCCCGCTGGGATTCAGGAGATGCGTGAGCTTATCTGCACCCTGCCGAAGGAGTACGGCATAACCGTATTAGTCTCCAGCCACCTATTAGCGGAAATCGATCAGATGGCAACCCACGCAGGCATTATCAATCACGGCTGTCTCATTTTTCAGGACAAGCTGTCCGTCCTTCACGAACATAGCCGTTCCCGCATTTTTCTGCGCACCACAGAAGATAAGCGGGCACTGTCGGTTTTAAAGGGAGCGAAGTTTCCTGCCGTCTTTGAACACGGAAAATTATACTTAAACACCGGAAGAGAAGAGGATATCCTGCGGGCCGGACGGCTGCTATTTTCCAATGACCTGGGCATTCTGCACCTTGCAGAGGAACAGAAAAACCTAGAAGATATCTTTTTGAATCTGGTGGGAAGGGGGGCAGACGCATGAAAAAGAACGGTACTTCCACTTTCCGAATAGAGCTGTACAAGGGACGGCACCGCCATCTGCTTCTCGTCCCTTTGGGCTTTCTTCTGGTATTGGCGCTCTGGTCAGGGTTTTCTCACCGCAACCTGGATGCTTACGACTTAGCCTGCGGATATACCCGGCTCTTTTACCAGCTCCCGCTGCTAAACTGCGTGCTGATGCCCATTATGCTGTCGGTCATCGCCAGCCGTCTCTGCGATATGGAAATCAAAGGCGGCACGTTGAAATTACTCTACACCCTGGAAAAGAAAAGCAGTTTTTATGATTTGAAATTCCTCCATGAATTTCTCTATACCATGGTATTTATCCTGGGGGAGGGAATTTGCATTCCGGTGTTTGGACACATGTTTCATTTTACGGAACCGCTGTCTTTTTCGCTACTGCTGCGCCACGTACTCTGCCTGATACTTGCAGCTTTTCCGGTGCTGTGCCTGCAGCATGTCCTTTCCCTTATAGTGGAGAGCCAGATTGCACCTCTGTTTTTTGGGCTTGCAGGTTCTTTCCTAGGACTGTTTTCCTGCTTTTTCTCCCACAATATTTCCAGGCTGATTCTCTGGGGGTACTTTGCGGCATTTCTCCCCTATGGACTGGATTACGACAGGGAAAGCAGGATTTCTACCTTTTACCCGGTGAAATTTCCTGCTGTAACGTTTATTTTATTTACTGTATTTTCTCTGGCATTTTATGCCATCTGCCGCAGAATTTTTCTGAAAAAGGAGGTTTAACCCATGCTTACTCTGTGTATCAAAGCGGAAAGCCAAAAGCTGCACCGCTCCCCCATCTGGCTTGCCTGTTTTCTGCTGCCGCTCATTCCGGCGCTTTACGGAACCTATAATTATTTGCAGAATACGGACATTCTCACCGGGAAATGGTATTCCCTCTGGAGCCAGCTCACCCTGTTTTATGCTATTTTTTTCTATGCGCCTTTAATCGCCCTCTACTGTTCCTACCTCTGGCGGTTAGAGCATTTAAACCACAACTGGAATGTGTTGATGACATCGCCTGTCTCCATACGGGATATTTTTCTCGGCAAGCTGACGGTTATTTTAAAGGTCACTGTGTTTACCCAGCTCTGGCTCTTTGCCCTCTACCTTCTCTGCGGAAAAATCATCGGCCTCCCGGGATTGCCCGACCGCAGCATATTTCTCTGGGGCCTGCGGGGCACCTTTGCCGCCGTCGCCATCGGAAGCCTCCAGCTGCTGCTGTCCATGATCATCCGCAGCTTTGCCGTACCCATCGGCATTGCCTTAGCCGGAAGTATTCTGGGAATGCTTGCGGCAAATCAGGGGTTCGGAATGTATTTTCCCTATGCCCTGATGCTGATGGGAATGAACTCCAACAAGGAAACAGACGTCCTTTCCGGCAGTGCGTTTTCCTTCCTTTTGGGCTGCGGATTCTATTTTCTTCTGTTTACGGGAATTAGTATCCGGATTTTAAAAACAAAGGACGTAAAAGCTTAGGCGATATCCGGGAAAAACTGCACAAAAGGAACGCAGCAATCGTATCATTTTCCTATCCCTCTTTTCTTCGTTTTGTATTATAATAAATGTATGGAACAAATTCACCGCTATCACAAAGGAGGTCATTCCTATGTATCAATTTACCGAAGACTGTCTGATTGGAATAGAAGAAATCGACAATGAACACCGCACTTTATTTCAGATGATAAATGAGGCATTTGAGCTGTTATCCGACCGCTCTAATGCCCCGACAGTGCTGAAAAGCCTTCTTCCCCGGCTAAAGGAATACGCTGCGACCCACTTCGCCCACGAAGAAACCTATATGGAAAAAATCAATGACCCGGAGCTTCCCCGCCAGAAAAAGGAACATGCTGCTTTTACGGAAAAAGTCACTTCTTATGATTTGGCCTCTGTCACAGAGGAAAATGCTTTTTCTGCGGCAGAGGAAATTCTGACCTTCCTGGTCCGCTGGCTCTACGGGCATATTTTAGGCAGCGATATCATGATTGGTAAAATGGCTGCACAAGAGGCTGATACTTTTGCTTTCACGGAAAAATATATGGTAGGCATTGAACTGATTGACAACGAGCACCGCCGTCTCTTTGAAATTATTGCGGATGTGGATAAACTGATTCATGAGGAACTGCTCCACGACAAGTATGATGAGATTATGCGGCTTCTTGGGGAACTGAAAGACTATACGGAGTTCCATTTTGAAGATGAAGAATCCCTTATGGAACGGATCCATTATCCTAAGCTGGATATCCAGAGGCGTGCACACAGCGCTTTTATTGAGCGGCTGGTAGGAATTAATCTGTCAGAGTTAGATGATATGGACGATAATCAGCAGGAGTATCTGCTAGAATTGATGGCGTTTTTGCAGAATTGGCTGATTAACCATATTTTGAAGGCGGATAAGTTGATTGGAGAATATCAGAGGAAACTGGAAGGGTAACGTAGCGGAGGTAAATGATGAATATTTATGAAACCTGTCCTGTGTTAGAAAGCGGGAAATTTTATTTGATATTATTTCCCTTATAACACCACGTCTCTCCGAACTGTTGGGTTGTAAGGGAATACTTACCAAGGCTCCCATCTATGCTGTAGAAAGAATCAAAGCTATTCAGAAAGCAGGCTTTACCAAGTCGGAACATTTGTTAATTGGAAAAACCGGATATGCTTACGACGGGTATTGGACAATAAACTAATTTAACAAATCCGCTATCCTAAGTTTTCTTCCCTTAGTATAGCGGATTCCCTTTTTAATTACAATATTCCCGCGGTTTCTCTTATGAAAAATAAACCAGCTCGTCTTCCGGTTTTTCTGCCGGGGTAATGGACACCGGATAAAGCACCGGACCCTTTCCCTTATACTCTCTGGCAAATTCCACATGAACTTCTGCGGTAATGTTTATCCATGATTTATGTGGTATCTGATCCTCTCCCGGATATTTGCATTTAAACCCTATAAAAGTCACATCCTCCACACAACAGGTCATGGCAAAACGTCCCGGCACAAACACGCCCTTTTTCAGCTTCTCCGGGTTGTAGACTAAACCTAAGAAAGAAATCTTCTTTCCCTCGTATTTTTTTGGATTTTCCATACAATCCATATACCAAATGGCATAATCGGCATCGGAAATCTCGATTTCATCCCCGGAAATATCAAAGGGCAGCTCCTCCGGACGCTCGTCTAAAGTTCCGTCGGCACGCTCATAAACAAGCTGTGCCTTACGGTTCAGTGCTTTAACATTACGGCGGTATTTCCCCTTGTCGGTACTGTCATCGCAGCGGTTGAAAATAACCACATCCGCCTGAAACAGCTGTTCCATAATCATGGTGCGCATATTGGCAAGGTACATGTCAAAGGTGGTGGCATCCACGGTGGCAAGCGCCTGCACCAACACCCAGTATTTTGGCAGCTCTGTCTCTAGCAGCGTGGACATTTCCCAGGTTCCGTTATATTCGATAAATACTTTTTCCGGCTGGTATTTCTCTTGCTGCTCTTTTAGGAAAGCTGCGGTAAAATCTTCTTCATTTTCCACCATAACAAGAGTTGTATTGGCTTTTTTCAACTCTTCTTCTTCGTACTCCACTTCCCCGTCCTCACAGCAAATCAAAAGACAGTCGTCTCCCTCTGTAAAACTCTCATCGGAAAGCGTTTCCTTCACCAGCGTAGTTTTCCCGCTGTCCATAAATCCGGTAAATAAATATACTGGTATTTCCTGCATATCTGATTCCCTCTCTATCTAATTCCGAATAATTCCTCTAATCTGTGCTCTTCAATATCTGTTCCGATGACGCAGAGCCTTCCGGTGTAGTCAGGCTCGCCGTCACGGATTTCATACTCACCCGGTACCATATCAAAATAAATCCAGGAACCGTTCTCGTCCTCTACCATGCCCTTAGCACGGAGAATCACACCGTAATCGTCTGTCTCGCACAGAGTCTTTAACACTTCTTCAATCTTTTCTTTGGTAAATTTATGCGGAGTCTCTTTGCCCCAGCTGGTAAATACTTCATCTGCATGATGGTGATGATGATCATGACAACCGCAGGTGCAGTTCTCGTCATGCTCATGATGATGCTCGTGCTCATGATGGTGCTCATGCTCATCATGGTCATGACAGCCGCAAGTACCATTCTCATCGTGCTCATGATGATGCTCATGTTCTCCATGGTCATGCTCATGATGGTGTTCATGCTCATCGTGGTCGTGATGGTGCTCATGCTCATCGTGGTCGTGATGGTGCTCATGTTCCTCCTCGTGTCTGTGCTGCTCCGCTAACAGCTTCATTTCCAGAGAGTCCTGTCCCTCTACCACCTTTAAAATCTGCTCCCCTTTAATAGAAGCCCAAGGTGTGGTAATAATCGCCGCTTTACTGTTTAGGGACTGAATCTGTTTTACACAAAGCTCTAACTGCTCCGGTGTAGCGTTCTGGCTGCGGCTTAAAACAACGGTAGTGGCGTATTCAATCTGATTATTGAAGAACTCGCCGAATGCCTTCATCTGTTTGCTGGCTTTCAACGCATTTACCACTGTAATCAGACCGTTTAATTTTACATCCTCATCTTTTTCCACATCAATCACAGACTTCATAACGTCCGATAATTTGCCGACACCTGAGGGCTCGATTAAAATACGGTCCGGGTGAAATTTCTCAATGACTTCATGCAGGTTTTTTCCAAAATCTCCTACCAGAGAACAGCAAATACAACCGGAATTTAACTCGCTGATTTCGATTCCCGCATCCTTTAAGAAGCCGCTGTCAATGCCGACCTCCCCGAATTCATTTTCTATCAGAACGATTTTCTCTCCCTTAAATACCTCATCTAACATTTTTTTAATAAAAGTGGTCTTTCCGGCTCCAAGAAAACCGGATATAATATCAATTTTTGTCATAACTGCTACCCATCCTTTCTGCTGCCTGTACTTAAGACCGCTGCCCCATTTTGCAGATTTCCCCACTACAGACTTCCTTTTAAACAAACACCATTATTCTACTCCACTTTATCCTGTTTTGCAAATTTTACCACGGATTTCATAAAACTTTTATATTTTTATACCTTCTGAAACTGCATATTGTAAAGTTTCTCATAAACGCCCTTCTGCTCTAACAGTTCCTCGTGGGTTCCTTCCTCCGCGATACCTTCCTCCGTCAAAACCAGGATTTTCTCCGCATTTTTGATAGTAGAAAGACGATGCGCAATCACGAAAGTGGTACGGTTTTTTGCCAGCTTCTCTAAAGAATCCTGCACTACTTTTTCGCTCTCGTTATCTAACGCCGAGGTTGCCTCATCAAAAATCAGTATGGGCGGATTTTTCAGGAACACTCTGGCGATGGAGAGACGCTGCTTCTGCCCGCCCGAAAGCTTAATTCCCCGCTGTCCGATATCCGTCTCATACCCCTTTGGCAGAGACATAATAAACTCATGGGCATTGGCATTTTTCGCCGCTTCAATGACCTCCTCCCTGGTGGCATCCGGTTTTCCGTAACGGATATTGTCATAAACCGTTCCCACAAACAGATACACGTCCTGCTGTACAATGCCGATATGGTTTCTCAGGCTCTTTAGGGTCAAATCACGGACATCTTTCCCGTCAATTTTCACGCTTCCCCCCGTCACATCATAAAACCTTGGTATCAGGGAACACAGCGTACTTTTTCCCGCGCCGGAAGATCCCACCAACGCCATATATGCCCCTGCCGGTACCTTTAAATTGATGTGGCTTAGTACCCGCTCCGTATTTTCTTCATACTGGAAGGAAACATCTTCAAAGGCAATATCTCCTCTCACCGCACTTAACTCTTTTGCGCCTTCCCTATCCCTGATATCCGGCTCGATATTCATAATCTCCCGAAAACGCTCAAATCCGGTATATCCGTTCTGAAACTGCTCCGTAAAATCAATCAGAGTCCTTACCGGTTCCGTAAAGACGCTGATGTACAGCAGAAAAGTCACAAGGTCACTGACATCCACCTTTCCGTAGGCAATAAAGACGATACCCGCCAAAATAACACAGACCTGTATCAGCGTGGTAAACGCCCCCATTCCCGCGCTGAAGCTTCCCATATAGTGGTAGCTGTTCTTTTTTGCCGCAAGAAATCCTGCATTCCCCTCCCTGAATTTTCCGTTTTCAATTTCCTCGTTGGCAAAAGATTTTACCACCCGGATGCCGGATAAATTATCCTCAATCTGGGCATTGATTTCTGCAATTTTTACACGGTTCTGTCGGAAGGCCAGCCGCATTTTTTTATTCATATAAAAGGCAAAAGCAAACATAAAGGGCAGCACCACGAATGCCGCTGATGCCAGCAGAGGATTAATATTCAGCAAAATCACAAAGGCGCCGATAATTTTGATGAGGGATAAAATAATATTTTCCGGTCCATGGTGCATAAGCTCCGTAATATCGAACAAATCTGTGGTGATACGGGACATCATCTGCCCTACCTTCTGATTATCGTAAAAGGCAAAGGACAGCTTCTGGAAATGGTCAAAAATCTCCGCCCGCATATCATACTCTATTTTTGCTCCCATTACATGTCCATAGTTAGAAATAAAAAATTTGCTGTAACAGTCTACCGCCACCATCACAAGCAACAGCACTGCAATCCACTTTGCCTGGGACAAAATTACCTGCGGCTCCATATAAATCAGGGTTGAAGTCACATAACGCACCACTAAAGGCAATGACAATGCGATTGCCGCCGACAGCGCTGCAAAAAACATGTCCGCCCAGAAAATCACCAGATAAGGTTTATAATAAGAAATCATTTTTTTCAGATTTTCGCTCATATCTCTCTCCTTCTTTCTTTTTTGCCGTGCAGCTTTTTACTGCCTAGTGTACTGTCTCGTTCATTTTTAGCTAAACTGTGCTGGATATATCGTCACTCTGCAAGGCGGAGGAGGGAGGCGTAGCGGTGGCTACGTTGACCGACGACAACGTAGCAGATG
>JAETQH010000064.1 GCA_021770785.1 Lachnospiraceae bacterium
CAAGGTAGATAGGGCAGAGGTGGAAGTGTGGCAACACATGGAGCTGACTGTTACTAATCGATCGAGGGCTTGACCAAAAGTTTTTCGGAAATCTGTATGAAGTTTTGAAGGTACAACTTATGTACCGGTAACCCTGTAATTTGCAGGAGTTATATATTCCTCGATAGCTCAGTCGGTAGAGCACGCGGCTGTTAACCGCGCTGTCGTAGGTTCGAGTCCTACTCGGGGAGTTTTTTTTATCTGAATTTGTTTTGTATTTGGCTCCATGGTCAAGCGGTTAAGACATCGCCCTTTCACGGCGGTAACACGGGTTCGATTCCCGTTGGAGTCACTAGCTTTTGGCTGGCTGAAATCAGCTGAGAATAGCATGCCGATGTGGCTCAATTGGCAGAGCAGCTGATTTGTAATCAGCAGGTTATCGGTTCGAGTCCGATCATCGGCTTTTAGGAACGAAAGTTCTTGGACCATTAGCTCAGTTGGTTAGAGCAACCGGCTCATAACCGGTCGGTCCTGGGTTCGAGTCCCCGATGGTCCACTTGTTACAAAAGCTAATAATTTGAATATGGCCCAGTGGCTCAGTTGGTTAGAGCGCCGCCCTGTCACGGCGGAGGTCGAGAGTTCGAGTCTCTTCTGGGTCGTTTGAAAGACAGATATTATTTGTTTTTCAAGGAAGAATCGTTAGGTTCTATGGGATCTTAGCTCAGCTGGGAGAGCATCTGCCTTACAAGCAGAGGGTCATAGGTTCGAGCCCTATAGGTCCCATTTTGCCGGCGTGGCGGAACTGGCAGACGCGCAGGACTTAAAATCCTGTTGTAGCAATACAGTACCGGTTCGATTCCGGTCGCCGGCATGACAGTAAAGAATAAGGGAAGTAAAGTAGAAATACTTTACTTCCCTTATTTTTATCCTCAAAAAGGCGAAGGCTTGGCAGAAGCCGTATTAAAGACGGTGAAAATTGTTCAGGTAACAAAAGATAAATAGCAAAATTACAAACAAAATCATGAAAATGAAAACGCAAAATTGGGATAAATGAAGTAATATAAAAAAAGCGATTGTCTTGTTGGAGAAGGAGGACAGGCATATGAAATATTATTGTAATCCGATTAATGTCCCATATCGTTATCAGTTTAACATGGATCCGCGTTCCGGTGGAAAGCTTCAGATTGACAGGGAGGCCCACAGACTTCCACGGAATCTCCCGCTGTATGACAATGCACCGGATGCAAGAGTATGTGGTGATTATGTGTATTTTTGCGCGTCAAAAAAGGAGAAAATTGTAATTACTATAGAACGAAAGACATTATGAAAAGAAAACAATCTATGGCATACATCTACCATGGGCATCAGCGTAAATCATTAGTTTGAGCGGCGTGTCGGTATCTGGCCGGCCGGCTTTGATGCAGATGGCGAACTGTTCTGTAATCAGAATTACGGAGACTGGCCGATTGCGGTTTCTGAGGCAAAGAATGACCCATGGAGAGAGCCACAGTGGTATTTGCTTAGTTATGCGAAGCCGACAAATTGTTCTTCTTTTGAAGAGGGAAAGGGAGCAGACCAGGCGGTGGATGAGGATGCAACGACCTGGTGGAGAGCGAAAACGAAAGAACCGGGACAGTGGATAGAGGTAGATTTGGAAAAGCCAATGGATGTCAGAGCCGTTCAGATTAATTTTGCAGATGATGCATTGCCGATTGCTTCACTGGGAAAAATTCAGGGAAGCGCAACGCAGCCGAGATATATTGAGGAAAGGGACTTACATACCCGATGGAAGCTGGAAGGCTCTTTAGACGGAAAAAAATACTTTGTAATTGAGAACAAGTCGAAGGCAGAAACGGATTTGTCACATGATTTTATCGTAAGGGAAGAAGGAATTTGGGTGCGGTTTGTCCGACTGGCTATTGTAGAAATTCCCTATGATGTGACACCCTGTATTTCAGGGTTCCGTATCTTTGGTATCGGTACAGAGGAAAACCGAAGGCACCGGCATTTGAGGCAGCAAGAAGCGAAGACGGACTGGACTTACTGGTAACCATTGAAGGAACGAAGGATGCGGTTGGCTATAATATCCTCTGGGGGCATGAAGAAAGTAAATTGTATCACAGCTACCAGATTTACCGTGAGGCTGTGGACGTACAGAAAAAGAGGGCTGCAGTCATGAAGAAGCGCATCGGTGCGTTGATAAAATCGCAGGAATATCCGATTGGAATTGATAGCAGAATACCTTATCTTTTCTGGAAGTGTGAGGGAGGAAAGAAGCAGAACGCTTATGAAATCGAAGCGGTGTCGGAAGGGGAAGTGATTTGGAACAGCGGAAAGGTTGTTTCAGATAAAATGAATGATTGTTTCGGTGTGACGGTAGAAAGTAAACAGCATGTTGTATGGAAGGTGCGGTTGTGGGATGAAACCGGTGTGGCAGGAGAATGGAGTCAGGAGGCTTATTTTGAAATGGGCATCTTAGAAAAGAACCAATTTGTTGCAAAATGGATTAATCCGGAGCTTGCCTGTGACCCTGCAGTACATAAGCCGGCAAGTTATTTAAAAACGCTGTTCTCTGTAGAAAAGATGGGCAAGGCCAGATTGTATATTACCTGTCATGGTTTGTATGAGGCATTTATCAACGGGAAACGGGTAGGTGACTTTGTGCTTGCACCGGGCACTTATACCTATGATAAAAAATTGGCTTACCAGACCTATGATGTAACCGGACTGGTAAAGGAAGGGAGAAATCAGGTATAGGTTATATTGGGAGACGGCTGGTATCGCAGCTGTTCCGGTGTGGGTGGTGACAGAAATCTTTATGGAGAGGATGTTGCGTTATATTTTCAGCTGGAAGTGGAAGGAAAGGTTGTCTGTGTCTCGGATGAAACCAAATGCGATTGGTGCAGGAAAACGGAAGAAGCGAAGACTTATTCGGGTTTCTGCTGTACGGCATTTATATTTGGTACTTGCCAGCCCCATTGTCGGGATATATTATTTAAGTACAAGCTTCTTACAGGCTTCCGGCAGCGCATTGCCGGCAACGATGGTTTCTGTGTTAAGACAGGGCGGTATCTTAATCCCAAGCTTATATCTGATGGAGCAGCTGCTGGGATTTACAGGAATTGCAGTTGCGCATACAATTGCGGATTTCCTGTCAGTTGTGATTGCGGCTGCTGTCTGTAGGGGCAGTATCGAAAAATCAAGTATTCTATAAAGGAGGAAAAGCAAAACATGGCAAAAATCTATGCAAGCAGTAATCCCGGAGTGAGCGAGCGTGAAAAGAGAAATATGGAACGCTCCCGCAGAATAGCAGGACAGGGAATGGTCTTGCTGAAAAATGAGGGGATATTGCCTCTTGATGGCGCAGTAAAAAGTATTGCGCTTTTTGGAAACGGAGCAAGAAGAACCATTAAGGGCGGTACCGGTTCCGGGGATGTGAACAGCAGATTTGTAGTAAACGTCGAGCAGGGACTTAGCGAAGCAGGATATGCGGTTACCACGAAGGAATGGTTAGACCGCTACGATGAGAAAGTAGAGACTGCGAGAGAAGCCTATTTTCAGGGTTTAAGAGCAAAGATGCCTGAGGGTGGAATGGCAGTATTTATGGAGTTGTTTAATGATCCGTTTCAGGAACCGGCTGTGCTTCCAATCACCGATGCAGATATCGAGGCTTCCAGAGCAGATGCAGCAATCTATGTGATTTCCAGAAATTCAGGAGAAGGAAAAGACAGAAGGCCGGTTCCGGGAGATTACAAACTGTTTCCTGAGGAAGAGGCGGCAATCAGGAAGTTGACAAAAGCTTATTCAGATGTAATTGTGGTGCTAAATACCGGTGGTGTTATGGATACGAAAGTGATTCGTAATATGGAGCACATCGGAGCGATTCTTTTGATGAGCCAGGCAGGAAACATTGGCGGCTATGCACTCTGTGATGTGCTAACAGGAAAAGCAGATCCGTGCGGACATCTGACCACTACCTGGGCAGAAAATTATGAGGATTATCCATGCGCAGACACCTTTAGTCACAGAAACGGAGATACGGATGATGAGTTTTATGAGGAGGGTATTTTTGTAGGATACCGTTATTTTGATTCTTTCAATATCACTCCGGCTTATCCGTTTGGGTATGGAAGTTCTTATGCAGATTTTGAATGGAAGGTGACCGGTGCTAGGGTGGAGGAGCTTTGGGTGAAGCTGGCAGTAGAAGTGAAAAATATCAGCAGCCAATACGCAGGCAGAGAAACGATACAGGTTTATTATTCCGCTCCGCAGGGAGAACTGGAGAAACCATATCAGGAACTGGCCGCATTTGCTAAAACGAGGCTTCTTGCACCGGGTGAGACGCAGGAGCTGATTCTTAGCTATCCGGTAACACAGATGGCTTCTTATTCGGAAAACGAGGCGGCTTATGTATTGGAACCGGGTAATTATTATATCAGAGTGGGTGTTCATTCCAGAAAGACAGTTATTGCCGCTGCCGTGGAAATCGCTCAGAAGGTATGGACGAAAAAACTGGAAAACAAATTAACGGTGGATTGTGATTTGCCTGAAATGACAGCAATTGACGCAGAACCATACAGCTATCCCACCGAGCAGGTGGAAAAAGATGCTGCCAAAGTATTATCGGTACCAATCGAAGAGATTGTATGTGAGAATGTATCTTACCAAAAGGAACAGAAGTTATGTATGGCTCCTGATACCGATCACAAGATTACCATGGATGAGGTCAGAAACGGAAGCTATACGATGGAAAAACTGGTTGGCCAGCTTACGGTAGAAGAGCTTGCAGTCTTATGTGTGGGAACCTCAAGAGGACAGTATGGCAGTGATTCTATCATTGGAAGCGCATCGACCTTATGTCCGGGAGCTGCGGGTGATACGACCTCGCTGATGATTGAAGACAGAAATATTCAAAATGTGGTACTGGCAGATGGACCGGCAGGCCTGCGTTTATCGGCTACATTCCTTACTGATAGTCAGAACAATCAGATTCCGGGTACCGGCGGAATTGCGATACCGGGTATGGAGGAGCTGCTTAAGGATATGCCGAAGCCTGAGATCCCAGAGGAGGCAAGGACTTATTATCAGTATTGTACTGCCATTCCGATTGCAACATTGCTTGCACAGACATGGGATATGGAGCTGATTCGTGAAGCAGGCGATATCGTGGGTGAAGAAATGAAAGAGTTCGGAGTAACAATATGGCTTGCCCCAGGTATGAATATTCATAGAAATCCGTTATGCGGAAGAAATTTTGAATATTATTCAGAAGATCCGTTACTGTCCGGCTTATGCGCGGCAGCGGATACACAGGGTGTACAGAGCCACAACGGCGTCGGAACCTGTATTAAGCATTTTGCATTCAACAACCAGGAAGACAACAGAATGCATGTGAATTCTCATGTGAGTGAACGCGCCGCAAGAGAAATCTATTTAAGAGGCTTTGAAATCGCAGTAAAAGAGGCACAGCCAATGAGCATCATGTCCTCCTATAATCTGGTGAATGGAATCCATACGGCAAACAGTTATGACCTTCTGACCGCCTTAGCAAGGGATGAATGGGGGTTTGAGGGTATTGTGATGACCGACTGGGGTACGACCGGCGGTATGGAAATGGAGCAGGGAAAAACCTTTAAATATGGCTGCTCTAATGCAGCAGGCTGTATCAAAGCGGGAAATGACCTGATTATGCCTGGTTCTCAGAATGACGTGGATGAAATTATGAAATCAGTCGGAGCAAAAGAAGGAGAAGCGGAATACCCGCTGACCCTCAGCGAGCTGCAGACCTGTGCGGGAAGAATTCTTCGCATGGTGGCGTCAAGCTTTATTTATCCATAGTGTTTTTATTGAAGGAAAGAATTTACTATAACACAAAATGCTTAGGCACGAAAAGTGTTTTCATAACGTTTTGTGCCTGAGCGAAGCGAAAGGAATGGATATAAAAATGAATATTAGTTTATTGGAACCAATTGGTATTTCGCAGACAATGATTGAGGATTTTTCAAAAGGACTAAAAGAGGCAGGGCATTCATTTACCTATTATGAAACTAAGACTACTGATGTTGAGGAGTTGAAACGTCGAAGTGCAGGTCAGGATATTGTAATGATTGCAAATACTCCTTATCCTGATGAAGTGGTAAGAGCTTGTGACTCTTTAAAAATGATAGCGGTTGCTTTTACAGGTATTGTTCATGTTGGACTGGAGGCTTGTAAGGAGAAAGGCATAATTATCTGTAATTGTGCAGGTTATTCCGATACCAGTGTTTCAGAATTAGTGTTAGGCATGACGATCAATGTTATGCGTAATATTAGTGCATGTGATACATCGGTACGTAGCGGAAAGACTTCTTTAGGACTTGCGGGAACTGAAATTGAAGGAAAAACAATAGGAATCATTGACCGTGGACAGATTGGGTTCCAGACAGCAAAACTGTTTCTGGCATTTGGCGCAAAGGTACTTGCGTATGCGCGTCATGAACGAGAGGAAGTAAAAGAACTTGGTGTAGATAATCAGGCTCTCACAAAAGCACTTAATGAGGATAAGCTTGCAGGAGCGGCTATTGATGTATTTGATATGGAACCGCCAATTCCTGAGGATTATCCTTTGCTTCATGCTAAGAACACGCTGCTCACTCCTCATGTGGCATTCCTCACCAGGGAATCTATGGTGCGTCGTGCCAGAACAGAATTTGATAATGTGTGTGCATACCTTGACGGTAAACCAGCTAATGTTTGCAGGTATTAGGTGGAAAGATGAATAATAGGAAATTAACAGAGGGATTTATTTTTAAGAATCTGTTGCTGTTTGCACTTCCTATGATGGCAGGAAATTTTCTTCAACAGATATATAACATAGCTGACACCATCATTGTTGGACGGTTTGTGAGTTCGGATGCTCTGGCTGCGGTGGGAGCAGCATATACACTAATGACTTTCCTGACTTCACTTATCATAGGCTTATGCATGGGAAGCGGAGCTTTGTTTTCCAAATCCTTTGGTGCAGGCAAAATGGAGGAGATGAAGCAGGATATCCGTATGTCCTTCCTGTTTATTGGTGTAGTGACGATCATCATTTATATGCTTGTTTTCCCGGGAACAGATTATATCCTGCAGATACTCACTATTCCTGCTGAGATTTACCACATGATGCGAAGCTATGTAAGAATTATTTTTATCGGAATAGGTTTTACCTTTTTGTATAACTTTTTTGCGTACTTACTTCGTTCCATTGGAAATTCCGTTGTTCCACTTATATTTCTTGCAATCTCTTCCATAATCAACATTGGATTGGATCTGTATTTTGTTATTTCACTTAAGTGGGGCGTTTCAGGTACTGCTATAGCAACCGTTGTTTCTCAAGCTTTTGCCGGTTCTGGAATTGCATTGTACGTAATGCATAGAAACGGAGAGTTGTTAAGGATAAAAGAAAAACTGGCATGGAACAGAATAGGTGTCATCATAAAAAATGATTTCTTCACAGCTTTGCAACAATCGGTAATGAATCTTGGAATTTTAATGATACAGGGCCTTGTAAACAGCTTTGGTACAACAATTATGGCGGCATTTACGGTTGCAGTTAAGATTGATACTCTTGCGTATATGCCTGCACAGGAGTTTGGCAATGCCTACTCACTTTTTATCTCACAAAATTTTGGTGCGAAAAAGAAAGAACGAATTCATGAGGGAACAAAAATTGCTGTTATCGTCTCTGCAGCATTTTGCGTGGCAGTTTCAGCTTTGGTATGGTTATTCACAAGGCAGTTTATGGAAATATTTGTTGATTCAAACGAAACTACGATTATTTTAGAAGGTGTGAGATATCTGAGAATAGAAGGAAGTTTCTATTTTGGAATTGGCATTCTGTTTCTTTTTTATGGTTATTACAGAGGTATTCAGTGTGCAGAAATGTCTCTTGTACTTACGGTGATCTCTTTGGGGACAAGAGTGTTACTTTCCTATCTGTTAGCACCACATACACCATTAGGCGTATATGCCATCTGGTGGTCTATCCCGATTGGCTGGATACTTGCAGATATAGTGGGGACAATCTATTATAAAATGCGCTTGATTTCTTACTGATGGAACAAATACCGCAAAATCAAAGTCTGAGCCGGAGGTGTTTTTAAATGGGGGCAGAGTTCTTAGGTGAGAAGCCGGAGTATTGTCTGGCTGTTGAAGACGCAGAAGCAGGTATTGATGCGAGAATCACAGACAATCTGAGTGAGCGAGGACTTAGAGGAATCAAATCCCATATGAAGCGTTATCAAGGCTATGTGAAGGTAAGCCGTACACAGTAGCAGAAATATTTTCATAGCTGGTAAAAGCAAATACTGCCAATACCCAAGGAGTGTAGTTTTACAACTCACTTTCTTGGGATACTGGCACTTAACTATAAATCAGCTGTGAATAGTAACACCAAATTGCAACAAATTTGAAAAAAAGGTATTGACAAAGAGGTGTACGTGCGTTATTATACATAATGTTCCGTGTGAACGTTATAAGAGATATGTGTGCGTAGCTCAGCTGGATAGAGCACTTGGCTACGGACCAAGGTGTCGGGGGTTCGAATCCTCTCGCGCACGTATGATAAAGAGCGGTTATATTGAGTTTATCGATATAGCCGCTTCTTTTTATATCATTTGCCGCTCTACATATGGGTGATATGTCGCAGAAAGGGCGTATGGGTCCTGCGGCGGGTAGGGGAAATCTGCCCTGCATTTCCAGGGGAACTGCTTTAAATGATGTTGCGAAATTGCCAAAAACAGTATAGAATAAAATTTGGAATGATATCTTTTATAGAAAGCATCGTATCGATTTTTGAACGAGAGCAGGAGGAAACATAAATGTTACAGGGAAAGACAGTACTTCTTGGAGTAACGGGAGGAATTGCCGCCTACAAAATGCCTAATGTTGCGAGAATGTTAAAGAAAATGCATTGTAATGTGCACGTGCTTATGACGGAGAATGCGACGAATTTTATCACCCCCACCACCTTTGAGACACTGACCGGCAATAAGTGCCTGATAGACACCTTTGACCGGAATTTTGAGTTTTCGGTGGAGCATGTGGCATTGGCAAAACAGGCGGATTTGGTATTGGTTGCTCCGGCAACGGCGAATGTGATAGGAAAGATTGCAAATGGAATTGCAGACGACATGTTGACCACCACGATAATGGCATGTACCTGTAAAATTTTAGTTGCCCCGGCAATGAACCATAATATGTACCATAATTCCATTGTGCAGGAAAATATAGAAAGATTAAAACGGCATGGTTATGAAATTATCGACCCGATATGCGGTATGCTTGCCAATGGGGATACGGGAGACGGGAAGCTGCCGTCGGAGGAAACCCTTGTGGAATATGTGGTAAGGGAGCTTGCATTTGAAAAGGACATGCAGGGCATGAAGGTTTTAGTGACGGCAGGTCCAACCAGGGAGGCGATTGATCCGGTACGCTTCATTACGAACCATTCTACCGGGAAGATGGGCTATGCCATTGCAAAGATGGCAATGCTGCGGGGGGCAGAGGTCACTTTAGTCAGCGGTCCCACAGCGATAGAGCCGCCCATGTTTGTGGAGGTGGTTCCGGTGATGTCGGCGGAGGATATGTATCAGGCGGTGATGAATCGGGCAGAGGGAATGGACCTTATTATCAAGGCGGCTGCGGTGGCAGATTACCGCCCGGCAGAGATTGCCAGTGAGAAAATAAAAAAATCCGATACCCAGACCCGGCTGAATTTGGAGCGGACAACGGATATTTTGGGGGAGCTGGGGAAACGGAAGGGGGATACCGTACTCTGCGGTTTCTCTATGGAAACGGAGCATATGCTGGAAAATTCCAGAAAAAAATTAAAAAAGAAAAATTTAGACATGATTGCCGCAAATAACCTGAAGCAGGAGGGGGCAGGCTTTGGAACCAATACGAATGTATTGACGCTGATAACCGACGACAGTGAGCGGCAGTTAGAAATGATGAGCAAGGAAGAGGCAGCAAACTGCTTGCTCGAAGAACTACTAATAATTAAAAGGAGGCGGCATTCATTAGGGGATTGATTGCCAGGGAGAAATTATGGAGACAATAAAAGTACAGAAAAATCAGATCATTGCAAAGCAAAATGGAAAAGTGAAAGCCTGGTATTTGATTTTGGAGGGCTCTGTGGTGCAGAGAAATTCTTATGCCAGAGTAGTGTTAGAGAAGGAAGGC
Source organism: Lachnospiraceae bacterium (assembly GCA_021770785.1). Classification (GTDB taxonomy): domain Bacteria; phylum Bacillota; class Clostridia; order Lachnospirales; family Lachnospiraceae; genus Roseburia. The sequence goes on from JAETQH010000064.1 coordinate 10,186, forward strand.
ATCGTGGGTGTTTCGGAGAGCGATCGTTATCTGTGCGATTATGTGGCACGTGAGGATTCCGTATTGGTGGTATTTCCCTATGATACGGCCGATGACCTGATAAAGGTGCTAAACGGTCAGGAGAGTATGCGGGGAGTGCTGCTTCGGGCCGCATTAAAGCAGAGACAGAAACTGCTTGAAACCTACGCAGGCTTCCGGAATCTGGTGCGCCAGTTCCATTCTTTTGCAGAGAGTCAATACAATGATTATACCCTGCTTTGCAGCCAGCTGCGGCTTGACGGACAGAGCTTTAACAGAATGGATAACTTTAAGCCGCTAGATATGGTACATAAGGCGGAAAATTGGGAGGTAAATAACAGTACCAGCCTGATGAAGGGATATTTAGACCCCTACGTCCATCTGATGCAGAAGGATGACAGCCTTTGCATCGGCGCTATTATGGAGGCTTCTTACCAGACCAGACGTGTGACCCAGGGTATTATTGAGATGGTGGAATATCTGAAATATAACCAGGATATCCTGTTGGCGGAATCCGGGAATGATATGTTCCATCTGTATTTTGAACTGCTGCTTCAGGCGGAAACGAACAATTATGATACCAAAGCCCTGCGGGAGCGCATGGATAAGATGGCGGAGGTAATCCGGAAATTAAATATTTATGATGAAAAATTAGTGAGTGAGCGCATTGGGGAATATCAGACCCATGATTTTTCTGCTGCTACGGACGGTTATGCAACGCCTCAGGCGGAAAGTGACCTGCCGGATGGAGAGGAATGGGACGATGAAGGCGGGAAAGAGAACGGTGAGGACTGTCTGGCGTATATCTTAACCTATGCCGGATATGAGGAGGCAAAGGTGGAAGAGGTCCGGACGCTGATTCAGAAATACGGTGACCTGCCGGATATGCTTTCCACAGATGCGGAAGCTTTCGGATTACGGAAGCAGATTTCCCAGATGTTTTATGACACCTATTATAAGGTATTTATGAAGGTGATGAAGGATAAGGAGGAACCAACCCCCATTGTGGAAATGTTCTTAAATTTCGGCTTTATGGACGTTCAGATGGTGGGAGAGGAAAATGCCAATATTCTTTATGACTTGACAGAACACTTAGACTGTTGCAATTCGGACCACGTATTTACTATTTTTTCATGGCTGAGATCTATTTATCAGGGGGAGAACGAACCTTCTAAAAATGAGTTCGATTTAGATTATACCGGCTACCTTGCGGAACTGCGGAAAACAGGAAAAATAAGGCCGGAGCAGGTGAATGAGTATGCTGCGAACAGGGAAATGAAGATAAAATTTGAGATTCAGAATATGTTTACCTCCGGAAACCGCATTACCTATGGAAGAATTTCAACGTTCTGTCCGGTTCTAGGGGAGAATGACCTGATTAATTCCATTGATAAGATGCTAGTCACGGTGCAGAAAATAGATGAGGCGTTAAATAATATCCGCAAAATTGACTTTTCTGTATTTTACCGGGAAGTTATGTTTTCGGATCCGAATAGAGGGATTAACCACGAGTCGGTGATGAAAGAGGTGCTGCCGAACATTATCCTAATGCCCAACGCAGGAACAAGGGCGCAGATGTGGCAGGAGACGGCAGGAGTGAAAAGAGATACCCCGGCGAGGTTTATGTTCCCGATTTTTACCGCAGTGGACTTAGACGATATGATGATTGACACTGTCGGGAGATTCCGCTGGGAGTTGTGCCGGAAGATACAGGGTGTCCACTGGAATGATATCCGTGACAGATCCCTCACGTCGGAATACTGCGATTATATTCAGTTTTACCGGAAAAACAATGAGCTTTCTACGGATGCCAAGGAGAAAATCAAGAGTGCTTTACTGCGTGGAAAGAATAACTACCGGGAGGTTTTTGTAAAAGATTACCAGAACTGGGTGAAATATGAATCTAAGGGAAGTTTTCGTCTGAATAAGGTTTCCAGGGAGATTTTACTGACTTACTGTCCCTTTGCAAAGCCTATCCGTGAGGAATTGAAAGCCAATCCGATGTATACCAACGGACTGCACCGTTATGATTTGCAGACGGCAAAGAAAGTACAGCGGATACAGGGCGTATATGATAAGTATGTAAAGGCAGGCGGAGTGATTAACGCAGAGCTGAAAGAGAATTTAGATTATTACTCCTTATAAAAAATAAAAAACAGGAAAAGAATGGAAATAGAAAAAGCCATGTGAGTTGTCACGTGGCTTTTTCTGAGGGGAGTATAAATAATTAATAAGGGGTATAAAAGTGACAGTAATAACTGTTGTTATTACATATCACAAAAACAGTATAGCCTATTCAAAAATAAAAAGCAATTAAAAAATAAGTCTGTGTATATTTTTTTGCATTCCCTCAAATAATATCTTTGCTGAAAGCAATGCAGCAAGCAAATAAATAAGAGTGCCAAAGACGGCACAAGAATGGAGGAAAACATGGCAAGAAACGCAGATACACAGAACGGATACGAAAACAATTACGAGCAGAACAGTTCTAAAAACAAGGCTTCTAACAAAACATCCAACAAAGCATCTAACGGATACGGACAGAACAGCAACGGACAGAACAACTCCGGACAGAACAGCAACGGAAAGAATGCTACAGGATCTAACTGCAGATAGTTTGTCACGGCAGGGGAAAAAGAGCATAGGATAGAAAGAGTAAAATCTTTAGCAGAAGAAACAGATTACAGAGAACCTTCTTTGTAATCTGTTTTTCTATAGAGGGGGAAATATGGCATTTTATACAATTCATCCACGTGAAATTTCGAATATTCTTTTTCAAAAGAGAGCGGTTGTCATAGATGTGAGGGAAAGGGAGGACTACAGAGAGTACCATTACAGGGGAGCGGTCAACTGTCCCTATGAGGAAATCGACAGGTGGCTGTATCGTTTTCCCAGAGGAAAGACGCTGATTTTATACTGCGAATACGGAAGCACCAGCCTGCTGGCAGCCAGAAGACTATCCCAGGAAGGTTACGAGGTATATACCGTAGTGGGAGGCATCCGGGCGATTAAGCCGTATCTGGAGACAAAAAACAGATGAAGAGGGCTACAGGAAGGGTATGAGGTTCCGGCGCAGCAGCTTATCTGGAAGAAAAGGGCAGACAGAATCTGCGTGATTAACGATTGACAGGGAAATTTAGAACGGATAATATAATACTAGGTCATCAGAACATAACTAGAAGGAAGAGAAAGCTTTGTGACAGGAAGCGATAGGAGATTAGATGAAGACATATGAGTTGGTAGTACCCTGCCATTTTGGATTAGAGGCAGTTTTAAAACGGGAAATATATGACCTGGGTTATGAGATAGAGCGTGTGGAGGACGGCAGAGTGACCTTTCTTGGCGACGAGGAGGCAATCTGCCGTGCCAATATTTTTTTACGGACAGCGGAACGGGTATTGATTCAGGTGGGGCGTTTCCGTGCCACCACCTTTGAAGAACTTTTTCAGGGGATTAAGGCACTGCCCTGGGAGGAGTATATTCCTTCCGACGGGAAATTCTGGGTGAAGAAGGCTTCTTCCATCAAGAGCAAGCTTTTCAGCCCGTCAGATATCCAGTCCATTGTAAAAAAAGCCATGGTGGAGCGGTTGAAGCGGGAATACCATACGGACTGGTTCAAAGAGGACGGTGCCCCCTATCCGGTGCGTATCTTTTTGTTAAAGGACGAGGTGACGGTGACATTGGATACCTCCGGGGATTCCCTGCATAAGAGGGGGTACCGTACCATGACCAGCAAGGCGCCCCTGACGGAAACCCTTGCGGCAGCTCTGCTGCTTTTAACGCCCTGGAAGCCGGACCGTATTCTGGTGGACCCTTTCTGCGGCAGCGGCACCTTTCCCATTGAGGCGGCAATGATAGCTGCCAATATGGCACCGGGGATGAACCGTGAGTTTACGGCGGAGCAGTGGACAAACCTCATTGACAGAAAGCTCTGGTATGAGTGCGTCAGGGAAGCGCAGGATATGGTAGAGGAAAATGTTACCGTGGACATTCAGGGCTACGATATTGACGGGGACGTGGTGAAAGCTGCCAGGGAAAATGCGAAGCGTGCAGGAGTAGAACATCTGATTCATTTTCAGCAGCGTCCGGTGGCACAGCTGCGCCATCCAAAAAAATACGGTTTTATTGTAACCAATCCTCCTTACGGAGAGCGGTTAGAGGATAAGGCGGATTTGCCGGAGCTTTACGGGCAGATTGGAGAGGCATACCGGAGTTTGGATTCCTGGTCCATGTATCTGATTACGAGCTATGAAGACACGGAGCGGTATATCGGAAGAAAGGCGGACAAGAACCGGAAGATTTATAACGGAATGTTAAAGACCTATTTTTATCAGTTTATGGGGCCGAAACCGCCGAGAAGAGACAAGAAGGAGAACTAGATGACATATTCAAAAAGATTTATTGCCTTTGGAGGAATTGTGGCGATTACTCTTTTGATCAAATATCATACATTTTTTTCGGGCTACGAGCAGGTTGCCAGCTTCCGGGGCGGCGATTTGCAGGCGGAAACCTGGAATCCTTTGATTGCTTCCAGCGTCAATGACAATTTATTGTCGGTGGTCATCGACAATAAGCAGTATACCAATGAGGAATATTCTTTTTTTATGGACGACAATTTAAGTATTATGGTTCCGGTGAATATCCTGCGGGAGGCATTAAACTGCAGTGCCCATGTGTACGACGGGGAGCGGCTTTTAGTGGAAAAGCATTCCAGTGAGCTGGAATTTCTCATGGAGGAATATACCGCAAAGGTAGACGGGGAGAAAAAGGAAATCGTTTCCCCGCTGATAGAAAAAGAGGGGCAGTATTATGTCAGCCTCAATGATTTGTCCACGTATCTGGATTACACTTACAGCTGGGATATGCAGGAAAACCAGGCGCTGGCATCGGATAATTCCGTCAACACTACCATTGTGCCGGCGAAATATGATTTGCGGGAAAAGAGAAGAGTGGCGGAGGTGCGCAACCAGGGGAACTACGGTACCTGCTGGTCCTTTGCGGCGTTAGGAGCCATGGAATCCGTTTTGCTGCCGGAGGAGCGGGTGCAGTACTCGGTGGACCATATGACCCTTTCTAACGATTTTGAAATAGACCAGCATGAGGGTGGGGATTACACCATAGGAATGGCATATTTAGCGGCATGGAGAGGTCCGGTTTATGAGGAGGACGACCCTTACGGAGATGATAAGACGGTAAGCGGTTTAGCTCCGGTAAAGCATGTACAGGAAATGCAGATTATCGACGGAAAGGATTATGAGAAAATCAAGGAGGCGGTGTTTAAGTACGGCGGTGTGCAGACCTCCATTTACAATGCGCTGCGCAGCTCCCAGTCCTATTCCCCGTATTTTGACAAAGCCACTAATTCTTACTGCTATATCGGCACGGAAAAACCAAACCATGACGTGGTGATTATCGGCTGGGATGACAATTATTCCAAAGATAATTTTTCCGTGGATTTAGAGGGGGACGGGGCCTTTATCTGCCAGAACAGCTGGGGAAAAAATTTTGGGGAGGACGGCGTATTTTACGTTTCCTATTATGACACCAACATCGGAACCCACAACGTGGTTTATACGGGAATTGAAGGCACCGATAACTATGACAATATTTACCAGAGCGATTTGTGTGGCTGGAGAGGACAGTTAGGGTACAATAAAGAAAGTATGTACGGGGCAAATGTCTTTACGGCAACAGGGGCAGAGAGCCTTGCGGCAGCCAGCTTTTATGCCACGGGAAAGGATTCCCAGTACGAGCTTTATGTAGTAAGGGGATTTCAGGACGAAAAATCCTTTGGAAATATGATACCGGTGGCATCGGGGAAACTTAGCAATGCGGGCTACTATACGGTGAAATTTAACCAGGAAATTACCGTGGAGCCGGGAGAGCGGTATGCCGTTGTACTCTATATTATCACTCCCAATTCCGTTCACCCCATGGCAATCGAGTATGCGGCGGATGAGGAGACAAAGCATGTGATTTTAGATGACGGGGAGAGCTATATCAGCTCCAATGGATATAAATGGGTGAGTATAGATACCGTGGAGGAAGCGAATTTGTGCATTAAAGCATTCAGTAATAATCAGTAAAAGGCAAAGTACATGGAAGAAAAAACGTTAAAATTTGCGGCAGTCACACTTTTTGTGTTGATGGTGGGGGTGTGTATGGTACTCCCCCAGTTTCCCAAGATACATACAAGGGTGGTAGAGGCGAGAGAAGCGAAGGTCGCGGAAGAAGAATTTGCAGCCAGCCAGGAGGAAATGAAAGATCTGGCGATTATTAATACCGAGGTGCCTGCGGACAGTTATGGCGGGCAGCTCAGCCTGCGTCTTCCGGAAGGGGTGGGGGAGAGCGATATCCATTTTACCAATGATTATGTGACCCAGACGGTACACATTGAGATACCGGGGACGGATAACAGTTATTTTGACAGCCACCCCATCAGCGGCAGCAGCAACCACATTGATACTTTATCCTATACCAGAAAAGGAGAGCGGGGTATCATAGAGATTGTGATGGACCGGGTGTATGAACTGAGGACTACCTATGACGAGGGAAGTTTTAATCTTGAATTTTTGACACCGCAGGAAGTGTATGATAAAGTAGTTGTAATTGATGCGGGGCACGGAGGCCGGGCGCCGGGCGCTACCAAGCAGGGCGTAAACGAGAAGGATATTGACCTTGCTATCGTGCTGCAGCTGAAAAAAATTTTTGAGGAAAGCGGAGAGAATATCGGTGTTTATTATACCAGGACAGATGACAGCAACCCCACCTTTGACCAGAGGGTGCAGTTAGCCAATAAGTCGGGTGCAAATCTGTTTATCAGTATACATAACAACTCTACCGGAAGCGGCAGGATGTCCTCCGCAAACGGAACTTCCGTGATGTATAATGAATCTGACGAAACAGGAAGAAGCCGGCGCTTCGCCCAGATTTGCGTGGAGGAGGTGACAAGCCGGATTGGCAGCCGCAACAGGGGAGTTATGGAGGGAGACAGCATTTATATTATCCGTACCAGTGAGGTTCCCGTGGCGTTGATAGAGGTGGGATTTATGACCAATCGGGAGGAACTTAAGCTGCTCTGCTCCGAGGACTATCAGAAAGAGACGGCGGAAGGTATTTATAACGCCATACTGCGGGCGTTTGAGGAAGGGTATTAATAAATGAATTTTTGCTATCTTCCGCAGGAAGAAAAATTACCTGATGTTTAAAGGGACAAGGCAGCAGGAAGAAAATCGTAAAGGTAAGGAAGGAAAGCCATCATGAAAAGAATCATATTTGCTACCGGGAATGCCGGGAAAATGAGGGAAATCAAAGAAATTATGGCGGACACAGGGGCGCAAATCCTGTCTATGAAGGAAGCCGGAATAGAGACGGACATTGTGGAGGACGGCAGGACCTTTGAGGAAAATGCGGTGATAAAGGCGAAGGCAATAGCGGCATTTACCGATGATATTGTGCTAGCGGATGATTCCGGTTTAGAGGTAGATTACCTGAATAAGGAGCCGGGGGTATATTCGGCACGTTACCTGGGGGAAGATACCTCTTACGATATCAAAAATCAGGTAATTTTAGACCGGCTTTCCGGGGTACCCAAGGAAAAACGCACGGCACGCTTTGTCTGTGCCATTGCAGCGGCAATGCCTGACGGGGAAGTGTTAGTGACAAGGGAAACTATAGAAGGGTATATCGGGGAGAAACCCGCCGGAGCCAACGGATTTGGATACGACCCGATTTTTTACGTGGAAGAATATGGCTGTTCCACGGCGGAGCTTTCCGAAGAGCAGAAAAATGCCGTCAGCCACAGGGGAAAAGCGCTGCGGGCGATGAAGGAGCAGTTACATCAGTACGGAGTTTAATCAGTGTCATCTGTGTTTCTAATGGGGATTAGAAATATTTAGGATATGAAGGATATCATATGAGAATACTGGTTGTGAGTGATACACATAAGAAACATGAAAATTTAAAAAAAGCGTTGGAGAATGTTTCACCGGTAGACCTTCTGATTCACTTAGGAGATGCGGAGGGGTACGAGGATATGATAGGTGAAATGGCAGGCTGCCCCATGGAGATTGTGGCGGGAAACAATGATTTTTTTTCAAGGCTTCCTAGAGAAAAGGAGCTGGAAATAGGAAAATACAAGGTACTGCTCACCCATGGGCACCATTATTATGTGGGTGCAGGCATCTCGGACATTATGCGGGAGGCGGAAGCAAGGGGGATGGATATTGTGATGTTCGGGCATACCCATGTACCGCTGATTGAGTATGGGGAACATGTCATTGCCATCAATCCCGGCAGCCTTTCCTATCCCCGGCAGGGGGGAAAACGCCCGTCCTATATTCTGATGGATATTGATAAAAAGGGGGAAGCTTTTTTTGAAATTGAGTATTTGTGAAAAAATGAAAAAAAAGTGTTGACATTTTTTTCCCTGTCCTATATAATAACACTTGCGTCACGGGTGCGGCAGGATAATCAGTAGTACCCGATAGATGAAGTTCATATCGGGGTGTGGCTCAGCTTGGCTAGAGCGCCTGGTTTGGGACCAGGAGGTCGCAGGTTCGAATCCTGTCACCCCGATTTTGTGCGGGTGTAGTTCAATGGTAGAACACCAGCCTTCCAAGCTGGATACGTGGGTTCGATTCCCATCACCCGCTTAAAATCTGCGAGAGCGGATTTTAGCTTACAGAAATGTGAGGTATGTGTTCGTAGCTCAGCTGGATAGAGCAACGGCCTTCTAAGCCGTGGGTCGGGGGTTCGAATCCCTTCGAGCACATTTCCTTATGAAAATAGGGGAAGAGACTTGTTGCAGTCTTTATGGTGGGTATAGCGCAGTTGGTTAGCGCGCCAGATTGTGGCTCTGGAGGCCCAGGGTTCGAATCCCTGTATCCACCCTGTTGCGATAGGTGCAACAAAATCTTTTGTTGGGCTATCGCCAAGCGGTAAGGCACTGGATTTTGATTCCAGCATTCGCAGGTTCGAATCCTGCTAGCCCAGCTTAATCAAATATGTATGGGATATTAGCTCAGTTGGTAGAGCACTTGACTTTTAATCAAGTTGTCCGGGGTTCGAATCCCCGATGTCTCATTAATAAAAAACAGCGGTAAGCCTAGGAAAATCAAGGGTTGCCGCTGTTTTTACGTGTGACTGGAAGTAGGGTGATTTGAACGGTTTTTTATGTCCGCATTGCGTCCGCAAGGCACTTTTTTGACCCTAATGTCCGCAAAGTGTCCGCATTTTACATGGCCAGAATATCGTTTATGACAGCCGCAGGGTCCTCTTTTTCTTCTATGATGTGGTTGTAAACATTCAGTACCATGTTTTCGGTATCTCCCATGAGCTGTGCGATTTTCTTAATACTTATCTCCGGTACTTTATAGCAGAGATTGGTGCAGTAGTTGTGCCGGAAGATATGAGCGGTCAAATCATCAATTATCGGGAACGCATCCGTTCCGCCGGCAGCATGGTTCATTTTCTTTACAATAGATGCCCACATTTTAACATAGGCAGAGTGTGTCATGGTGCCGCCCGCTTTGCAGGTAAATAAATAAGGGCTTTTTATTTTAGCAATATAGTCTTTTAAATATTCTGCCGTGGTATCTGGAATAGGAACAGTTCGAATACCATTGCCGGTCTTTGGTATATCCTTTATTTCTGACGCGTTTCCGTCGAAAATGAGCGATTTTGTGATTGAGACGATACTTTTATCATCTTCGAATTTAAAATCGAATTTTGACAGTGCTAGGGCTTCTCCACGGCGTAATCCACAGGAGTATATGATGGAAACGAATGCTTTTTCCCGGTCTGTAAATTCTGCAGCGGCAAGAGCATCCTTTTCTATCTGGGATAATGCCCTTTTCTGAGGCTTTATGTACCGGGGAAGATTAATGTCTGCGCAAATCATGTCGTACATGCCGGAGCCAATATAATTATCAATCACTGCCATTTTTAATATTTGTTTGAAAGTGACATAAATTTGCTGGCATGTCCTGGGCTGCGACAGCGCATTGTTAATGGCAAGCTGGAAATGGCTGTTTCGTATATCGGCCAGCCGGACGCCTTCAAGGAATGATAAATGTTTGTCTATTATATTTTTGTACATTTTCTGGGTATTTTTCTCCCGGACACCTTTTTTTACCCGAAGCCATTCAGTGGCATAGTCCGTAAACATGATATCGGTATTCTGGACATATTGACCGTTTTCCACTTCATTTTTTAGACGGTTTATCTGTTTCTCCAGGTCGGCGCTGGATTTCTTGGAACACAGGCGTTTACGGTGTTTGCTGCCGTCTGGGTTATAAGTGCCGTCCCATATTTTAGTTTCCCATTCTCCGCGGGAATTTTGTTTGTATTTTGCCTTTGCCATAGTATCATCCTCCTTAAAAATGGGTATAAAAATAACAGCCAGCGGAGAACGTTAGTTCCGCTTGCGTGGCTGCTCCGGGAATGATACAATATTAACTGAATTTGGGTGTATCTTCTCGGAGATGTACTTGCCGCTCTGGTGTTGGTAGCGCCGGGGCGGTTTTTGTGTTTGACAAAATTTTCAAATCATTCTATAATATGCTTAACAAGGTAGCCGGAAGGTGAGTGCACTTCACCCGACCCGGCGAGAATTTAATACTTAGCTACAAGAATAGCCGTTCCTAAACTTTGACGAGAGCAGGACGGCTATTTCTTATGTTTACCATGTTGGTCTATGTAAGTCAGTATTGCCATCAACATGATGACAAAAGCAAAGAGGTCATTCCATAGAATCATAAGAATCGTCTTGGAAATATTTATGATGTTTGTATTTTATATTAATTCCATTACAGCGATAGTAGGCTCAAACATAATAACATAATTATCGACTGTGGTATATATGCCATATTTACTCTTGTAGTAAGACATAGTATCATCTAAAAACTCTTCGGTTACTCCAAGATACTCCGCTGTTTCAGCAGCATCTTGACAGTGATGGTTATATGCGCTTATTATACCACGTAGACCCACTAATTTATTGTAAGCGAGTATTCTGCCACGCAGCTCCTGCTTGCGGTTTTCAGCAGAGGACTGGTCGAGAATATCACCTACAGCAGTGTAGTGGTGTCCGAGTTCTTCTGCCAATACGCATTTCTTTTCGGTTTCCGTCATGCCGCTTCTAATAGCAATACGATTTCCTTTAATACGTCCTTTGCTGACAGGTAGCGGCAGTTCTTTTGTTATAAGGTTGTTGTTGTCTGCTTCTAATAAAAGTTCTTCGTATGTCAAATATATCACCTCACAAATTAGACGCACATTTCTTCATAAGAGTAGCTGTGTTCATATATATATTCCGGCGCACAGTCTATTTCCTCATTCATCCATGTAAGCACACCATGTATAATTTTGAAGCTCTCAAACACAGATTCATCTTTCAAAGGCTTAAAAGCAGAGCCAGTAAGTACCGTAGCGTCAAATACACGCTTCTCACCAGTAGAGAATGTGATGAGCATCATCAATCTATCAGTGACTTTGGCATCTGTAATTTTCAATGAGTCCTTATATTCATTTGCATATACGATTCCGTTTACCTCGAACATAAATATACCTCCCTACAATGGACTAATCTTGTCAAAATGGTCGCCATTGACAGCTTTATTCCACGCCGCATATACTTCATCCTCGTGGATGGCAAGCCAACCATTGATGATTCTTAACTGTTTCGTAGGTATAGAACCGGCGAGCAATTCTCCGTCTACTGCAATTACTGCTTCGTAGTCTCCATAAAACGCATGGATATGCGGCTTGTGATGCTGTTGTATATCATTAAAGTACATTTTAATAATAATTCCATAAAATCTGCTTAACTCTGGCATAGTTAAATCCCCCAATGAGATAATGATAATATATGATGTGTCTAATAAATCGGACTAGAAACTGTCCATCATATCTTCTTCCTGTTTTTTAAGTTCGTCTGGTGCACCCATGTAGTCGTCAGCATGGGCGGCATTGATTTCGTAAGTGGTAGATTCTTTAACTGTAATAGGAACCATGTTGTTCTGCTTTACCTTTTCTGCAATGGAACGTTCATATTCTTTTGACAGTGTGAAATCAACCATTTCTTTGCCGTGGTTGTCAAGGTCGCGATATTTTTTTATATGTTCTATTTCGGATGGCTTTATAGAAAAATCACTTCCTTGCACACCGAGACCGTAAGCTTCTCCTAATAGCTCGGCAGCATCCAAATTATAAATATCGCATAATGCGCAAAATGTATCGATATCCGGTTCTGAAACGCCATTCTCATAATTACTGAGGGTATTTCCTTTAACGCCAATTTTTATAGCAACATCGCTTTGCTTTAATCCTTTATTTATTCGCCCTTCTTTTAATTTAGTAACAAGATATTCATTCATCATATCTCACCGCCTTTTCTTAGGTTGCTTTCATTATATATAAATATTTTGAAAATGTAAATTAAAATTTCAAAAAACACGAAAAAAGATGTTGGCATCACAAGATAATTGATATATAGTAACAATATCAAGAAAATCGAAATACAGGAGGTGAATATCGAATTGGTTGGACTTGATGTCGATGGAATAAAAAAGTATATAGAGGATTCCGGATTGAAACAAAAACAGTTGCTAGAAAAGCAGGATTAGATGAAGTGAAACTGTTTGGTTTTACAAGGAAAGCGGAAATTAGAAGCATCGGAATATGCAAACATTTGTAAAGCTATAAACGTTCCAATGAGCAAATTTTTAAAGCCGCGAATGCCAGATAAAGAGAAATCATAATTGTCTCAAATGGAAGTAATACGAATGTCATGGTTGGTGGAAAATTATACGGTGACCATATCACGGAGGTTAATTTTTCTCATAAGAAAAAGAAGATGGCAAGAGACGATGTGAAGTTGCTTTTAACAACGGATAAGATTCCAATTCCAGAGTGCAGTAATGAAGATAAGCAGGCGTTTATGAAAATGCTGGAAGAATTTTCAAAAGAATAGTCCCAAGTGCTGAGAACACTCAGGACTATGTAAGGCTATACAAGTTCAAAAACTACGTTACCATTCACATAAGTGCGATTGATAACAATATAGCCTTCCTCTTCATGATGTTGTATCATAATACTTGACACTTCCACTTCACGGATTTATAAAAAAGAAGTGAAAATGGAGGTTTGGAAATGGCACAGAAGAAAATTTATGACAAGGAGTTCAAAATTC
>JAETQH010000065.1 GCA_021770785.1 Lachnospiraceae bacterium
CTTTTTTCGTAGACGTGATATCATTCCTTGTTTGTCGCTCCTGGTCTTTGGATTCCGTGTTTGCGCTCAAAGTCTAAGACTTTTTGCGTAGGCTTCCAGTCATCAGACTCCAGGGAGGATTCATATCCGCTCCATGCTGCTTTGGTGTACCATTTAAGCGCCTCGGCATAATCCCTTTCCACGCTAATTCCGTCATGATACATATTTCCCGCACAAAGTTCACACCCCCATTTCCGGTTTTATGAAAGAGGCTATTTTACATAATTATACAGTTTTATCTGGTTTTTATAAATTCTGCTCCGTATTCCGTAAAGGGGTTCTTATTCTTTTCTTTACATAACTGTATGTAATTCCGGGTTACGGAAGATACAAATTTATCGTAGTCGCCTGACCGGATTGTTACCATATAACAATGCCTGGCTCCTTTCCTTATTCTGTGTGTCACTTCCGTCCGCATGATTTAATCCATGTCGTCATCCTCTCCTACCCCGATTCCGTCCAGATATCCTCCCTGTACATGATTTCCAAGCACAATAAACGGGACTTTCATTGTTGTGGATAGCACTGCAATAGCAACTGTATGCTGGTGCCATGGTTCAAGCGGCTGGGTCTTCGCAATAACAACAGGCCTGTCAAAATTATTTACAACCTTGATGACACAATCCTGAATAACTGCATTATAGTCATTTTGTATATCTTCCCAGCTGTCTTTCTCCACACCCTGGCGGATCGGATACATGACTTCCACATATTTTCTATACCACTCCGCAGCCGTGACGAAATCCTTCTCCACCCCTTCACCCCTGCAGTACATGTTTCCCAGGCTCTTCCAGGCTGCCGCACCCCCCTGCCCTGCTGCCTTCCTGTACCATTTCATTGCCTCGTCATAATCCTGTTCCACTCCGTTACCGTATCTATACAGGTCACCTAAATTGCTTTTGGCTTTGCCGTTTCCCTGTTCCACTGCTTTCCGGAACCATTTCAGCGCCTCGGCATAATCCTGTTCCACTCCATAGCCATTTGCGTATAATATACCCAGATTATTCTGTGCATTTTCACATCCCTGCCCTGCTGCTTTCCGGAACCATTTCAGCGCCTCGGCATAGTCCTGCTTTATGTTATAGGATCCATAATAAAAATGTACTTTGACACTGCCGTTTCTCCGACACTCCGATGTCCGATAGCGCCCCAGCGCCCCTGCATAATCCGGAGTCCCTGTTTCATATCCAGCTGCATATAAGGCACCTAAAATATTCTGTGCCTTATCATAGCCCTGCTCCGCTGCCTTACGGAACCATCTCAGCGCCTCGCAATAATTTCTCCTTACGCCTTCCCCGTTATAAAAAATGTTTCCGAGCGCGCATTGCGCCTGTACATTCCCCTCATCAGCCTGTTTTAGTAATCTCTCTATGCCTTCCTGCCCCGGCATATCCGGCAGGCCGCTTTTCCCGGGAGTGGTCTGCCTGCTTTTCTTCATATTCACTATTCATATATCCTCCTACTTTTTATGGCAGGCAGCCCTTCACCGGAATGCCTGCTGCCCCTTTCCTGCTGCCGGGGCAGCAGGTTAACTTTCCCCTTCCGCCACGACAAATTCCCCGGATGCAGGATCATAATCATAAACGATACTGTAGTATCCTTCCCCGCCTTCGTGCGGCTGCGCGACAAACCGGCCGTCCTCCGTCTTCCTGAAATCGGCATGCTGCCCGGATACTTCAGGCTGGTATGCCTTCCCGTCCTTTACCCCGTACAGCCAGGTTTCCTGTCCGTCTGCCCCGCCTATCATAAGAAATTCTGCGGTTCCGGCATTTATGGTCAGGTTCGTCGTCATGCCGGGATACATGCCCCCGTAAGCATATATTTTTGGAAATGTGTCAATGACGGAAACCGTGCCGTCCGAACCGGCGTAATAAATAGTGGCATCTGACAGGTCAATCCCGTCATCCGTCCCCGTTATTCCGAAAGCCTCCATGCCAAGGGTGCCGGTGTAATGATTGTAATAGCTTTTGGACATTTGGACCTGCCTGTCACCGAATTTGCAGATATCATTCATCAGCTTGAAAAAGTCCGGGATGCCGATTTTCTGCGGACAGCCATCGGTACAGTAGCGGCAGCCGGTGCAGGCGATGCGTTCCTTGGAAACAATAATCTGGGCAACCTGCTCTACAAGCTGCTTCTCACTCTCCGTCAGGGGCTTAAAATCGGACATATAGGAGAGGTTGTCTTCCATCTGTTCCATGCTACTCATACCGGACAGTACCATTGCCACATTGGGCATGGAAGCCACATACCGGATTGCCCATGAAGCAACGGACATATCTGGTCCCGCATCCTTCAGCAGTTTTTCCGCTTCGGGCGGAACATTCGACAGCAGCCCGCCTTTCACCGGCTCCATCACCAGTACCTGCTTGCCGTGTCTGACAGCAGTTTCATAGTTCTTCCGGGACTGTACCTCCACATTCTCCCAGTCGGCGTAGTTGAGCTGGAGCTGGACATATTCCATCTCCGGATGCCGGGTCAGGAAATCTTCCAAAACGTCAGCCGTGTCGTGGAAGGAAAAGCCGATATGTTTGATTTTTCCCTCCGCTTTTTTCTTCTGCACAAAGTCAAAAGCGCCGATTTTCTCCGCCAGCTCCAGATAATCCTTGTTCATTGAGTGGAGCAGATAATAGTCGAAATAATCCACGCCGCAACGCTCCAACTGCCCGGCGAAGAAAGGTTCCAGTTCCTCCGCTTTCTAGACAATAAAGAATGTCAATTTATTCGTGATTGTGTAGCTGTCACGGGGATACCGCCTTGCAATACACTCCCGGAAGGCAGTCTCGCTGTTACCGCCGCCATGATAGGGATTTGCCGTGTCAAAATAGTTGAAGCCCGCTTCCATATAGCGGTCAGCCATTTTACACAACACATCATAGTCCACTTTCGTCACATCTGTCGGGTTCTCAAGCGGCAGACGCATCAGGCCGAAGCCAAGTTTTTTCGAGTTCATAAAAATACCTCCATTCTTATATTTGAATTTGATTTGATGAACTGTTTTCCTGAATCATTTTCTTTAGTCGCCGCATTTCCGATATCATAAAGCACGCCACAACCACTGTGGAGCATACATCGGAAACCGGAGTTGCGTAGAGTGCGCCATCCAGCCCGAAGAATCGCGGCAGGATCAGCAGAAGGGGGATCAATACTAGCAGTTGCCGAAGCAGGGATAGGATTGTAGCCTTCATAACCTGTCCCGTAGACTGGAAATAATTCACAGAAACATTCTGGAATCCGCCGAGGAAAGTAAAGAACAGGATAATTCGCAGCGCATGAACCGCAAACGTCGTAAACTCTGCCTCCTCATCGCCGAACAAGGAAAGGATCGCCTCAGGAAATATCTGGCACACCACCCACATGGCAAAAATAGCAAACACCGCCGAACACGCTGCTTTCCTGTACGCCTCGTACACCCGGTCATATTTTTTCGCTCCCCAGTTGAATCCGAAAATAGGCTGGACACCGTTGGCAATGCCGATGCCAAATGTTGCCATGACCATTGCCACCTTTGTAACCACGCCCACCGCGCTGATAGCGACTTCGCTGCCCACAGGGCTAAGCGCGCCATAGTAGCGCAGGGTATTATTCATAATCGTCTGCATGATGGCTCCCACCCCCTGGGTTACACAGGAGGAAATGCCCAGCTTCAGATAGCTGCCGGTCAGTCCAAAATCCAGTTTCAGATATTTCCTTTTCAGACGCATATGCAGCGGGTTCTTGCTCTTCCGTATAAAATAAATCAACAATACAGCTGCCGATATGTACTGGGAGGTAATCGTGGCGATGGCCGCTCCCCGGACGCCCCAATGGAAAACAAACATATAAACCGGGTCTAAAACCGCATTCAGCGCCGCGCCTAAAACCGTCCCGAACATGGAAATCTTCGGTGCGCCGTCCGTCCGGGCCATATTTGCCAGCACAGACGCCAGCATCATGGCCGGAGTTCCGATGAGGATGATAGGCGCATAATCCATCGCATAAGGCATAATCTCGTCCGTAGTTCCGAAGATCCGTAACAGCGGTTTTATGAAAAGCAAGCACACAGCCATGTAAATGAGGCCAAGAACCAATGATGCCAGCAGCATATTGCTCAGGGTGCGCTCTGCTTCATCCTCACGCTTTTCTCCTAACCGGATAGATGCATAAGCGCTGCCACCCGCTGAAATCAGCAGGGAAATGGCGGACATTAAGGTCGTGATAGGGAATGATACCGTGGTAGCTGCGTTGCCTAAATAGCCTACGCCTTGACCAATATAGACCTGATCCACAATGTTGTAGATAGAGTATACCAGCGTGGCAATGATGGTTGGCCCGGAAAAAGAAGCCAGCAGCCGCCAGATGGATTTATACCCTAATGGGTTTTCTACTTTTTGCAATTCACTTTCCTCCTTGACTTTTCTCTGTATCTGGTACATAATAGCATCAGGAACATAGTTGCCTTTTTTGAATAGTAGCATAAATGCAACAAAAAATCAAGAGGGCAGCGCCGTTAAAACTGTTTTATAAGGTGGTGCCGATATGGTGAAATATTTGGAAATACAGGAAAAGCTGTTGTCATTGATGCCTTGCTGGAATTATCAGATTGCGAAACCCTTCAAACAGCTTTTGGATGAAGGGTTTAGTCTGGAGATGTACTACTGCCTGAAAACATTGGAGTGGGCGGGCGGTTCCGCTACCATGTCACAGATTGCCGCATGGACAAAAGTTCCCAAGCACCAGATGACGAAAATGGTGAACAAACTGGTGGAACAGGAATTGGTGGAGCGCTTCGATGATCCGGATGACCGGCGCATTGTCAAAATAAAGCTGACAGAAAAAGCTGACAGATACATGGAGCATTTCCTGTCCCACAATGCAGCCTGCTTCCTGCCTTTGCTGGAACAAATGAGTGAACAGGATTTAGAGGATTTCAGCCACAGTCTTGATGAGCTTTTCCGTATTTTCAGCAACCTGCCAAGCTCCAAGTACTTCATTGACGCGGGCAAGGCTGCGGAGTTTGACGATATGGAAGAAAACCAATAAGGAGGTTATAGAATGAAAAAAATCATCAATTCGGGAATGTCTGTTTTTCCCACCCCCAATCTGCTTGTGTCCTGTCGGGGGAAGGACAACAAAAACAATGCATTAGCCGTAGGCTTTGCCTGCAACGTTTCCGCCAATCCGCCAATGGTGATGGTTGGTATTGTCCCGGAGCATTATTCCTATGAGTTAATTAAGGAATCCGGCGAGTTCGTCATCAACATTCCCACCAAAGGATTTGAACAGGCGTATTACTACCTTGGCACGAAATCTGGCCGGGACGAGGATAAGTTCGCCGCCTTAAATCTAAAATGGACGGAAGGCAGCAAAGTGAAAGCTCCGTTGCTGGACGATTGTCCCATTTCCGCTGAGTGCAAGGTTATCAGACTGATTGAAACCGGCGGCGACCATGACTTCTTCCTTGGAAGTGTAGAAGCAGTTCATTGTGATGAATCTTGGCTGGACGAAAACGGTAATCTGGACTTCACCAAGATTGTGGGACTGTAACCAAAAAAGAACCGTCGATATACCTTACATACAAGATATCGACGGTTTTTCCGTCATATGGAGAGAATACAATAAAAACCCCCATATTCTGCATTTCTTACAAGTTAGGATACAAGCGCAATAAATCTTCCTTTCCTTCTTCTTTCAATCTCCCAACCACATATTTTAGCCACTCATCCGGTGTCGGGATTTCCCCAGCACACGGAGTCTTCCTCCATTGTGCCTGTTTCTCCGGGTCAGGATCATTCCATCCCCTCTCAATTCGTGCGGAAATAATTTCCCTCATTTCTTTAACAGTAATCCCGCGTTCACGGGCAAAACGCTCAAAGATATGTTCTTCCATAACTTTCTGCCTCCTCAAATATGAAGATCATCCCCAAATAGCTGCCATACTATAACTCTATATACCCCTTTTGGAAATTTCTCTGTCTACCAATCGCGACTATTATAGCACCCTTTTGGGAATTATAATAGTTACAGATTGGCAGGTGATAGAAATGGATGCGCAGAAACGCATTAAGGAATTGATGGCGGAAAGGGGTTGGACAGACTACCGTCTGGCAAAAGAGGCAAACCTCTCCCACTCCACGGTCACAAATATGTTCAACAGAAATAATGCGCCGACGCTTCCTACATTGGAATCGGTCTGCCAGGCATTTTGACTCTCAAATGTTCAGAACCAACGGGATTTCTTTTTACGAAAATTCCTATCGTTAAAATTTGCACCTAAACTCACGCTTGGGTGCATTGTATCAAATTGTGGTACGCAAGCCACTGTACGTACCGTTCGGTATACAGCGGTTCAATAGTTTTCACGATACTTTCAGATAATAGTCGGTCATGGAGATATATCCCGGGTTGGCTATTATTTCATTCGTGAAGGCTACGCTTAACATCTGCTCAATTCATGTGAGCATCTTTTCCCCCTGTGTTCCAATCTTTTTCTGCCCGTTTCATCTCTCAAATCCACTTAAATTCACAATTTCTATGATGTCTTAACTGCTTTTAGAACCAGAGCAGAACCAGGAGGATATAATAGAACCAGAACATTTTCAGCGCTTATGACTTTAAATATTACCAATTATTTATCCTCTCGAACCAATACCAGAAGATCCTGCGGTGTTATTGCTTTTACTTTAGAGCTCCGAAAATCTTCTATATTTCTTGTTACGATGAAATCAGAAGAAATCTCTTTTGCACATTCATCCTGCAGGCAATCCTCAAAATCCGGAAAATCATCGCGTTCTATAGCGGAACAAACTCTTTCATGGCTTGCACCTACCACACGCAGCACCATGCATAATTTTCTCAACATTTTCCTCCTGTCAGTGTCTGAATGGCTTTTTCTTAAAATATAGAAGATATTAGGCAGACTATGAAATGCGATAACTCCCTGCACTTTCTCACTTGCACAAAGACTGATGATTTTTCTCGCATCGGCGTAAAAGGGCTGCCGCATTGTCAGAAAATCCAATGCAACATTTGTATCAATCAATATAACCATACTTTTTCTCCCTCGCTTCCGCCAGTTCCTTATCGTAGTCCAGTTCTTCCGATACCGGAGTCAGCATTTCTTCTAATTCTATAAATGCTTTCATTTTAGGTGTCAGCATGCCGTTACCCTCATTCCCCAAACTGCCATCCGACACATCTGAATATCGATTGGAATTGGAATCCAGCTCTGCTTTTTCTTCTTCCGATCCAGTCCACATAAAGCGCTCTATCATTTCCAGTAAAAACTGTAGATTATCTTCTGACAATCTGTTGACTTTCTGAACTACCTGTTCCTGTAATGACATCATATCAATACCACCTCCATATTCTACTTAATAATTACCGTTTCTGATCATTCCTGATAGTTTTCTTCATAAAAACCATTGACATATTCTGTTGCTGTTGCCGTGCATAACCCAAGAGCCTTGGCCAGAACTTCTATCCGCTTTTCTTTCTCAATACCAAGAACCTCAAGAACTGCCAGACCGCCTGTCACCTTCCCATTAACAAAGCTCCGCCATTTCTCCAGTTGAAGTACTTCATCAATCTTTTTCCCTATCTCTTCTTTATCCATTTCCTCTGTCCTCCACGGCGGCTTTCTTTTTTGTTTTGTTACGTCTGACATGGCAGCAGGAATTCCGCGTCCACATTTGTTAGAAACAATCGGGAGATGCAGTATATACTGTGTCTCACCTCTTTCATCTGTATCATTTTGCAAACAGGTTACTGGCCACAAGAGTCCGCATCTGCCCTATCACATCATCATAAGATACCGCATCTTTCGCAAAATAATCTGTAATAGCCTGATAATCCTCCCTGTAAAAAGAATTATCGCAAAATTCAGAAATAACTGCCGGTACATCAACTGTCTCATCCGCTGACGGACATATCCGCATCTTTGAACGATGTTCCCGCACTTCCCGTACCAACACAGCAAATCCATCATTAAATTCTATCCGGGGAGTCAGCTTATAAATATCATACAAATGGCGGGAATAGCGTTTTGACTTTCCCTGAAGATAATAGTCGCACAGGGCAAAAACTTTATCTATATAGGTCCGTTCCAAAGACTGAAGGTTCATGGAAAACCTGCCCAGAAAAAACTGTCCCGCCAAATCTGCCCTACCCCTGCCTTCCAGGTAATCTCCAATATAATTGCGGATTTCAACAGTCTGTGTAGGAAAAGAATAAGAGCCAAGGGCAGTCTCCAGCTTTACATACTGTGGCAGCCTGTCATCCTGAAAGCCAGACACGGATTCATAAGAAAACAGATAGGCATTATAATCCCTGTCACTCTGGGTTTCTTCCCAGTTAGCTATCGGCATACCCAGTTCCTCACTAATCCCCCTCAAAACAACATTTTTCAATTTCTTTCTCCTGCTCTCCCCGATATGTTCCTTAAATGTAATATCTATATCCTCAGAAAAACGGTCTATCACATGGAAACCTTTTGACAGGGACGTCCCTCCCTTGAACACACACCCGGGCAACTGTTCTGAAAGCAGTTTCAGGATCAGTGTCACATAGTAATCTTTTTCCACTACGATCGGTGTCCTCCCGCTGCTGTCAGCAGCCTGCCCAACCATATCCTTAAATGTTTCCCTGTCCCTGTGCAGATACATACCCTACCCCCGTCTCATAAATCGCCTTGTATATTTTCAGCGGATACTTTGCAAGAAACCTGTCTACTGCTGATTTTGTAAGGGCGTGCTCCCTGGCATAACCGCTAAGAATCCGTCCGCAGACCTCCAGTTCCTCTTCTGCACACTTCTCCAGATCCTTCAGGCAGTCCAGAAACTGCAGGACAGCCACATTTTCATCCGTAACCTCAACAACAGGGCGTCTCAGAATGTACTTCCGGTTTTTTATGGTTAATTCCCGAACCTGCGCCGGTGCATAATTACTGGTGATTTCTTCCGTAAGCGGCACCTGGGCAGACAGCCCCATACGGTTTGCCAGGGTATATCCCGAATAGTACCCTACCCTTTTCCCCCGGCGCCTCACATATTTATGGAGCACCACCGTATCCGCCGTCAAAGCCATCTTTTCCCCAAAAATATCTGTTCTGGGAAAATAGTAGATTCCTGCCTCAAACCTGCACAGGATACCGTCATCTGTAAGTCGCTTTAAGTGATACCGGAGATTTTCTTCCGATAGTCCGGAAATGGAAATATCCCCGGAAAAGATTGGTTCCCCAGGTTCGTAATTCCCTTTCAGATATTCATACAGCATGACGTTCACCTACTTTCGATTTGTAAATTATTTTTTTACTTATCGTTAGTATATCCAAAAATTGAAATTCAGTCAATAGAAATAAACGGGAAATTTTGTTCTTATCTTTTTCCTGTTACATATTCTGCAGGTGTTTAATATGGCAGCAGGAATTCCGCATCTACATTTCAGGCCTTCAGTCTCTCATGTATTGAGTCTTATCGCCTCATCCTCTTTAATTTTCTTATAGGAAATACCCACGGCCCGGCAGATGCACCCAAGCTTTTTCTGCAGTCCCATCCCGGTCAGTCTTTTCCAGCCGCTTCCGTCATCCCTCGGAATGGCAAAAACATACCTGACGTCTGCAGGATGCAGGTTCAGCGCGTTCCTGACAATCTCCGCCCTCCTTCTTACGCGGAACAGCCCCTCATCAAACTGCATGATACTGTCCGCAGTCCTTCTGCCCCAGCAGTCCTTTTTGGAGAGGTTCACAATCTCCGTCAGCGAGATCCCTCCCGTAAACCACAGGCCTACCGCCAGCCCCTTGCGTCGGTGGGATGCAGTTCGGACCAGTTCATTATTTTTTCCGTCTCCCCGGAAGAATACGGATTCCCTATGTATGAAATCCTGTGCCTTGAACCTATGAAATCACGGAACCTCTGTCTGTCATGGACAAACTCCAGCAGCCCTTTCTCCGCCATTTTGTCAAGTCCCACCTGGAACATCCCCATAAAGAAAACCATTTCATTTTCATCCAGCCCGTACAACTCCCTGACATCCTTTTCGAACTTATTTACTGTTTTTTCCGTAAGTTTGGAAGCATCCATCTTCCCGACCCTGCTGTCCTTAAAACATTTCTTATACACCGACCAGAACATATTTCTCATTGCCGTATCCTGTGAAGCCATTTTTGCTGCCATTTCGGAGTCGATAACCCCTGCAAGACACCGACCCTTCTGCCCGTCCCCTGTGCCCTTCTGCCTGCCTTCGATCGTCTGCCTGATCCTGGCCTCGTCTTCAAAAGACAGCTGGCCGCTGCCAATCATCTGTATTACCATATCCGCCATTGAAACCATGCCTTCTGCCATAATAATCCCCCTTTTCCTTTGCAATATGATATTTTCCTGTTGCAACAGAAAAGAGCCGTCCCCGTGGGACGGCCTTCATAAACAACGGAAAGCTTTATGGCAGCAGATTTACCGGCTCCGGCTCAATATCTTCCTTCATGCCCCCTTTCCTACAATCTCCGGGCTTCCTGCCAGCCCTGCAGCATGTCCGCAGCCTCTGCCCATGAAAAACCGGCAAAATCTGCCGCTTCGTCGAGTGTCAGTTTCCCCGCATCCACCAGTCCGAACAGCATTTCCATCCTGCCGGCATGATAATGCCTCCTGTGTTCCTTTTTACCGTCATAACCCGCTACGGCACAGCTAATCAAACGGCAGCTCCTCATCCATGGCTTCTTCCGCCTTTTTCCTGCACATATTGCAGTAGCCATGCCTCTGGAAAAATCCACAGACCTGGTCCACCAGACACCTCAGATCCGTTTCATAACATGTCCTCCTTCCGGCCGCTTCGTCGTCCATCCGCTTCCTGTTGTCATACTGCAGGTGGTAAAATGTGCACGATACCGTCTCATCTTCCTTTCCGTTGTCGCGCCCCCTCCTTGCCACTGCCTTCTGCATCAGATCCTCCATCTGATGTTTCTCTTCCTCACTCAGATAATTAAACAATTCCATATTCACAATCCCTCCTTATCTTTTTTTCCGAAAGGCTTACCGCTTTCCGACACACCCATGATATCACATCCGGAAGATCACCGGATCTGTCAGACATCACCTATGGCAGGAACATTAACTGCGGGGACAGTCATTACAAACATCACCTATAGATTTAATTTTCCTTATTGCCATGAAAGAAGCATCACCTTACAGGTGCAATTTCTTTTTACAGTTCCAAAAATAAAGCATCACCTTACAGGTGCAATTTCTTTTTACAGTCCCGAAAATAAAACATCACCTTACATATGAAATTTCTTTTTGCAGCCCCGAAAATAAAACATCACCTTACATATGAAATTTCTTTTTGCAGCCCCGAAAATAAAACATCACCTTACATATGCCGTCTCCGCACTTTAAAATCAGGATACAGATTGTTTTTGTACCCGATATCACATCTGAAAAATGCTCCGGCATGTGATGTTTCTTTATATATACAGAAAAATGTTTGATATCTTTCCCTTCTCCATGTACACAAAAACAACCCGGTGCTATAAATATCAAAAATATATCACAATCTCCATAATTTCCTGACAAAATGTACCTTAAAACAGCCCATTTCCTGACACATGCAGCCTTTTGGCATACAAAATCCTTTCCCCATTCTTACACGGACAGGCCGATGCCCGTTTAGCAGCCCTCCATTCCTGCCCTGCCACGGCAAAATAACCGATTCCTGCGGATGCATGCATACAGGTGTCTTTTTTATACGCAGGACAGCTTTATAAAATTGTGTATAACTTATTACACAATTTGTTATGTTGCTGCCCCCAGCCGCCTATTTTTCCATCCGGATCGTTCTCTTTTAGATTTATTTTATAAATTCTTTATACTTTTCACCCTTCCCCGCAGTAAAAATCTTCCATTTTATTTGCAAAAAAATTATGCCGTCTGTATTTGAGCGGCATTCTCGGAGGGCAATAAAATGGTATCTAACAATCAATCATCAGCTTCTATCATCAACTCTGCGCAATCACTACTGCCTGCTGCGGTTTCTTCATCCGCTACAATAAACGCAGCAGTCCCTATCGCTTCAACAGACAAAACGGATAAAGAAAAAATCCCCCGCCGTACCAAAAGCAAAGCTGGGGATACGGCTGAAATACCAGATAAACTTCCCGTAATCACAATCCCCAAATACCGAGACGCCCTCACACTGGTCAAAAACGGCACTGCCTATCTCCAGCCCGTTTCTGATATCCAAAACATAAAATACAGTGACGGCATATTACTGTTTAACGGGCTGCCTGCCACATCAGCGGAATTATCCGGACTGTATACGTCCCAGAACATTAAGGAGTTTAATCTCCCGCTGTTACGGGCACTATACGGGGTCATCCACCACAAGATTTATGACACTCCTGCTAAACTCCTGAACCCCGATGAAACGATAACGGTCTATTACCCTGATTTTGCAAAGGGGATTGGAAAAACTACAGGCATCGGCAAAACCGATGCACAGGAATGTCTCAGCGATATCAGACATTTTCAGACGGTTTTCGGAATCATTAATAATGGGGCAGACAGCCATGATATCCTCCCAGTATTACATTCACTGGAATATGACGGGGTAAAAAATACGGTCTGCTTCACGAGTCCCTATATGACCAGGATCATCCATGAAATATATAAAGAAAGTCTGCGCACGGACAGGCAGGGAAATATATGTATAAAGAAAAACGGCACACCGCAGATGTACCCGTCACACTCCTATCTGGTTGATATGAATATCGTAAAGGAACGGAACAAAAAGGCCGTTGACATTGTATTATCCATCGTTGCCCTGATCGAGCAGTCTGGAAAATTTACGCCTCATATCAGTGCCAGGACAATCGTGGAACGGAATCCGCTGCTACATAGCAGTCTTAATACAGGAACCCTCAGAACCGGCAATAAGAACATACTGCTGGAACGGGCATTCAGCAAGGCATGGGAACTGCTGCGGGAAAAAACATCACTTTCTACAGTATATAACGGCATCCAGCTTCCCGATCCCCAAAATCCCGAGACTATCCCGACATGCGCAACGCTTGACATGGTTTTCACTTTCCCACACCATGGAAAAAACGCAAATCCCTAGGCATGGCATTATGTTGGGAAGCGTAACCGTTATGTCGAGAAGTGTAACCATTATGTTGGAAAGTGTAACCATTATGTTGGGAAGTGTAACCATTATGTTGGGAAGTGTAACCGGGCAGATATACATCCCCGCATTCTACAAGGGGTTCAGGGCATTCCGTAACCCACTAATACTATATTATCTAAATAATATAGTATCGGCGGGAGTGGCTGCTTGACCCGCAGCCATTCCCATACTATACTTGAGTAAATTACGGAGATGAAAGAAAAAATGAATTCTTTTGGAGGTAAAACATATGTCAGAGCAGACAATCATTTCAAACCAACATGCAGACCAAACCCGGCATAAAGCCAATGTCCCCGCCATAAGACGTTTTAATATGGGGGAATACTACAGCAGACAATTCCCCCACGATGTTGAGAACTTCAAAAAAACCGGCCGGCTGAAATCGGGATACTCCAACCTTGATGCCATCACCAACCTGTATCCCGGCCTCTATGTTATTGGCGCAATCTCGTCTCTAGGAAAAACAACCTTCATTCACCAGATGTGTGACCAGATGGCAGAAGCAGGAACTCATATCCTGTTTTTCAGTCTGGAACAGTCCGCGCTGGAACTTGCATCAAAAAGTATCGCCCGGACCATTGCCATGGAGAATACGGCAGACGGCTTATCCTCCCTGCAGGTCAGGAGAGCCGACCTGTCCCTCCCTCACATAGCATCTGCCATTGAAAGGTGTAGGAACTATTCCGACAAAATGACAGTAATCGAATGCAGCTTTCGTGCAACCATCGATGACATTGTCGGTGCAGTTACGGGATACATCCAGACAAACAAGGTCAGACCCGTAGTAGTGGTTGATTATCTCCAGGTCATACAGTCCCCTTCGGAAAACCGTATGACGACAAGAGACACGGTAGACTATCATGTAAAACGGCTTAAGGAACTGCAGACAGACCATCAGATAACAATGATTGTAATTTCTTCCCTGAACAGGCAGAATTACATGGCCGCGATAGACTTCGAGTCCTTCAAGGAAAGCGGCGGGATCGAGTATACGGCGGATGTGCTGTGGGGACTGCAACTCCAGTGCATTCATGAAAAGCTGTTTTCCCAGACAAACGGGATCAATGAAAAAAGGCAGCGGATCAGGGAAGCCAAACGATCGGTTCCGAGAAAAGTCGAGCTTGTCTGTCTCAAAAACCGCTTTGGTATCAGCAGCTACTCATGTCTTTTTGATTATTATACAAAATATGACTGGTTCAAACCGGTTCCACCCATTCTTAAGCCTGATGATATTGAAGAAAGCAATAACGACACTGATGGCTGGATGACCATTCCAAAAGGTGTTGAAAATGAACTTCCGTGGGACATATAGTATAAACTGTTTACTTTAATGCCCTTGTATCAGAGGTAACCATCCATGAACAATAGTGTTTCAAAATCACAGATTCATACCGCAAGACAAACAGATTTGTACACATTTTTGTTAAAATACCATGCTTCTAACTTCATCCGTGAAGGAAACAGTCTCCGTCCAAAAGAT
Source organism: Lachnospiraceae bacterium (assembly GCA_021770785.1). GTDB lineage: Bacteria > Bacillota > Clostridia > Lachnospirales > Lachnospiraceae > Roseburia. Next base: position 14,672 of record JAETQH010000065.1, read on the forward strand.
AACCACAGCATCTCAATAAAGAATGGCTACTGTGGCTACAGGGACTTTTCCAACGATGAAACTGGCAATTCCATCGAATATCTGACAAGACATATGGGGTATACATTTGTAACAGCAGTACAGGCACTGGCAGGGGAATCCACGGAGAAATGTCCCCAGAACAGTCAGCTAGACAAAATAAAGTCCGTTCCGCCCCGTTTTCCCATCCCTGTGGACGGGACATACAAGAATCTTTTTGCATTCCTTACAAACCGCGGCATACCGGCAGGAACAATCCGGATGCTTATTTCACAAAAGATTCTGTATCAGGAAAGAGAACGAAACAACATTGTATTCATCAATGCGGAAAGAGATTTCGCAGAACTTCGCGGAACTTACACTTATGGAAAACCTTTCCACGGAATAGTTCCTGACTGCAGAAATGATGGTTTCTGGTGGTTTAGGACTTCCAGGGCTGCATGCAAAGCTTACATATGTGAGGCTGCCGTTGATGCCATCAGTCTCTTCGAATTACACAGGCTGCGGGGAAAAAATGAACCTGCCTACTATATCAGCATAGCAGGTGCAGCAAAGCAGCCGGCCATTAGCAGGCTGAAAGGGTCAACCCTGAATCTGACTCTGGCCGTGGACAACGATGCCGCCGGACAGCAGTGCCGGGACAGGAATCCGGATTTGGAATACATCCTGCCGAAGCATAAAGACTGGAACGATGACCTGCAGACACTACAAGGATATACACATTAAATTCCGTTTTTTCTTCATTTCCGTAGTACATTGACCGCATTTCTCTGCGAATGAGGCCTTATGGCAAAAAAACATCCCTGACAGATATGATTTGTTTATACCTGTCAGGAATGTTATCACCTGTCTGTATCAAAATGTAAAAAGCCATTCCCACCCTGATTCTTTAATTTCCCCATTTCACCGTCCAAGTCACAATCTAACCGCTATACTGGCTGCAGCAATTCCTTCTGCAGTTCTTCAACCTCTTCAACGGTAAGTCCGGTTCCTTCTGCAATTTCCTCGATAGAAAGCCTGCCCATCCTTAAAAATCTTTTTGCCGTCCCTATTTTGATAATATTTTCAGCCTCATATCTCTCGCTTTCCACATAAGACCTGAGCACTTCCTGCTCGTCATACAGTCCCATTAACATATCCACTACCTCCTTCTCCCGGCTGGAGAGATATTCCTTCAAAACATTTCTTTCCTTGCATATCCGTATTGCTTCCTGCACCGCTTCCCTTGTCCTGCCGTGTATTACCACCTGTTCATTGCATACCTTGGTAAAAACTACATACTGGTTAATGATATCCCCTTTTTTACCGTCATATATCATCTTCACCCTGACGTCAATGCAGATGTCTTTTCCTTCAAAAAACTCTCGAGAAAGGGAAATCATCAACAAGAACATTGCTGACTGTTACATCCTTCAGGTCATCCTCCGTTGTCTTGGTATCCTCCGGATGAAGTGCACGGTATAACTGTATCAGATATCTTTTTTCTTTAAAAAGTGATGTAAAAACACTATCCTTAACGGTATGCTTTACCACCCGCTCCTCTTTTTCTTCTACAGTCTCATCATTCTTTTGCTCTGCCACCCGTCATGCCTCCCCTAAGATTTTCTTTTGTATAACCATAGTATCACAAAATCCTCAGTTTTACAATTCAAAAACATAGCAGCACGGCTATGGGTGCCATAAACAGGGGCTATGTACCGAAGCTGAAGGACAGGAATAAAGATCTGCAGACAGTCCTGATCCCGCGATAAAATAGCAGGCTTAATATAGGACATTCTGACTTACGTACAACAGACGGTCGTGAAAGATATACTGAATCCATACCTGTCACAGCTGTTTCCATTTCCATTATAAAACCGAGCACCGAATAACGCTATATACTAATTTTTATCTTTTGCCTGCTGTTCTTTCCATTTCTTAAATTCTAAAAATTCCTGATAGTCTTTATCATCTATTTCAATGGAATGTTTTGGCTTTGCGTCATCAATAAACAATTTACCGGGTGTCTGGATTTGCGACAGCGCTTCAATGTTTTCGTGCGTATAGATGTTTTCATCAATCCGTTGCTGATGTCCAGCCATCATAGAAACCACAAGTGAATTATTCCCATTTGCTGTATTGGCATACGTAATAAATGTATGCCGGAGACTATGCAGACATAAACCCTTATATATACCTGTCTTCCCTCGTTGTACACATCTGTCAATATCCAGAAAATTGCATAATGTTTTGAAACCAACTTCCATTGTCGAATTGCTTCTCGCCCTATACGGCTTCCTAAACACCGGGTACAATAAATCGTCTTTATTCTCTTTACAATATGTTGCAGTCCTCTGCTGCATGTCAATCACGCATTCCTTGGCAATATCAGATAGATAAATAATTCTCTGCTTTTTATTTTTGGGAACTTTGTAGTATTCTTCTATACCACCTCCGTCTTCATCAGCAAATCGTCTCCCCATGGACCTTTTAATTGTTATAATACTCTTCTCCATATTAATATCAGAATTTTGCAATGCTGCAAACTCCTGCGCCCTTAATCCCGTTTCCAACAGAAATACGGCAACAACGTCATACTGGCTATTATGCAAATGGCTGCGCCACTCATTATGAAACTTTATGACACCCTCCTTCGAAAATATTTCTTTTTTCTGCTCCTCCTTTTCCTGTCTTTCCCTGCTATACTCATCAACAACTTCTTTTTTGGGCACCGCCTGAGATGCATAGTCCTCCGATATCAGGGATCGGTTCACCAAATCTTTACATAGTCTACGGCAGAGCTGAACGGGAAGAGAGCACGTCTTTTTGCTGTATTTCTGTCCGATTTCATCATAGTAATCCTGAAAAGCCCTGACAGAAAGATTATGCAGCTGAAATTTCGATATTCTGTACGGATAAAAATATCTTTCCATATTTTTATAATAGGAATAATAGCCACTGTCCGTAATAGTTCCCTTGACTTTGTTTTCCATATATTCTGTCATATATTCCCCGAACAACTTCGTTTTCTTAAAATTTGCATCATTGCCATGATTCCTATATTCCTTCTCCCAAGCCTGCATAGCCATAATTGCTGCTGAACGTGCCTCTTTTTCTGTCGCCCCCCTTCTCATAAATCTTTTCGGCTTCAGTGTTTTAGGATTGATCAGGTTAGACTGTATCACACATTCATATTTTCCTTGTGCTATTTTTCTACATGACCCTTCTCCATTATCTTTTCTCGTTCTCAATAATATGCTCCTTCCCTCTGTAGTAGAATAAACTCCCTTAGTCACTATATATCTGATGTTACGGCAGAAACAAAGAAGATTCCGAAAGGCTATTTAACGCCACTTCCCAAAACATACATCTATCAGTTTATGATAGTTTTCAGAATTTTCCATTTATGATATTATGATATATGTTTATGATATTTTTGCCAACTTTAGGGATATCAAAAAGGGATATTGAAGAAACCATACTCCTTCAATACCCCTTATTTCAGGCATTTTCCAACTATCAGATTTTTGCCGTTTTCCTATTATTTATAATTCACGATCTTACCAAAATCAGCCTTCAGGCTTGCACCGCCTACCAGTCCGCCGTCGATATCAGGCTGTGCGAAAAGCTCTGCCGCGTTTCCAGCATTGACAGATCCGCCGTACTGAATGCGGACTGCCTCGGCTGTCGCCGCATCATACATCTCAGCAATGCAGTCGCGGATACCCTTGCAGACTTCCTGCGCCTGCTCTGTTGTCGCTGTCTTGCCTGTTCCGATTGCCCAGATCGGCTCGTAAGCGATCACCAGCTTCTGAACCTGTTCTGCAGTGATACCTACCAGGTCAGACTTAATCTGCAGTCTGATCCAGTCCATCGTAACACCAGTCTCTCTCTGCTCCAAAGACTCGCCGCAGCAAAGGATCGGTGTCAAACCGTGTTCAAACGCCTTTGCAACCTTCTTGTTGAGGAACGCATCGTCCTCCTTGAAGTAATCGCGGCGCTCGGAATGTCCGATGATAACATACTTAACGCCTGCATCCACCAGCATTCCCGGCGCAATCTCACCCGTATAAGCACCTTTCTCCTCAATGTACATATTCTCAGCGCCAACCTCAACGTTTGTGCCCTTTACTGCCTCCACTACAGGTACAATGTCAATTGCCGGTACGCAGTATACCACATCAACGTCATCTGTCTTCACTAAATCCTTCAACTCGTCAACGAGCTTTACAGCCTCGCTCGGAGTCATGTTCATTTTCCAGTTGCCGGCTACGATCTTTCTTCTTGCCATGTTCCTTTTCCCTTTCTTTTCAACTTTTATTTATATCAATTTCTTTGCCTCTGTTTACGTTTCCCACCGAGTCATATTTTTCTCGAACTTCTGGATATATGCCTGTTTCAGTTCGTCCTCGGAGATACCGTAACATAGCATGACATCTCCGTAATACATCAGCACATCCGTCATCTCTTCCACAAGATGCCCGTAATCGAAATCCTTAACTTATTTGTCATCCGCCGCAACAACACCCGGAAGCTCCTTGCCCTCTAAGAACTCGAGGGAAGCGCCGCCGCCTGTGGAAATATGGCTCATCTTGTCCGCAAAGCCTAACTGGTTCACTGCTGCCGCAGAGTCGCCGCCGCCGATGATCGTGGTAGCCTCTGTCTCAGCAAGTGCCTTTGCCACTGCGATCGTTCCCTTTGCAAGTGTCGGATTCTCAAACACGCCCATCGGTCCATTCCACACAACTGTCTTAGCAGACTTCACCGCGTCTGCAAAAAGTTCTGCGGTCTTTGTTCCGATGTCAAGACCTTCCTTGCCAGCCGGGATCTTGTCCGCGTCCACGACTTCCACTGCGATCTCTGCATCGATCGGGTTGGGGAATCCGTCTGCGATCGTGGTGTCGATCGGAAGAAGGAGCTTCTTGCCAAGCTTCTCTGCCTTCTCCATCATCTCCTTGCAGTAGTCAAGCTTCTCGTCATCTACCAGGGAATTGCCGATCTCATAGCCCTTTGCTTTCAGGAATGTGAACGCCATACCGCCGCCGATGATCAGTGTGTCGCACTTCTCCAGAAGGTTATTGATCACGTTCAGCTTGTCAGCAACCTTCGCACCGCCAAGAATCGCAACGAACGGTCTCACCGGATTCTCAACAGCATTGCCGAGGAAATCGATCTCCTTCTGCATCAGATAGCCTACTGCATTCTCGCCGCCCTTTGCCGTGATGAACTTCGTAACACCCTCTACTGATGCGTGTGCCCTGTGTGAAGAACCAAACGCATCGCATACATACAGATCTGCCAGGTCTGCCAGCTCTTTGCTGAATTCCTCGCCGTTCTTTGTCTCCTCCTTGCCGCGGAAACGGGTATTCTGCAGTAAGATCACATCGCCCTCGTTCATCGCCTCCACTGCTGCAGTCGTATCTGCGCCTGTGACATTATAGTCCGCGATGAACTTCACTTCCTTGCCGAGCTTTTCAGAGAGCCTCTTTGCAACCGGCGCTAAGGACTCACCCTCGTTTGGTCCATTTTTAACTTTTCCTAAATGCGAGCAGAGGATCACCTTGCCGCCGTCTTTGATCAGTTTGTTGATCGTGGGAAGTGCAGCCACGATACGTGTCTCGTCTGTGATCTCACCATTCTTGAGCGGTACGTTAAAGTCGCATCTCACCAGTACTCTTTTGCCTTTTGCATTAATATCATCAACTGATTTCTTGTTTAATCCCATTTTTACAATCTCCTTTTATATGATCTTTCTCACTTTACAGTAAAATGCTGCCACTGCCTGTCCAACCTTTACAAAACCTTTTCATAAAGATGATACCAGGGCAGCCCATACGCTTCATATCCCAGGCTTACAGTTCCCATCAACTGATATCCACATTTTTGATAAAGCTGCTCCGCGGGGATATTTCCTTTCACAACGTCAAGCCGGATGCTTACACACCCTTCTTTTCGTGCTTTCTGTTCGGCAAACATCAATAACTTTGTTCCTATGCCGCACTTTAGAAATTCAGGGTGGACAGCAAGCGTATGAATAACGTAAATGTACCTATAATCGTCTTCCGTCAGCCATTTACCATTTTTATACCCTTCTTCCGGCTCATGGTTTAAAATAACCGTTCCTGCAATCTTCTCCCCAGCCCAGGCAGCGTACAGCGCATTTTCCATCAACCCTTTTTCTGCATCAGCCCGAACCGGATAAATGCCCTTTTTCCAACCTGAATAATTGTTGTGCTTTTCCAGGTGATCGCATATATCCTCGTACAGTTTCCCGATACAGTCAATGTCCGTTTCTACAGCCTTTCTGATAGAAATGCCCTGTTTCACAATCGATTTTCCTCTCTGCACCCTTATGCTGAAAAGAACTTCTTTCCAACGGTATGCTGACATTCTTCCTCTGGGTACCTGTGTACAATCAAGTAGGGAAGAGCCATTTTCCCCTACTCGCGCGCGACCCGTGCGCCGCACTGGCGGCATATTTCCTCTGCACGGGTCTGCGCATAAAAAGATCCGGTCCATAAGACCGGACCTTGATAGGTCGTTAATTAACGAATTTTGATAAATTATGCTAACTCAGAGAAATACTTGATCGTCCTTACCATCTGGGATGTGTAGCTGTTCTCATTGTCATACCAGGATACAACCTGTACCAGATTGTCAGCGCCAACCATTGTCTGTGTAGCATCAAAGATAGAACCATATGTGCTTCCAACGATATCAGAAGAAACGATCTCATCCTCATTGTAGCCAAATGACTCTGTAGCTGCTGCCTTCATAGCTGCGTTGATCTCTTCCTTTGTCACAGACTTCTCAACAGTTGCTACCAGGATCGTTGTGGAACCTGTCGGTGTCGGAACACGCTGTGCAGAACCGATCAGCTTGCCGTTCAGCTCCGGAATAACTAAGCCGATAGCCTTTGCCGCACCTGTTGAGTTCGGAACGATATTGACTGCGCCTGCGCGGCTTCTTCTCAGATCGCCCTTTCTCTGAGGTCCGTCGAGGATCATCTGATCGCCTGTATAAGCATGGATCGTGCTCATAATACCAGACTTGATGCCTGCAAGATCATTGAGTGCCTTAGCCATAGGAGCGAGGCAGTTTGTTGTGCAGGAAGCAGCAGAGATGATCGTGTCTGATGCCTTTAATGTCTCATGGTTTACGTTGTAAACGATTGTAGGAAGATCATTTCCAGCCGGAGCAGAAATAACAACTTTGCGGGCACCAGCATTGATGTGCGCCTGAGCCTTTTCCTTGCTTGTATAGAATCCTGAGCACTCCAGTACGACGTCAACCTTCAACTCTCCCCAAGGGCAGTTGTTTGCATCGGGCTCTTTGTAGATCTTGAGAGTCTTACCGTCAACAGTGATCGTATCCTCACCTGCTGAAACCGTATCAGCCAGAGCATATTTTCCCTGTGAAGAATCATACTTTAACAAGTGTGCCAGCATCTTAGGGCTTGTCAAGTCATTGATTGCCACTACTTCATATCCCTCTGCATTGAACATCTGTCTGAATGCAAGACGGCCGATCCGGCCAAAACCATTAATTGCTACTCTTACTGCCATGTCATTTTCCTCCTAAAATAGATAATATTATTTTATCATCTTATTTTGTCAACAATTCACACTGCCGCGATTCCGCCTGAAATGTTATAGCGATTTTTGTACATATGGAATGTCGAAAAAACGGAGCAATTCGGCATTTTGTGTAAAATGATTGACAAAATTTTATCAACAAATTCATTTTACCTAATTATGGCATAAAATTCAAGACATATTTTGAAAAAAACAAAAAAACATCGATAAAAAATTTATAAACAGGCCCGAACTCAAATTTATTGAAAGCGGAACACACTTTTGTATATTATTTTTTATCAATTTGTGGTAAACTGAAATTTATTCTATATGAAAAGGAGACTTGATATGGCGATCAAAGCGGACTACCACATACACACCAGCTTCTCCGGGGACAGTGATGCCCCGATGGAAGAAGTGATCCAGAGAGCGCTCTCTCTCGGGCTGACACAGATCTGCATCACGGAACACTACGACCCGGACTATGTATATGAGCCTGGCGAGGAGGGTCTGTTCGAGCTCAACACAGACTCTTATCTGTATGAGCTTCTGAAACTCAGGGAAAAGTACAAGGACCAGATCACAGTCGGATTCGGCGTGGAGCTGGGGCTGCAGCCCCACTTAAAGCGTGAGCTTGCCGTGTATTCCAAATCCTATGACTTTGATTTCATCATAGGCTCCTCGCACCTCTGCAACAAAAGAGACCCGTATTATCCCTCGTTTTACGAGGGGCGCAGCGAGGAGGAGGCACACCGCGAATACTTTCAGTCTGTCCTGGAATGCGTAAGATCCGTTCCGTACTTTGACGTGTACGGGCACCTCGACTATGTGGTGCGGTATGGTCCGACCAAAAACGAAAAATACACCTACGCAAAGCACGCCGACATTTTTGACCAGATCCTGACCCATCTGATTGAGAATGAAAAAGGGATCGAACTCAACACGAACGGACTGCGCGCCGGACTTGGACAACCCAATCCGTGCGTC
>JAETQH010000010.1 GCA_021770785.1 Lachnospiraceae bacterium
CCTCCTGATAGCAGTATCAAAAGTTGAAACTCAACTTTTGATACTCATAATAGAAATATAGTCTATTATCCCATGTTTTTTCATGTCAGTCGAGGTACGCGCTATCTACCGTTTACTTTTTTTCTGTGTAAAAAACAGGTAAAATGATTGTAAAAATATAGTAAATAGGCCTATAATGATATGCGATAGTGTAAATGGATTCAAATGAAAAGGATGAAACGATGGGAATTACAATGATTTTAACGCTGTTTAGTGGTGTGGCGATGTTTCTTTTTGGTATGTCTCTGATGGGGGACGGTCTTAAGAAGGTGGCGGGAAATAAGCTGGAACTGATCTTATACCGGCTGACCAATACGCCGATTAAGGGAGTGCTCTTAGGAGCGGCAGTGACCGCAATCATACAGTCTTCTTCGGCGACTACGGTCATGGTAGTCGGTTTTGTTAATTCCGGTATGATGAAAGTGGCGCAGGCGATCGGAATTATCATGGGTGCTAACATCGGCACCAGTATCACGGGATGGATCTTATGTCTTTCTTATATTGATGGGTCAGGCGGAATTGCGCAGCTATTGTCTACGGCGACGATTTCTGCCGTAGTAGCGATTGTCGGTATTATTTTTAAGATGTTTTTGAAAAAGATAGCTTATAAGAATGTGGGTGATATCATGCTTGGCTTTTTCATCCTGATGACGGGAATGCAGACGATGAGTGGGGCAGTAGCTCCGCTGCGGGAAAGTGAGCATTTCACCAACGCACTGACCATGTTTTCCAATCCGGTTATGGGAATTATACTTGGAATTTTGATTACTGCAGTACTGCAGAGCGCTTCGGCGTCTGTCGGAATTTTGCAGGCGTTGTCTATGACAGGAAGTATCAGTTTCGCTACGGCGCTGCCGATTATCATGGGTATTGGAGTCGGTGCAGCCTGTCCGGTTCTTTTGTCTGCTATCGGCACGAACAAAAATGGAAAGCGCACAGCGTTAATTTATCTGCTCAATGATTTGTTTGGTATGGTGTTCTGGTCCATTGCATTCTATACAGTCAATGCCATTGTACATTTTGATTTTTTGGATGTGGTTATGAGTCCGGTGTCCATCGCGTTGATGAATACGGTGTTCCGCACAGCGACGATTCTTTTGCTGATACCATTTATCAAATATATTGAAAAACTCGTATTTTTTCTTGTAAAGGACACGGCAGAAGATGAAGAGGATGCGGTAGATTTCGATTTGTTGGAGGAACGTTTCCTGGCATATCCTGCGCTTGCTATCACACAGAGTCATGAGGCAATGAACGGTATGACTAAAAAGGCGAGAAAGAACATTATTCGCGCTTTTAGCCTGCTGGAGGATTACTCTGAGGAAAAATACAAGAAAGTACAGGAGAAAGAAAACATAATCGATAAATATGAGGATAAACTGGGAACCTACCTGATGCAGTTGACAGGAAAAGAGATGAACGAAGCGCAGATTAAGCAGATTTCCAAGTTTTTACATACCATCAGTGATTTTGAACGGCTTGGTGATCATGCGGTCAACATTTCTGGGGTGGCAAAAGAACTTCACGAGAAGAAAATCAGGTTTTCCGATGAAGCGCAATACGAGCTCAGCGTGTTAAAGGATGCGGTAAAGGAGATTGTTAATATAACGGTGGATTCATTCAGGGATGATAATCTTGAAACCGCAGGCCGTGTGGAACCTTTGCGGGAATTGATTAGTATTCTCTGTGATGAAATGAAAATGCGCCATATTGCCAGACTTCGGGTCGGCATCTGCGATATGAAACAGGGTTTTGCGTTCAATGATCTTTTAAATAATCTGGAGCGCATCGCAGATCATTGCTCAAATGTGGCGGTGGCAATGATTGAGCTTGAGGCGAAGAATTTTGACACCCATAAGTATTTAAAGAGTGTGCGTGAACTGAAAAATGAGGATTACACCGCGTATTTTGAGGAATATGAGATAAGGTACGATATTAACGGATATCGGAAGAGCAAGAAGGGAAAATAACAGAATAGATATACGAAAACCTCACTACATTAACGCACCAAAGTTTACAACCTGTTAATTTATGGTATACTACCCAGAGAAGCACATGAAATGGAGGACCCTATGAAACTGACAGATTTACAAGCATACGAAATTTTAGAACAGCGCCCCTTAGCGGACTTGCACTCCGAGGGCTGCATATTACGCCACAAAAGAAGCGGCGCAAGAATTGCCGTTATATCCAACGATGACGATAACAAAGTATTTTATGTGGGTTTCCGTACCCCGCCGGAGGATTCCACCGGAGTGCCCCACATCATTGAGCATACCGTACTCTGCGGTTCCGAAAAATATCCGGTCAAAGACCCCTTTGTGGAATTAGTGAAGGGTTCTTTGAATACGTTCCTCAATGCCATGACTTACCCGGAAAAAACCATTTACCCGGTGGCAAGCTGCAACGAGAAAGATTTTCAAAACCTGATGAGCGTCTATATGGACGCCGTATTCCACCCGAACATTTACAAATATGAGGAAATTTTCAAGCAGGAGGGCTGGCATTACGAATTGGAGGATGAAGATGCGCCCATCACCATCAACGGCGTGGTTTACAATGAGATGAAAGGTGCATTTTCCTCGGCGGATGACGTGTTACAGCGGCAGATATTAAATTCCCTGTTTCCGGATACTGCCTATCGAAACGAATCCGGCGGCGACCCGGAACATATTCCGGATTTGACCTACGAAGACTATCTGAACTTCCACCGCAGATATTACCATCCCTGCAACTCCTATATTTACCTTTACGGCGATATGGACGTGGAGGAAAAACTACGCTGGATGGACGAGGAATATCTGAGCCATTATGAGAAAATTGAGATTGATTCTGCCATCCGTGTGCAGAAGCCTTTTGAAAAACCGGTGGAAATCCTTAAAAAATACCCGATTTCTTCTACCGAAAGTGAGGAGGACAATACCTACCTTTCCTATAACATGGTGGCTGGCACGGTGCTGGATAAAAAACTGTATCTGGCGTTTGACGTGCTGGATTATGCCTTGGTGAGCGCGCCGGGAGCGCCCTTAAAGAAAGCATTGTTAGACGCAGGGATTGGAAAGGATATCAGCGGCGGTTATGACAGCAGCACCATGCAGCCAGTCTTTTCTATCATTGCAAAAAATGCCAATCTTTCCCAGAAGGAGCGGTTTTTGTCCGTGATACGGGAAGTGTTAGAAAAACAGGTGAAGGAGGGCATGGACAAAAAAGCGCTGTTAGCTGGAATCAGCGGTTCTGAATTCCGCTACCGGGAGGCAGATTTCGGGCACTATCCGAAGGGACTGCTCTACGGCATCCAGTGCCTTGACAGCTGGCTTTATGACGATATGCAGCCCTTTATGCACTTAGAGGCAGTGGAGACTTACCGTTTCTTAAAGGAGCAGGTCAATACCGATTATTTTGAACAGCTTATTTCAAAATATCTGCTGGAAAACACCCATGCTTCCGTGGTTATCGTGGAGCCGGAAAAGGGGCTGAATGCAAAGCGGGAGGAGGAGCTGGCAAGGAAGCTGGCAGATTATAAGGCAAACCTGACGAAGGAGGAAATTCAGCAGTTAATTGCAGATACGAAGCATTTGAAGGAATATCAGGAAGAGCCTTCTCCGAAGGAAGATTTAGAAAAAATCCCTATGTTAGAGCGCAGCGACATCAGGCGGGAGGCAGCGCCCTTATATAACGAGGAAAAAAACAGCGGTGGCATAAAAATTGTCCATCACAGCATGTTTTCTAATGGTATTGCCTATCTGCAGTTTTTCTTTGATATCCGCGATTTTGCTTTGGAGGAGCTGCCCTATGTAGGTCTGTTAAAATCCGTGCTGGGCTTTGTGGATACGGAGCATTACGGTTATGCAGAGCTGGCAAATGAGATTAATATCCATACCGGAGGCATTATAAGCAGCTTCGGCGTTTATCCCAATGTGAAAGGGGAGGAGCACCTACAGGCTGCCTTTGAGGTGAGAGTGAAAGCCCTGACGGAAGAGTTGCCGGAGGCGGCAAAGCTGTTAGGGGAAATGATAAAGAACTCAAAGATTTCCGATGAGAAGCGGCTGCAGGAAATTTTGGGACAGCTGAAATCCAGAATGCAGATGGCAATGAGCAGCTCCGGGCATTCCGTGGCAGCGATGCGTTCCATGTCCTATTTTTCCAGGGCAGCATATTATCAGGATGCTACTGCCGGAATTGCGTTCTATGAGGTGCTGGCGGATTTGGAAGAGCATTTTGAGGAAAGGAAAGGTGCTCTCATTGCAAAATTAGAGGGACTGGTGGAGCGGATTTTCACACAGGAGCGTATGATAGTAAGCCTTGTCTGTGAGGAAAAGGACTATAGGGCGGCGGAGCAGGAAATCCTGCATGTAAAGGAAGCTCTCTACCTGTCAAAGGAGACGGGGGAGCGTCAGCTGCCTGCATTTTCCTGTGAGAAGAAAAATGAGGGCTTTATGGATGCTTCCCAGGTGCAGTATGTGGCAAGGAGCGGGAATTTCCTCCGCCGCGGCTACGCCTATACCGGGGCACTGCGCATTTTAAAGGTGATTATGGGATATGATTACCTGTGGATTCATATCCGTGTCAAGGGCGGGGCTTATGGCTGTATGAATTCCTATATGAGGAATGGAGATACCTTCTTTGTGTCCTACCGTGACCCGAATTTAGAGAAAACCAACGAGGTTTATGAGCATATTCCGGAGTATCTGGAGAATTTTACAGCGGACGAGCGGGATATGACCAAATATATCATCGGAACCGTCAGCGATTTGGACACGCCTTTAAACCCGAGCGCAAAGGGGGCACGTTCCATGACGGCGCTGCTGCAGGGAATCACCATGGAGGATATCCAGCGGGAGCGTGATGAAATTTTAAATGCCACACAGGAGGATATCCGTGGGCTTCGCGATATGATTACTTCTGTTTTAGAGGAAGAAAATCTCTGTGTCATCGGAAATGAGGAAACCTTACGGAGCGGGAAAGAAATGTTTGCACAGCTGAAAAATTTGTATTAGAAACGGAGGATACATGAGCGAAAGTTTTAAATCGGGATTTGTCACTATTATCGGGCGGCCTAACGTGGGAAAATCCACGCTGATGAATCATTTGATCGGGCAGAAAATCGCCATTACCTCAAATAAACCGCAGACCACAAGAAACAGGATACAGACGGTTTATACGGATATGGAGCGGGGGCAGATTGTCTTTTTAGACACCCCCGGCATCCACCAGGCAAAAAACAAATTAGGGGAATACATGGTCAATGTGGCGGAGCACACCTTAGAGGAGGTGGACGTGATTCTCTGGCTGGTGGAGCCTTCTAACTTTATTGGGGCGGGAGAGCAGCATATTATCAAGCAGTTAAAGAAGGTTAAAACTCCGGTAATTCTGGTGATTAATAAGGTGGATACGGTGAATCGTGATAAAATTTTGGAATTTATTGATACCTACCGGAAGGTCTATGATTTTGCGGAGATTGTGCCTGCCTCTGCATTGCGGGGACAGAACCTGGATACTGTGCTGGATATGATTTTTAAATATCTGCCCTATGGCCCTCAGTTTTATGATGAAGATACCGTTACCGACCAGCCGGAGCGTGCCATTGTGGCGGAGATTATCCGGGAGAAAGCGCTTCATGCACTAGATGATGAGATACCTCATGGGATTGCCGTTTCCATTGACAGGATGAAGGAACGCAGGGGTCAGGATTTGATTGACATTGACGCCACCATCGTCTGTGAGCGGGATTCCCACAAGGGGATTGTTATCGGAAAAGGCGGAGCGATGTTAAAGAAAATCGGCTCTAATGCCCGCTATGAAATTGAGCGTTTGCTGGACAGGAAGGTGAACTTAAAGCTCTGGGTGAAGGTGAAGAAAGACTGGCGGGACAGTGACTCCATGATTAAGAATTTCGGATATAATAAAGATGAAATCTAAATCTTCCAATTTTTAGCGGGTATAGAAAAGGCTGCATCGGAAATCCTAACTTTATCAAAGGTGTGATACAGGAGGACATGACGATGGAGGAAGCCTGGATGAAATTTGCCACAACAGGAAGTGTAACGGATTACCTTAAATTTAAGGGTATAGAAGCAGAAAACATGCCCGGAGGGGAAGAGGCGGGCATGGCATTGGGAAAAGAGCAGTATGGGACAGAATATTGTAGTGACCGGAATGGTCCTAAATGTAATGCCGATTGGCGACTATGACAAAAGAATAACGCTGCTCACCAAAGAAAGAGGGAAGATTACAGCCTTTGCCCGAGGGGCGAGACGTCCAAACAGCCAGCTTTTGGCTGCCGCTAATCCTTTTTCCTTTGGTGAGTTTGAACTTTTCGAGGGAAGAAGCTCTTACAGTCTGGCAAAGGCGTCCATTCAGAATTACTTTCGGGAACTTACGGCAGATTTTCAGGCTACATATTATGGATTTTATTTTTTAGAATTTGCGGAGTATTACTGTCAGGAAAATAATGACGAACGGGAAATGCTCAAGCTTTTGTATCAGTCTTTGCGGGCGTTGGGGAGCAGTGCCTATGATAACCGTCTGGTGCGGTGCATTTTTGAACTGAAAGCCATGGCGGTAAACGGAGAGGGACCAAATATGTTTTCCTGCTTGGCATGTGGGGAAAAGCAGAACCTTCACTATTTCTTTACGGAAAAGGGAGGGTGTTTTTGTGATTCCTGCGGAAAAGCCGCCGGCAGTGCTAAGGAGACGGAGATCCGCCGGGGAGACAGCTTTTTGTTAGAAGATTCCACCCTGTATGCCATGCAGTATATTATTTCTTCTACGGTGGAAAAGCTATACACCTTTTCTGTCAGCGAACCGGTATTAAAACAGCTTCTTGCCGTGATGAAAAGCTATCGGAAACGCTATCTTGACCATTCCTTTAAATCGTTGAAAATTTTAGAGGAAATGTCCTTTGAGACCCCGGAAGGTTTGCCCGGTAAAATGTCCTGAGTAAATTTTAGCAGTTGAAATCATATTCCGAAAATAGTATAATATCAAAGATTAGCCGAATAAGTAAGGAGTGGAAAATTTACAATGAAAAAAATTACTTGTATGTGTCTTTGTATTTTATTAGGCGCAGGTATGCTTGCAGGCTGTGGGACTTCCGTTTCCTCGGAGCAGAATTTAGTCTATGTGGATAAAAAGGGTGGCGTGGTTTCCGTGGATGTGGAGGCGTTAGACGCAGGTTATTATAGTGAGGAAGAGTTAGAAGCCTTCATCAAAGAGGAAGTGGACAGCTATACCGAAGAACACGGTAAGGGCAGTGTCTCCCTGGAGGAATTAAAGGTGGAGGACGGCAGGGCAAAGCTTACCATGAAATATAAGACAACAGAGGACTACACAGAGTTTAACGGCATTGAGCTTTATCAGGGGAAAATCGTAAAGGCACTGGCTGCCGGATATGATTTTAAATCCGATTTTTCGAAGGTAGAAGATGGAAAAGTGACGGGCAGTGCCACCACGAAGGAAATCTATGCCACAGAGGATTTGAAAGTAGTAATTATCAAGGCAAATACCGATGTGCAGGTGCCGGGGGCTATTTGTTATATTTCCAATGAAAATGTGAAGCTGACGGGAAATGACACCGTTTCTATCCGGACGGCATACGGCAGTGCAGCGGAGCGTGAGACGGTAAATGAGAGCACGGAGATGTCTGAGACACCAGAAACTGCGGAGAATGGCGGTTCTTTCGAGACCGACGTTTATACTTATATCATTTATAAGTAAAACATACATTTGAAAAACATGCACTTGAAAAAGCAGAAAACTCTGCGGGGCGGACTTCCGCAGGTGAGAAATAAGGAAGGCGAGGAATTTTTTTATGGAAAAATCAATGGACAAAATTGTAGCACTGGCAAAATCAAGAGGATTCGTATATCCGGGTTCTGAGATTTACGGAGGACTTGCAAATACATGGGATTATGGAAACCTTGGCGTGGAATTGAAAAATAACGTAAAACGTGCCTGGTGGCAGAAATTCATTCAGGAAAATCCTTATAACGTAGGTGTGGACTGTGCGATTTTAATGAATCCCCAGACCTGGGTGGCATCCGGACATTTAGGCGGATTTTCCGACCCGCTGATGGACTGTAAGGAGTGTCATGAGCGTTTCCGTGCGGATAAATTAATCGAAGATTTTGCAGAGGAAAATGACATTACCTTAGACGGCTCGGTGGATGGCTGGTCTCAGGAGGAGATGAAAAACTTCATTGAAGAGCATAAGATTGCCTGTCCCACCTGCGGCAAACATAATTTTACGGATATCCGCCAGTTTAACCTGATGTTTAAGACCTTCCAGGGGGTTACGGAAGATGCAAAAAACACGGTATATTTAAGACCGGAGACGGCACAGGGTATCTTTGTTAATTTTAAAAACGTACAGAGAACCTCCCGCAAAAAGATTCCTTTTGGTATCGGACAGATTGGCAAATCCTTCCGTAACGAGATTACGCCGGGTAATTTTACCTTCCGTACCAGAGAGTTTGAACAGATGGAGTTAGAGTTCTTCTGTGAGCCGGGTACTGATTTAGAGTGGTTCCGGTACTGGAGAGGCTTCTGCCGTGACTGGCTGCTGACCTTAGGTATCAAAGAGGATGAAATGCGTCTTCGCGACCATTCCCCGGAGGAACTTTGCTTCTACAGTAAGGGAACAACGGATATTGAGTTCTTATTCCCCTTTGGCTGGGGCGAGCTTTGGGGGATTGCAGACAGAACCGACTATGATTTGAACCAGCACCAGAACACTTCAGGACAGGATTTGACCTACTTTGACGATGAGAAAAACGAGAGATATGTGCCGTACGTAATTGAGCCGTCCTTAGGTGCGGACCGTGTGGTTTTAGCATTCTTATGTGCAGCCTATGATGAGGAAAACATCGGAACAGAGGAAAAACCGGATATGAGAACCGTGCTTCATTTCCACCCGGCACTGGCTCCGGTGAAAATCGGTGTGCTTCCCCTCTCTAAGAAGTTAAACGAGGGTGCAGAGAAGGTTTTTGCACAGCTTTCTAAGAAATATAACTGCGAGTTTGACGACAGGGGAAATATCGGAAAACGTTACAGAAGACAGGATGAGATTGGTACTCCGTTCTGCGTAACCTATGATTTTGAGTCTGAGACGGACGGCGCTGTTACGGTTCGTGACCGTGACACCATGGAGCAGGAGAGAATCAAGATTGAGGAACTGGACGCTTACTTTGCGAAAAAGTTTGAGTGGTAAAATAATGTAAAAAAGAGCGGTGTCAACCGCAGTTAAAATTTTTATGAGCCGGTGATTTAAAAATCGCCGGCTCATATCAAAATAGATAAAGTGGAAGGAGGTATCAGCCGGGCATGAAAAATATGGAAGAGTGAAAGCCTGTAAAAGGAGATGCTTACGACTATTATATTTCGGCAGAGGAAGATCGGGATTTGTTTGAAAAAATATTTCTTGTAGACGAAATTATAGATGAAATCAAAAAGCCGGTCATAGTATTTGTTGACGGAATTGATGCCAGACCGAGAGAAATTGACAATGAGCAGTATTTTGAATGCCTGACCGGACTGGTAAATGCTGTTGCAAGCAGCAGGATACTGTATACCAGTTAGGCGAATGCTGGGAGCATTATTTTCTCTATCGGGTAGAGAAACGCCGCCCGAAAATGTTCTGGTCTTATAAAGAGCGGAATTATGCGAATATTCAGCCGGAAGTAAGGCGTGGTGGGGAGTATTCTTTCCATATGGCTTATGCGAAGGCGTTTCGGACTATATAGAAGCCTTCAATTCCTATAAGCCGGAAATATGCTTTAGGGGCATTTTAGTTTCAAATTGAAGATGTTTGTAAAAATCAGCGGGCAAGAGAGACGGTACGGCGGATAATACTTAAAAAAGAAGCTCTGGAAGAGTATGTGATATATTCTTCCAGAGCTTCTTTTTATTTATTTTTCTTTCGGATTACATCAATAAGCTGGGCGATTATAAGGATTTCTTCTTGTGACAAGTCTGATATATCAAGTGTGCTGTTGGGTTCTAGACCCAGTAGGTAGTCGGTTGACACGTGAAAGATACGTGCGTATTTAATCAGCGTATCAAAGGTGGGACAGCGGGTGTCGGATTCGTAGGATGAAACAGCGCTGATTGCGACTCCCAATCGTGTTGCGATTTGTTTCTGTGTAAGGTTCTTTTCTAATCGTAACTGTTTTAGTTTTTCTCCTAAATTCACTATTGGTAAACTCTCCTTTCGTACACAGTGTATAAATGATAATTTCCGATTTGGTGAAATTTATTTCACAAAAATGGAAAAATATTTGGAGCATTTGGGAAAGATAGTGATAGTCTGGGCATTTCTGGGGTTTTTATATGATGTGTTTTATTCCGATAAGACGATTGAGGCAATCAGAAAAATTTTCCAAGACGACATGTTTGAATTTGTTCGTTTTGATTATGGACATCTTTGGTATATTCAGAATTTGTTTTTGGCAGTGGCAATTATGTTTATCTTTAAGAAAAAGCATTTCGAGGTGTGGGAAGTTATCTTGCTAATAGTTTTACAGAAATGTTATTACTGGCTTCTTATCTGTGCATTGGCAAGTATAGGGATTGGATATATTCTTGCCGATACGGAGAAAGTTTTTGATAAAAAGAAAATGATTACCTGCCTTTGCACAGGAGTGATTGCGGTGGTAATTCTTTGTGGGTTTTCCTATGGATGGCTCAGTATGGGCGAATGGGGGAAAGAGATTGTAATTGAGACCATGCGATATGTGTTGGCAGTTTCAGTGGCTGTGTTTGGTCTTTCCTTGGATTCGCTTGTACCGCTCGATTTTGGAGTGACAGGAAGATATTTGAGTATTGTTACAGGAATCGTACTTATAATAGCTTCAGAGCGGAAACTGTTCCGGTGGTTGAAGGAGATTTTTTAATGTGATATAAAAAAACAAGTTCCATATGATGAAACTAAATTCCAAATTGTGGGAATGTAACAAAAAATTATCAAAAACGTCAAAAAAACTTGTTGCCATTATGCAAAAATATGGTAGAATAAATGTGTGCATTTTAGGGAGATGCACACAAAGTCGAATAATTACAGGATTTTCAAAGCAAGAGAGAATACTGTAGTTACAATAGTAAGTATAAAATTTAGGAGGAATTATTAAAATGGCAAACAAATGGGTTTACATGTTTAGTGAAGGAAATATGACCATGCGTAACCTGCTTGGCGGTAAAGGTGCCAACCTTGCAGAGATGACAGACATCGGTCTTCCTGTACCACAGGGCTTCACAATCACAACAGAAGCTTGTACTCAGTATTATGAGGACGGACGCAAGATTAACGATGAAATCATGGCTCAGACCATGGAAGGCGTTAAGAAAATGGAAGAGATTAACGGCAAAAAGTTCGGAGACCTCAAGAATCCATTATTAGTTTCTGTTCGTTCCGGAGCAAGAGCTTCCATGCCGGGTATGATGGATACCATCTTAAACCTTGGTCTGAATGATGAAGTAGTAGCAGCTATGATTGCCGGAAACCCAGATCCGAAGTTTGAGCGTTTCGTATATGACTCTTACAGACGTTTCATCCAGATGTTCTCTGATGTCGTTATGGAGGTTGGTAAGAAATATTTCGAGCAGCTTATCGATAAAATGAAAGAAGACAGAGGCGTTCAGTATGACGTTGAACTTACTGCGGCAGACTTAAAAGAGTTGGCAGAGCAGTTTAAAGCTGAGTACAAGAACCAGTTAGGAGAGGATTTCCCTTCCGATCCTGTACAGCAGTTGAAATTAGCTATCGAAGCTGTATTCCGTTCCTGGGACAACCCACGTGCCAACGTTTACCGTCGTGACAACGATATCCCATATTCCTGGGGAACCGCAGTAAACGTAATGCCTATGGTATTTGGTAACTTAAACGAAGAGTCCGGTACAGGTGTTGCATTTACCCGTGACCCGGCAACCGGTGAGAAGAAGCTTATGGGTGAGTTCCTTAAGAATGCGCAGGGTGAGGACGTAGTTGCAGGTGTTCGTACACCAATGCCAATCGCTCAGATGGAGCAGGAGTTCCCGGAAGCATATGCAGAGTTTGTTAAAGTATGTGATATCCTTGAGAATCATTACCATGACATGCAGGATATGGAGTTTACCGTAGAGAACAAGAAGCTCTATATGTTACAGTGCCGTAACGGAAAGAGAACCGCTCAGGCTGCTCTTAAGATCGCATGTGACCTTGTAGATGAAGGACACAAGACAGAGGCAGAGGCAGTTGCCATGATCGATCCTCGTAACCTTGATACATTACTTCACCCACAGTTTGACGCTGCTGCATTAAAAGCTGCAACTCCGCTTGGAAAAGGTCTTGGAGCATCTCCGGGTGCTGCCTGCGGTAAAGTTGTATTTACAGCAGATGACGCTGAGACTTGGGCTGCAAAAGGCGAAAAAGTTGTTCTTGTACGTCTTGAGACATCACCGGAAGATATTACCGGTATGAAAGCTGCGCAGGGTATCTTAACCGTTCGTGGTGGTATGACCTCCCATGCAGCCGTTGTTGCACGTGGTATGGGTACCTGCTGTGTATCCGGCTGTGGCGACATTGCTATGGATGAAGAGAATAAGAAATTTACCTTAGCCGGACAGACTTTCACAGAAGGATCTGAGATTTCCATCGACGGTACAACAGGTAACATCTACGCAGGTCTTATCCCGACCGTTGATGCTTCCATCGCCGGTGAGTTCGGAAGGGTTATGGCTTGGGCTGACAAATACAGAACATTAAAGGTTCGTACTAACGCAGATACTCCTGCAGACGCAAAGAAAGCCCGCGAGCTTGGTGCAGAAGGTATCGGTCTTTGCCGTACCGAGCATATGTTCTTCGAAGAGGACAGAATTGCAGCATTCCGTGAGATGATTTGTTCTGACACCGTAGAAGAGAGAGAAGCAGCATTAGAGAAGATTTTACCATATCAGCAGGGAGACTTTGAGGCATTATACGAAGCATTAGAGGGTAACCCGGTTACCATTCGTTTCTTAGATCCGCCTCTTCATGAGTTCGTTCCTACTGAGGAAGCTGATATCGAGAAGCTTGCAAATGCTCAGGGTAAATCTGTTGAGGACATTAAGAACATCATCGCTTCCTTACATGAGTTCAACCCGATGATGGGACACAGAGGCTGCCGTCTTGCAGTTACCTATCCGGAAATTGCAAAAATGCAGACCAAAGCTGTTATCCGTGCAGCAATCAACGTTCAGAAGAAACACTCTGACTGGACTGTAAAACCGGAAATCATGATTCCATTAGTATGTGAAGTAAAAGAGTTAAAATATGTGAAGAAAGTAGTTGTAGAGACTGCTGACGCAGAAATTGCAACAGCGGGCATAAATCTTGAGTACGAAGTAGGTACCATGATTGAGATTCCAAGAGCAGCTCTTACTGCTGATGAAATCGCAACAGAAGCTGACTTCTTCTGCTTCGGTACCAACGATTTAACGCAGATGACCTTTGGTTTCTCCCGTGATGACGCTGGTAAGTTCTTAAACGCTTACTATGACACCAAGATTTTCGAGAACGACCCATTTGCAAAATTAGACCAGACAGGTGTTGGCAAATTAATGGAGACAGCAATCAAACTTGGCAAACCGGTGAATCCAAAACTTCACGTTGGTATCTGTGGAGAGCATGGTGGAGATCCGTCTTCCGTAGAGTTCTGCCACAAGATTGGTTTAGACTATGTATCCTGCTCACCATTCCGTGTACCAATCGCACGTCTGGCGGCAGCACAGGCGGCTATTGCCAATAAATAATACACAGTCAAAAGTAGTATTGCAATTATATTAAAATGAATGAACTGCTCTTTATGTTTTGGCATAAAGAGCAGTTTTTTTGGAAAGAAAATTCATAAAGAGCCGTCTTTTTGGAGAGTATGAAGCAGACACCGTAAAATCAAACCGCTGTTATCAACAAAAGAATCCGTCGACCGCAGAAAATCCGCTACGATTGGCGGATTTCGACATTTATAGAAGAAAATTGATTATTTTGTGTAAACATAGAAGAAAACTGTTGATTTTGTAGCTTGAGTATGCTATAACATATTAGAAAAATTAAGAATACATTAAGAAAGGATGCAGGTGGAAGATGTTAAAGAAATTAGACAGCATGAAATTAAAACAAAAAATTGAGTACGGCTATACTGTAGTAATTGGAATGATGATACTTTCTGGAATATTAAGCATCATATGCCTGACAGTATTGCACGGAAGATTTGGCAGTTATGTGAATGAGGCGCAGAGAGCCGATACAGCGGTAAAGACGTGCCGGATTGATGTGAATATTGCCGCACGGAATATTCGCGAGATGGTAATTAATGAAGATACGGGTACTTATAGCAGTTATCGGACGGAGGTGGAAGAGAGACTGAACGAAGTAGAGGAAGAGCTGCAGATAATTAAAGAAACCGGAGTGATAGAGGAGGGTCTGTTTGCAGAGTATTCTCAGGCATTGAATGAGTGGGGAAATGTCGGTTATGCTATCATAGAGGAGCTTGAGGCCGGAAACGGGGAGGAGGCGGAGCATATGATTTTGACGCAGTGCGTGCCTGCTTTGGAAAAAACATTGGCGGCGGGAGAAAAGCTTGATGAAGTTACAGATATTAAAAAGGAAGAAGCAGTCAGAGCCAGTGAAATAGTCTTTTACCTTGGCATAGTTGTCATTGTTGCTTTCATCATTTTAGCAGTTGTCTCTTCAAAAGTAATCGCAAAAAATATACTGGAACTGATTCTTAGGCCTCTCCGTGAAATTGAGGCTGTGGCGGGAGAACTTGCAGTGGGTAATCTTCACAGCAATTTGGAGTATCATTCCGATGACGAAATCGGAAGTTTGGCACACAGTCTGCGGAAATCAATTCGTATTCTTGGCTCTTACATAGATGATATTTCAAGGTCGATGAAATTATTCTCAGAGGGTAACTTTGATGTGCAGCCTGAGGTAGAGTGGAAGGGTGATTTTATAAATATTTTAGATTCCTTTATGTTATTTGAGAGAAGCATGGCGGATACTGTCAAGGGGATTCAGCGGGTGGCAGACCAGGTATCTAACGGTTCCGAGCAGGTGGCGGCAAGTTCCATGGATTTGGCGCAGGGAGCTACGGACCAGACAGCTATCACAGAGGAAGTTTCGGCAACGCTGACAGGCGTCTCCGACCGTGTGGCACAGAATGCGGAAAACGCAAAAGATGTGAGCCTTCAGGTAGAAGAGCTTGGAGCAGAGATTATCAACAGCAATGGTAAAATGCAGGAGATGGTGGATTCTATGGGAGAAATTAATGATTCTTCTAGGGAAATCAGCAAAATCATTGCTACGATTAACGATATTGCTTCCCAGACGAACCTGTTGGCATTAAATGCCTCCATTGAGGCAGCCAGAGCGGGGGAAGCAGGAAAAGGCTTTGCCGTTGTGGCAGATCAGGTATCGGTACTGGCAGCCCAGAGCTCCGAGGCGGCAAAGGAATCTACGGTATTGATTGAGACTTCCGTAAAGGCAGTGAAAAAAGGTATGGTAATTGCAGACGAGACGGCGCAGCAGCTGGAAAGTGTGGTGACAGGCTCTAAGACAATTACCGTAGAGGTAAATGGAATCGCAGAAGCCCTTGAGGATCAGATTACAGCTATCGGTCAGGTAAGAGGCGGTGTTGAGCGGATTAATGATGTGGTACAGACTAATTCTGCTACTTCGGAAGAATGTGCTGCGGCAAGCCAGGAAATGAGCAGTCAGGCGGAGCACTTAGAAGGACTGATTCGCAAATTTAAGGTGGCAACCTTTTCGTAAGCCATAATTTTCACACCATAAAATGGAGATTCTCAGTCTGTGTCCTGTACTTTTTTAGGCAAGAAGCTATGATAAACAGTGAAAGGCGGCAGAGGGTAAAACTTTGCCCCTTTCAAGTTGGCGGTCATCAAGATTGCTTATGAATATGACGTAGAAAAGTTGGGAGAAAGCTATACGAGGGACGAGAGTGCCGCGATACTTAGGGCATATCTTAAAGCCGGTCGGGAAGGAAAAAAGAAATTTACAAATAGTTTAAGGAAAAATCGGATTGGATTAAATAAGCGGTTTGCATTTCTATGTAAACCGCTTATTTGATATAAAAGGCATGACAGAATTTGCCCCCAATTCTATTTCGTGGACACTGAAAAATACCTTGCCCCTATTTATGGAGATGTTCATCTATGTGCACATATTTTTTGCCGTAGCTGAAAAGACATGGAAAACTGGTGATGTTTATGATATATTATACTTAGAAAAATACTTAAAAAAAGTATAGGGGATTAAAATGGATAAAAAGAAAATTACAAACATGGAAGTAAAAAGGAAGAATAGGAATGATGTTTTTCGTTATATATGCAGAAAGGGGATGGTATCAAATCCGGACATATCCTATGAGCTGAAATTAAGTCTTCCAACAGCGACACAGATTACCAAAGAACTGATAGAGCGGGGGCTTGTGGAAGAAAAAGGGGAGATGGAATCCACCGGGGGAAGAAAGGCAAAGGCACTGGCGGTATCTGGGAGTGTGGGAAAAGCAGCGGGGGTGGATATTACGAAAAATCATATCAGTCTGGTTCTCACAGAACTGTCGGGCAGGATTTTAAAATACGAACGGATATTTCTGCCATATTCCACAGGAGATGATTATTACCTGGAAGTATGCAGGAAGTTGGAATGCTTTTTGGAAGACTGCGGATGTGGCAGGGAAAGCATATTGGGAATTGGAATATCATTCCCCGGAATTATTGACCTGGATCAGGAATTGATTGCAGATTCCCACGTCCTCGGGGTAAGTGCTTTGCCATTTTCTGCTGTAAGCCGTTTTTTCCCTTATCCCTGCCATTTTTTAAATGATGCGAATGCAGGGGCATATGCGGAGGGAATTCAGTCAGAAGAGATGGGGAGATTTTTTTATTTGTCCCTGAGCAATACGGTAGGGGGTGCGGTTTACAGTAATGGAAAGTTAGAACAGGGGAGGAATTTTCGTTGTGGGGAAGCAGGGCATATGACAGTTGTTCCGGATGGGAAAGTCTGTTACTGTGGAAAATATGGATGCCTGGATGCCTATTGTTCTGTAAAGTGTCTGACAGATGGGAGAGTGGAAGATTTTTTTGACCGATTAAAGCATGGGGAACAGGAAGCGGCTGGCCTTTGGAAACAATATTCATCTTATCTGGCCATAGCAGTGAACAATATTCATATGCTTCTGGACTGTGATGTTGTTCTGGGAGGGTATGTTGGAAGCAGTATGGGTGATTTTATTCGAGATATCCAGAATAAAGTATCAGAAAGGAATACATTTGCAGAAGACGGTTTTTTTATCAGAATTTGCAGGCATAAGACGGAAGCGGCGGCACTGGGAGCTTCGCTGAAAGTTATAGAGTTGTTTATGGAGCAAGTATAAAGATTGGATGGCGTTAAAGTTTGAGAGATTTCAGAGATGGGATCTCTTTTTTTGTTGCAATTTTACCTAAAATAGCATTGGCATTTTGAATGAAGTGACGAAAATTGAAGAAATCCGTATTTTGTATTGACAAAAAATGGCCATGCAAATAAAATAAGATACATAATAAAACTATTTAATAAAGTATAAAATAAACAAAAACAAGGAGGAATTATCATGGAAGGAACAATGAAAACTGCAGTTATGCTCGGAATCGGTAAGATGGGGTTTGAAGAGAGAGAGATCCCGGTGCCAAAGGACGATGAAGTTCTTGTAAAATTAGAGTATGTGGGTATCTGCGGCAGTGACCTGCACTATTATGAGACAGGGGCAATCGGGGATTATGTGGTAAAACCGCCCTTTGTGCTGGGGCATGAACCGGGCGGTACGGTAGTAGAAGTGGGGAAAAACGTAAAACATCTGAAGGCTGGTGATCGGGTTGCGCTAGAACCGGGAAAAACCTGCGGTCACTGTGAGTTTTGCAAAACAGGGAATTACAACCTTTGCCCGGATGTGGTATTTTTTGCAACGCCTCCGGTGGACGGTGTGTTCCAGGAATATGTGGCGCATGAAGCGGCCCTTTGTTTCAAACTCCCGGATAACGTAAGTACAATGGAAGGCGCTCTGATGGAACCTTTGGCGGTAGGCTTTCATGCAGCTATGCAGGGAGGCGCAAGGGCAGGTCAGACGGCAGTGGTCATGGGAGCAGGTTGCATTGGCCTCGTGACGATGATGGCATTAAAGGCAATGGGGGTATCCAGGGTATATGTGGTGGATATTATGGAAAAACGACTTCAGAAAGCATTGGAACTGGGGGCAGACGGGGTGATTAACGGGAGCCGGACAGATGCGGTAGAAGAAGTCAGAAAGCTGACGGATGGAAAGGGGTGCGATCTTGCAGTAGAAACAGCCGGCACACAGGTAACGACTGTCCAGACCATACATATGGCAAAAAAGGGTGCAACCATTGTGCTGGTTGGATACAGCAAGAGCGGGGAAATGACACTGCCAATGAGCCTTGCACTGGATAAGGAGCTGACATTTAAGACAGTATTTCGTTACCGTCATATCTATCCAATGGCGATTGATGCGGTTGCGACGGGCAAAGTAAACCTGAAAGGTATCGTGACGGATGTATTTAGTCTTGATGAAGCACAGAAGGCCATGGATTACAGCGTCAATAATAAAGCGGATATCGTGAAGGCCGTTATCCGCATTACAGAATAAAATAGCTTGGCAGATAAGGACTTTATACTCGTTTATAAGGAGGATGGCAATGGAACAGAAAAATACGGATGTAAAAGTGCCGCTGATCAGTAAGATTGCTTATGGCATGGGTGATGTGGGGTGTAATTTCAGTTGGATGTTTGTCGGGAATTTCCTGATGATTTTTTATACGGATGTTTTTGGGATTGGAATGGGGGCAGTTGCAGGGCTGATGTTGTTTTCAAGGTTCTGGGATGCCATTAATGATCCGGTAATTGGAGGGCTGAGTGACAAGACCCATACAAGATGGGGAAGATACCGTCCCTGGCTTCTGGTTGCTGCGCCGCTTACTGCTGTTGTGCTGATGCTAACATTCTGGGCTCATCCGGATTGGCCGTCTACGGCAAAGATTGTTTATATGGCAGTTACTTACTGTATATTGGTGTTAGGCTATACCTGTGTGAACATCCCCTATGGGACGCTGTGTGGCGCGATGACACAGAACATAGAAGAACGGGCGAAAATTAATACCTTCCGCTCGGTCAGTGCAATGGTTGCAATTGGCATTATCAATATTATAACGGTTCCTCTGATTGCGGCACTTGGCGACGGGGACGATAAGCGGGGCTATCTTTTGGTTGCGATTGTTTATGGATGTATCTTTGCGGCCTGCCATATTTTTTGTTTTGCGAAAACGAAGGAAGTCGTGGAAGTGCCTGAAAAGGAAAAAATTTCACTGAAAGTGCAGCTGGATGCTGTGGTGAAAAACAGACCGTATTTGATTGCAGTCGCAGGGCAGTTTCTGTTTGGAATTACGCTTTATGGAAGGAATGCAGATGCACTTTATTATTTTACCTATGTGGAGGGGAATCAGGCTTTGTTCAGTACATATTCTCTTTTTATCATCCTTCCTTCTATCATCGGCGCAGCCTGTTTTCCGGTTGTATTCCGGCTGACGAATAATAAGGGGCGTTCGGCATCTATATTTGCATTGCTTACTGGCATCTGTATGTTTTGTATGTACTTTTTTACGGTTGGCGAGGCTCCTGTTCCGTTTTACCTGTTTTCGTGCCTGACACAATTTTTCTTTTCAGGATTTAATACGGCGATTTATGCTATTGTGCCGGACTGTGTGGAGTATGGGGAATGGAAAACAGGGCTTCGCAATGACGGCTTCCAGTATGCATTTATTTCACTGGGGAATAAGGTAGGGATGGCAATCGGGACATCTGTCCTGGCAGGAGTTTTAGGCAGTCTGGGGTATGTGGCAAACCGGCAGCAGAATCCGGAGGTCCTTGCGGTGATCAAACACTCATTCACTACAGTTCCGGGTACATTATGGATGGTTACAGCGGGGGTATTATATTTTTACCGACTGAACAAGAAAGCCTATAATAAAATCGTGGAGGAAATTCAAGAAAGGAAGGAGAGTGGGAAAGATGTATGACGTAGTTGCATTAGGGGAGTTGCTGGTTGATTTTATTCAAACCGGCAGCAGTCAGAATGGAAATCCAGTGTTTGAGGCAAATCCGGGCGGTGCGCCCTGCAATGTGCTTGCGATGCTAGCGAAGCTTGGCTATCAGACAGCTTTTATCGGTAAAGTGGGAGAAGATTCTTTCGGAAGGATGCTGGGAAAAACGATCCGGGAAACAGGGATTTCTTCGGAGGGTCTGGTTTATGACAGGAATGTAAATACGACGTTGGCTTTTGTTCATCCGCTGGCAGGCGGTGACAGGGATTTCTCGTTTTATAGAAATCCGGGGGCAGACATTATGCTGACAGAATATGAAGTCAGTAAAGAACTCATAGAGGGGTGCAGAATCTTTCATTTTGGCTCCCTTTCGCTTACAAATGAACCGGCAGAAACAGCAACAAAGAGGGCTGTCTCTTTTGCGAAAGAAGCAGGGAAAATAATTTCCTTTGATCCGAACTACAGAGAGCCGTTATGGGAAAGGGAAGAACAGGCGAAAGAGGCTGTCTGGTATGGGATTGGAGAATGTGATGTTTTAAAGATTGCAGATAATGAAATAAAATGGCTGACGGGATTGGAAAGCTATGAGGAAGGTGTGCAGGAGATTAAAGCACGGTCAGGGGCAAAGCTTATCAATGTGACTCTGGGCAGCCGGGGAAGCCTTGCATACTATCTGGATAAGAAAGTCTGCGGGAAACCATTTTTAAGTGACAGGACAGTAGATACCACAGGCGCAGGCGATACATTTTGTGCAGGGGTATTGAGTTTTGCTCTGGAGCGTGGCCTTGATAATCTGGCACAGCCGGATTTGGAGGAAATGCTGTTATTTGCAAATGCGGCAGCTTCTATTGTTACAACCCGTAAAGGGGCGTTACGTTCCATGCCGGACAGGGGAGAAATAGAGAGTCTGATTTGTTATTTTTCTTGACAAATAATTTGCCATAGCTTATGCTAAATAACGTAAATCGGAAACGGTTTTTTAATTTCAGAACGGACGTGAGAGTGAACATAAGAGTTCATGAAGGGGTACACCACCGCGGGTGTATTTCTTTGTGAACTCTTTTTTCTATGGGTAGGAAAGAGCCTGTTGCATTAACGTGTAAAAGAGATGACTTCCCCATAGAGAAAAAACGTTTTGCGTGAGCTGCCCACGGATTCATGTGGGAAATTTTAAGGAGGCGAAAAAGAAGGATGAAACTGACGGTAAACGGAAAAGAAAGAACGTTAGAAAAGGAAATGACCTTGCAGGAGTTTCTGATTTCCGAACAATATCAGCCCCATCAGGTGGCGGTAGAGCGGAACGAGGCTATTGTGGCAAAAGAGGCATACGAAACCACAAAGCTAGAGCAGGGGGACATTTTGGAAATATTGACCTTTATGGGCGGCGGCTGCAGATAAACTTCCCATGAGAGCGTGACATTTCCGACGTGTCGGGGAAGCACCCCGATAGAACATACAGACCTATAAAAGGATAGAAGAAAAGAGGAAAAAGCAATGAGTGAAAACAGAAAAGACAGTTGGAATTTAGGGGGACATGAATTTACCTCACGTTTTATATTAGGCTCGGGGAAATATTCTATAGAGCTGATTGATGCGGCGGTAAGGGAGGCGGGAGCGCAGATTGTTACCTTAGCCCTGCGCCGTGCCAATGAGGGAGGCGTTGCCAATATTTTAGATTACATTCCGGAGGGAGTGACTCTGCTTCCCAATACCTCCGGGGCGAGAAATGCCGATGAGGCGGTGCGGATTGCCAGACTTTCCAGAGAAATCTGCCATAGCGACTTTGTGAAAATTGAAGTGATTCATGACTCAAAATATCTGCTGCCGGACAATTATGAGACGGTGAAAGCGGTGGAAATTCTGGCAAAGGAAGGCTTTGTGGTAATGCCCTACATGTATCCGGATTTGAATGCGGCAAGGGATATGGCAAATGCGGGGGCAGCCTGCATTATGCCATTGGCATCGCCTATCGGCTCTAATAAAGGTGTCTGTACAAAAGAATTTATTCAGATTTTAATCGACGAAATGGATCTTCCGGTTATCGTGGACGCAGGAATTGGCAGACCTTCCCAGGCGTGCGAGGTGATGGAAATGGGAGCGGCGGCAGTGATGGCAAATACCGGAATTGCCACGGCAGGAGATATCCCCATGATGGCTGCGGCGTTTCGCCGGGGAATCGAAGCCGGAAGAGGGGCGTATTTGGCAGGGCTTGGCAGAGTAAGGGAAAAAGGCGCCAGCGCCTCATCCCCACTGACAGGATTTTTGCATGAATAAAATGATAAAAGTCAATGCAACAAAAACGGAGAGAATGCAGAAACAAAAATTTTGCAGCCGGGGAAGGAGAAAACAGATAGAGGCATGAGTAAAGAGGAACATATCAACGAAAGTATTTTAAGTGATGAAATAAAGGAACACCAGAAGGAGGCGCGTATCGACCATATGGCGTACCTGCCGGATATGGAGGTGTTAGAGTCGGATGTGGCGGAGCGTGTCGTTTCTGCCATGGAACAGTACAATTATGAAACATATACGGCAGCGGACGTGTTTGCCGCTCTGAATAAGGAAAACCGCACACCGGAGGATTTCGGGGCGCTGCTGTCCCCGGCGGCAATGCCCTATTTAGAGGAAATGGCGCAGGCGGCAAAGCGGGAGAAGGAGAAGCATTTCGGAAACTCTATTTGCTTTTTTACCCCGCTTTATATTGCCAATTATTGTGAAAATTACTGCATTTACTGCGGTTTTAACTGCCACAATAAGATAAAGAGGGCAAAATTAAATGCGGAGGAAATCGAAGCGGAGATGGCGGAAATCGCAAAAAGCGGATTGCAGGAAATCCTGATTTTGACCGGGGAGAGCAAAAAAATGTCCGATGTTGCCTATATCGGGGAAGCCTGTAAAATTGCAAGGAAATATTTTAAGGTGGTAGGTTTAGAGGTTTATCCCATGAATTCTGACGAATATGCCTATCTCCACCGGTGCGGTGCGGATTATGTGACGGTATTTCAGGAAACCTATCATTCCGATAAATATGAAACTTTGCACTTAGCGGGGCATAAGCGGATTTTCCCCTATCGTCTCAATGCCCAGGAGCGGGCGTTAAAGGGCGGCATGAGGGGGGTAGGGTTTGCGGCGCTGTTAGGGCTTGACGATTTCAGGAAAGACGCCTTTGCCACGGGAATGCACGCCTATTTGTTACAACGCAAATATCCCCATGCGGAAATTGCTTTTTCCTGTCCGAGGCTGCGCCCTATTATCAATAATGATAAAATTAATCCCATGGATGTCCATGAGGCACAACTGCTCCAGGTAGTGACGGCATACCGCCTTTTCATGCCTTATGCCAGTATTACCGTTTCCACCAGAGAATGTGCCAGAGTCAGGGATAACCTTATGAAAATTGCTGCCACCAAAATTTCCGCAGGGGTCAGCACCGGAATCGGCAGTCACGCTAAGGACGTGGAGGATAAGGGAGACGAACAGTTTGAGATATCTGACGGACGGACGGTGACGGAGGTTTATCAGGCGTTGGAGAATCTTGGTCTGCAGCCCGTTATGAAGGATTACATTTATGTGTGAAATTATGACAAACAATCAGATGATCGCAGTAACCAGCCGGAAACTCTGTACCCGCCCTTTTTTGGAACAAACGGAAAGAGCTGCAAAGCGGCATCCGAAGGCAATTATGCTGCGGGAAAAGGATTTGCCGGAGGAAACCTATGAAGGACTGGCGGAGGAGGTATTTACATTATGCCGGAAATACGGTATAGAACTTATCATACATAACTTTCCTGCCGTTGCAGAAAGGCTTGGTGTAAAGACGCTTCATCTGCCCCTTGCGGAACTACGAAAATTTCAGGAGGAAAAGAGAGTGGGGGAACAGGGCATGAAACTCGGCTGCTCCGTCCATTCTCCATCGGAGGCGAGGGAAGCGCAGCAGCTTGGCGCCGCCTACCTGACTGCCGGACATATCTATGCAACCTCCTGTAAGCCCGGCATTCCCCCCAGAGGGCTGGATTTCTTAAGAGAAGTCTGTCAGTCGGTAATCATTCCGGTTTATGCCATCGGCGGCATAGGGCTAGAGGACGGACGCTTAGAGGAAGTGATGGCAGCCGGGGCAAAGGGGGCCTGTATCATGTCAGATTTTATGAGAGTATAAAGTTGCTTCGGGTGTCAAAAGGAGGAAAATCAAGGATAAAGTTTCCCACTGCCTGCACTTAAAAGTCCGCAAAAATTTGCAAAAATTCCGCCTTCCTGCATTGCGCCGACCGCAATAATCTGCTATACTTAATCGGATAGTAAATTGGAGGAGCGATATGTCACAGGCAGTTATTATAAAAAGTAATAAGTTTGGAATCCACCTTATTTTAGACAAGGATATGGCATTCCAGTCGCTTTTGAAGGCAATCATCGAAAAATTTAAGGAATCTGAAAAATTTTTCAAAGGTGCAAAGTTAGCGATTTCCTTTGAGGGACGGCAGCTGACCCCGGAACAGGAAACCGCGATTGTGGACGCCGTCACAGCCAACACGTCCATTGAAATACTCTGCATTGTGGACAATAACCCGGAGCATGAAGAGTATATCAGGCAGCAGATAGAAGCCTGCCAGACGTCGGTGCAGCAGCCCTATGTGGACGGTGGAACTCAGTTTTACCGGGGAACACTGCGTTCCGGACAGGTCATTGAGAGTGAAAACGGTATTGTGGTGGTGGGGGACGTGAATCCCGGCGCTACCGTGTCCGCCTATGGCAGCATTGTGATTTTAGGTGCTGTGAAGGGAAATGTATACGCAGGCATCGGCGGGGATGACAGTGCATTTATTGTGGCGCTGGATATGGACCCTATTCAGATTCGGATTGGAAATGTCATCGCCAAAAGCCCGGATAAGACCTTTGGAAGAAAAAGACGGCATAAGAAAGTAAAGGAAGCCGCTTCGAATCCCCAGATTGCATATACCAAAGAAGGAACCATTTGTATTGAGCCGTTGACAAAGGAATTATTAAGTGATATTTAACAGCAGGAGGAATGAAAAAACATGAGTGAAGTAATCGTAATTACGTCTGGAAAAGGCGGAGTTGGTAAGACCACCACAACCGCAAACGTGGGAACAGGTTTAGCGCAGCTGAACAAAAAAGTGGTATTGATTGACACGGATATCGGACTGCGTAACTTAGACGTAGTTATGGGATTGGAAAACAGGATTGTTTATAACCTGGTGGATGTGGTAGAGGGAAACTGCCGTATCAAACAGGCATTGATTAAAGATAAGAAATATTCTGAGTTATATCTTTTGCCTTCTGCCCAGACCAGAGATAAAACATCAGTGACACCGGAGCAGATGCGGGCGTTGATTGAGGAGCTGAGACAGGAATTTGACTACATATTGTTAGACTGCCCGGCCGGAATCGAGCAGGGCTTTAAGAATGCCATTGCAGGAGCGGACCGTGCGCTGGTTATCACCACACCGGAGGTTTCCGCCATCCGTGACGCAGACCGTATCATTGGGCTGTTAGAGGCAAATGAGTTAAAACAGATAGATTTGATTGTCAACAGGCTTCGTATGGACATGGTAAAACGGGGCGACATGATGAATGTTGCCGATGTCTGCGATATCCTTGCAGTGAATTTAATCGGGGCTGTGCCGGATGATGAGCATATCGTTATTTCCACCAATCAGGGTGAGCCGCTTGTGGGTTCCGATTGCCTTGCGGGAAAAGCATATGAGAATATCTGTCACCGTATCTTAGGCGAGGAAGTCCCGTTTCTTGATTTAGAGGGAAAAGCAGGAGTGTTCTCCAAATTGAAAGATTTGTTCAAAAAAAATTAGGAGGGGCGGCTCATGGGATTGTTTGAACTATTTAAAAAGAAAAATTCCGGTGATGTGGCAAAAGACCGTTTAAAGCTTTTGCTGGTGTCGGACCGGGCAAACTGCTCTCCGGAAATGATGGAACAGATTAAAAACGAGATTATCCAGGTGATTTCCAAATATATGGACATTGATACCGAGGGTCTGGACATCCAGATTACCCAGACGGAATCAGAGAGCAGCAACGGAACGGTTCCAGCGCTGTTTGCCAATATTCCGATTAAGGATATTCACCATGGGAAATAAGAAAAGAGTGTAATTATAAAAGAAAATAAAAGCAGAAAAAGATACCTTGTCTAAAAAAGGTATCTTTTTTGTATGCATATTGACATCATTTCCATAAAATGATATGAATTATATGAAATAAAAAGGCACAAAGAGAGGAAAACAGCGTATTCTAAGAAAGAATACAATCATCCGTGCTGGTGGGTATATCAGCGGAAGATTGCCGGAGAATGCGAAACCGGATGACATGTGCGGAAAAGAGGGCAAGGATGGGATATGATTTTGACAGGGTGATAGAGCGCAGGGGCAGCCTCTGCATTAAATATGATTTTGCAAAGGAGAGGGGCAGGGAGGAGGACGTCTTACCCCTCTGGGTGGCGGACATGGATTTTCAGACAGCGCCGGAGGTTTTAGAGCGGCTGCATGGGGTGGTTTCCCATGGAATTTTCGGTTACAGTGAGGGAAAAGACGCATATTTTAAGGCAGTTTCTGCGTGGTATCAGAAGCATTTCGGCTGGGAGACGGAAAGAAACTGGCTGGTAAAAACGCCGGGAGTTGTCTTTGCCATAGCTGCGGCAATCCGGGCTTTTACGAAGGAGGGGGAGGCGGTGCTGCTACAGCAGCCGGTCTACTATCCTTTTGCAGAAGCCATCAGGGATAACCGCCGCCGGCTGGTGAACAATCCCCTGAAACTGACAGACGGCCATTATGAGATTGACTTTGAGGATTTTGAGGAAAAAATCATTGTAAATGAGGTGAAATTGTTTCTTCTCTGTAGTCCCCACAATCCGGTAGGCAGGGTTTGGAAAAAGTGGGAGCTGGAAAGAATAGGGGAAATTTGCTTAAAACACGGAGTGCCGGTGATCAGCGACGAAATCCACAGCGATTTTACTTATCCGGGGCATACCCATCTTGTATTTGCCTCTCTGAGAAAGGAATTTGCGGAAAATTGTATCATCTGCACGGCTCCCAGCAAAACCTTTAATCTGGCGGGCTTGCAGGTTTCCAATATCTTTATTCCCAATAAGGAACTGCGGCAGAGATTCCGGAAAGCTGTCACCCAGACAGGCTACAGCCAGGTGAATCTCATGGGGCTTGCGGCAACCCAGGCGGCTTATGAGACGGGGGAGGAATGGCTTGCGGAGCTGAAAGGCTATTTAGGGGGGAATCTGGAATTTGTGAGAACTTTTCTTGGGGAACGCCTTCCGGAAATTAAGCTGACAGAGCCGGAGGGAACCTATCTGCTGTGGCTGGATTTCAGGCAGCTTGGGCTGACAGAGGAAGAGCGGGAGGAACTGTTGGTAAAGAAAGCAAAGCTCTGGTTAGACAGCGGTGCAATCTTTGGCGCCGGAGGGGAAGGCTTTGAACGAATCAATATCGCCTGCCCGAAAAGTACGTTAAGGCAGGCGTTAGGGCAGCTTGAGGCGGCGGTGCGGGAACGACCTTTAGCTATAGATAACTAAGATTACAGATAGCCAAAGGTTCCGCAGCATTTCAAAGAACTGAAAAGCAACGGTTTTTACAGCTTTAGCGTCAGCTCCACCGGACAGTGGTCAGATCCCATGACTGAGGTGTGGATTTTGGCATCCTGTAACTGGCTGTCTAATCGTTTGGAAGTAATAAAATAGTCAATCCGCCATCCGGCATTTTTTTCCCGTGCCTTAAAGCGGTAAGACCACCAGGAGTAAACCTGTTCTAAATCAGGGTAAAAGTAGCGGAAGGTGTCGGTAAATCCGTTTGCCAGAAGCTCCGTCATCTTTGCCCG
This sequence comes from Lachnospiraceae bacterium, assembly GCA_021770785.1. Lineage (GTDB taxonomy): Bacteria > Bacillota > Clostridia > Lachnospirales > Lachnospiraceae > Roseburia. Next base: position 28,015 of record JAETQH010000010.1, read on the forward strand.
TTCTTCATCGGAAAATCCGGCATTTTTGCGGTTGGTTTTCGGATTTTTCAAATCAATTTCTTCGTGGGCGACATTCAGATCCCCGCAGAGAATCACAGGCTTCTTTTCATCTAATTTTTTCAGATAAGCAAGAAAATCCTCTTCCCATTTCATGCGGTAAGGCAGCCTTGCCAGCTCATTCTGGGAGTTTGGCGTGTAGCAGGTCACCATGTAAAAATTCTCATATTCCAGGGTAATCACCCTGCCTTCTTTGTCATGCTCCTCCATGCCGATACCGTAAGCGGCGGAGAGAGGCTCTTTTCTGGTGAAAATGGCAGTGCCGGAGTAGCCCTTTTTTTCGGCATAATTCCAGTACTGGCAGTAACCGGGCAAGTCTAGGTCAATCTGCCCCTCCTGTAATTTAGACTCCTGAATACAGAAAATATCTGCATCCGCCTCCTTAAAAAAATCCATAAATCCCTTTTGCATACAAGCCCGCAGCCCGTTGACGTTCCAGGAAATCAGCTTCATAGTTTTATTGTCCTTTCTTATGAAATCAGATATAATAAAATTATTCCGTGCTTATTATAACGGCAAGCGGGAAAAGTTACAAGAACAATATCGGTTTTTGGAGGTGGTAATATGGCAATCTGGAATCCCTGGCATGGCTGCGTCAAAATCAGCCCCGGCTGCTACCACTGCTATGTATACCGGCGGGATGCGGAATTTGGGAAGGATACGTCCAAGGTGAAAAAAACCGCGAAATTTGATTTGCCATTGCAGAAAAACCGGAAAAAAGAATATAAGCTCCAGCCGGAGGAAGAGCCGGTCTATACCTGCATGACTTCGGATTTTTTCATCAAAGATGCGGATAAGTGGCGGCAGACGTGCCCTTTTATTTTAAACAGACCGGGGCGCTTTTTAAAAAGGGAGAAAAGATATATCACATTGACAGGAAAAACCAGATGATACAGGCACAGAAAGCAGGAGTCAATTATGGTAATTACAATATTACAGGAGCAAAGGAATAGGGACGGCAGGAAGGAAAAAGAGAAGGAACAGGAGACAGGCATCAGCCGTATCGGGACAGAAGGAGAGCAGAAAAAAACATTGTTGGAGCTGCTGCGGGAAAATGGGATTTACCTGGACACCCCCTGCAATGGCAGGGGAAGCTGCGGAAAATGTCTGGTGCAGTACGGAAGCGGTGCGCCAGAGCCTGCCGAGCAGGAAAAAAAGAAGCTGGCGGAGGGGAAACTGCGGGAGGGCTGGCGGCTTGCCTGTGTTTCCGTGCCGACGGAGGATTGCGAGATTCTTGTCCCTACCCAGGGGCAGGAGGAGATGGCGGTGGAAACCGGATTTTCCTGTGGGGAAAAAAAGAAGGGGGCAGTTCCTTCCGGGCAGGGGTACGGTGTAGCCCTTGACATCGGAACCACTACCTTAGCGGCGGCTCTTATTAAAATTTCCACCGGAGAAACCTGCGGGAATGCTGTGTCTGTCAATCATCAGCGGGCTTATGGCGCAGACGTGATTTCGAGGATCAAGGCGGCAAGGGAGGGTAAGGCGGCAATCCTCCAAAGCTGTATCAGGGAAGATGTTTTAGCATTGATAGAAAAGCTGACAGCGCAGGCGCAGATTGCGGGGGAACAGATTATCTTCCTTGTGATAGCGGGAAATACCACCATGTGCCACCTGCTGCTGGGATATTCCTGCGAGGGTCTGGGAAAAGCGCCTTTTACCCCGGTGGATATTTCCCTGCAGAAAAAGAGTTGGGAAGAGGTTTTCGGCAATAGGGAATACCCGGCGGAGGTGACGGTTCTGCCGGGGTTCTCAGCCTTTGTAGGGGCAGATATTGTTGCGGGAATTTACAGCACGGATTTGTGCGGCAGACAACAGACCAAGGGCGGAGAGATTTTGCAGAGAAGCAGCGGAGAGCAGAAAACCAGCGGAGAGCAGGGAGACAGCGGGGAAAGCTGCGCCTTGCTTCTTGATATCGGCACCAACGGGGAAATGGCGCTCTTTGCGGGGGACAGGCTCTTTGTCACTTCCGTGGCGGCGGGGCCGGCTTTTGAGGGCGGAAACATCAGCTGCGGCATGGCTGGGGTTTCCGGCGCCGTTTCCCGTGCGGTGCTGTTCGGGAGAAACAGAATGGTGGTGAAAACCGTCGGAAATGCCAAACCGGAGGGTTTGTGCGGCAGCGGAATTATTGATGTGGTATATGAACTGGTGAAGCACCGCTTTGTGGACAAAAACGGCATCCTGCGGCCGGAATTTTTTAAGAAGGGATATCCGGTGGTAAAAGACAGCATTTACTTTACCCAGGAGGATATCCGGCAGGTGCAGATGGCAAAGGCGGCAATCCATGCGGGAATCGAACTGCTGCTTAAGGCGGCGGGAATGCAGCTTTCCCGGGTGGAGCGGGTATTCTTAGCGGGTGGCTTCGGGACAGCCATTGACATAGACAAGGCGGCAGGCATCGGGCTGTTGCCGACGGAACTGCGCCGGAAGGTGACTGCGGTGGGAAACAGCGCCTTAGCAGGAGCGAAATGCTGTCTTTTAGAGCCGGAAGCAGGAGAAAAGATGGCGGAGCTTGCAAAGACGGCGCAGGAAATCAATCTGGCGCTGCAGCCGGAATTTGAAGAAACATATCTTAAGCGGATGCAGTTTTAGCCAAGAGGAAAGCAGGGACATGGAGAAAAAGAAATGGGGCCGGCGGCAGTTTGCGGGGCGGTTATTGGAGACAAAATTAGGCTACCGGATGTTTTTGATTTATTTTATCGGCGGTTTTCTGCCGTTGGTATTGATATGTGTCTATCTCATTAGCGGAACAAACAACCTGTTGATTGAGCAGGCGGAACGGGAGGAAATCCAGGAGCTTGGCAAGGTGAAAAACCAGATGAAGGAGATGCAGAGTACCATCATCAATGTGTCAAAATACTTTTTCTTTGACCCGAAACTGGAGGAAATGGCGAAGAAGGAGTATACCGATTATCAGGAAATGGTAGATGATTATTCCCACTATAACGGCTTTGAGGATTCCCGCAAGTATTATAACGATATGATATCCTTTGAGAGTATTTATCTGGAAAATGAGAGTATTAAGGGAAACGCAAAATTTGTCAAGGTGGATGACGAGGTGCGGCAGTTAGAATGGTATCAGCGGGTCAGCGGGGAAAAGAGCGGGATTGTGTGGGCGTATCTGTATCACCAGGTGGACGGCTACGATCATGCCCTTTCCTTAATCCGTATGATTAAGACAAAGGAAAGGGAAAATGTGGGGGCTCTGGTGATTTATTTAAGACCGGAGCTTTTAGAGGGATATATCAGAGAGCGGGCAGGAGACACGTTTATTATACTAAACGGCAGCTGCGTGACCACCAGCATGGGGAACGAAGTGGAGTTCTCGGAAATCCGGGAATTTCTGCCGGAAAAGGATCAGGATGAGTGGCAGCAGCAGATAACGGTGGAGGACGAACTCTACATTATGACTTGCGAGACGCTGCGAATGAGCAACAGTGAGGATTATCTGCAGGTGGTGGGAGTGCGGGCGTATAGCGACATTCTGGAAAATGCCAACCGGCAGAGCAGGCAGAGCGTGTTGATTTCGGGAATCGCAGCAGCGGCGGCGCTTCTGATTATTATGGTATACTCCTATTCCTATTCCCTGCGGGTGGAACATTTCCGGGAACAGATGCAGAAGGCGGCGGAGGGGAATTTTGAGCTGGAGAAAAAAATCGGTGGAAATGATGAAATCAGCCAGCTTTATGAATATCTCAACAGTATGATTCACGATATCCAGAAGCTTTTAGCAGAGATATACCGGGAAAAAATCCATGCGGAGCAGCTAAAAACCAGCCAGAAGGATGCGGAGCTGAAAATGCTTACCAGCCAGATAAATCCTCATTTTCTCTATAATACCTTAGAGACAATCCGCATGAAAGCCCGGGTGAACAAGCAGTATGAGATTGAAGAGTTAGTCAAAATGTTAGGGAAGATTCTCCGCAGCAGCATTCAGGCGGGGGAAAAGGAGGTTTCCGTAAAATCCGAGGTGGAGCTGGTGGAATACTATTTAAAAATTCAGCAGTACCGCTTTGGGGAGCGTATTACCTATGATATTTTCGTGGAAAAAAATCTGGAGAATAAGATGATTTTACCACTGATTTTGCAGCCCATTGTGGAAAACTCCATTATTCACGGTCTTGAGGGCAGGGAACAGAACGGACATATTACAATTCTGGTGCAGCGCAGAACAGAGGATGGGATGGTGATTTCCGTGGCAGACAACGGCAACGGCATCGAAGAGGAGAAATTAGCGGAAATCAGAAGGGAACTGGAGAGCCGTCGGTTCAAGGGGGCACATATCGGTGTCTGTAATGTAAACCAGAGAGTGAAATTAAAATACGGGGAGGAATACGGCGTGTCCATTTACAGCCGGCCGGGAGAAGAGACCAGAGTGGAAATCCGGCTGCCTATTAATTGGAATGGCATGGCGGAAGAGTAAGGGAAAAGCAGAGAGTGGAAATCCGGCTCCCCGTAAATTAGAGAGGCAGGACGAAAAAGGAAAGGAAAAATAGAGGTACGCCAGATATAGAGTTCGTAGGAAAAGCGAAGCTATATCTGGTATTTTTATTTCCGTGAAGAAACGGGGCTGCCTGCTTTGGTTTGCAAAATAGTAAAAATCCGAGGACGGAAATGTAATGTAAAAAAATTATGGTAAAAATGATGAAATTAGTTAGGTATTAAAAACTTCAGAGAAAATTTATAATCAGTTTAGATAAAGGAGGGGACAGCAGTATGAAAGAGAGAAAGAAAAATTCAAACAAAGCTGTGAAGGTAAAACAAAAATTTAGCTGGAATTTGATGTGGAAACAGAGATATCTGTTGATGATGTCAATTCCGTTTGTAATCTGGCTGATTATATTTAAGTACATTCCTTTGTGGGGCTGGACCATGGGTTTCCAGGAAGTAAAACCGAAGTCCTTTGCACAACCCATCTGGGAGAGGGAGTTTGTAGGATTTGAAAATTTTAAAAGGGCATTTACGGACCGCCTGTTCGGTCAGACCATGGTAAATACCATCTGCCTGAGTATTATAGGCCTTGCCCTGGGAACACTTTTAGCAATTCTTTTTGCATTGATGTTAAATGAAATCTGCTTTAGCAGATTTAAAAAAGTGACCCAGACAGTTTCCTATCTGCCCCATTTCGTATCCTGGGTAGTTATCGCAAGTATTGCCAAGATGCTGTTAAATGACGGCGGTACCATCGATACACTGTTAGGAAAGAACCTGCACCTGATGTCAACAAACTCGGCGCTGTTCTGGGTGGTTGTCTGTCTGGTGGAAGCCTGGAAGGAATGCGGCTGGAACGCGATTGTTTACCTCTCCGCCATGGCAGGAATTGACCAGGGCTTGTACGAAGCGGCAAAGGTGGACGGAGCCAACCGTCTCCAGAGAATTTGGCACATTACGCTGCCGGGAATTAAGCCAACCATTGTGGTGCTTTTGATTATGGGCGTCGGAAGTGCATTGAATGTAGGTATGGAACGCCAGATGTTATTAAGCAACAGTATTGTACAGGACCATGCGATGGTGCTCTCCTGGTTTGCATACATAAGAGGTATCGGAAATAATGATTACGGTCTTGGTACTGCCATTGGTATTTTCCAGTCTGTCGTAGGCGTTTTACTGATGTTAATCGCTAATAAGGTTTCCGGATGGCTCGGTGAGAGTAAATTATTATAAGGGAGGGAGAAAATCATGGCAAAGACAAAGTCAAGCAGTAAAATAAAAAGCCGGGAGAAAATTCTCGACTATATCCTGGTGGTAGTATTTATCGGTATTTTGATTATTACCCTCTACCCGTTTTTGAACGTATTGGCAATTTCGCTCAATGACCCCATTGATACCATGCGCAATATTAACTTTATTATTCCGAGAAAATTTACATGGAACAACTATGTCAGCGTATTCCGGGATAATAACCTGATACAGCCCTTTATGCTGTCGGTGTTAAGAACCGTGGTGGGGACTGTGATTAGTCTGGTGAGCACTTCCATGATTGCTTACGTGCTCAGCAGAAGAGATTTTTACTTTAACAAAATTACAACATTTTTATTTTTAATCACCATGTATGTCAGCGGTGGTATGGTTCCGGAATATTTACTTATGGTCAGAACCTTAAATTTGAAAAACAGCTTCTGGGTTTATCTTTTACCCGGTATGATTTGGGCATACAACATCATCCTGATGCGTTCCTTTATGGACGGACTGCCGGACGCATTACAGGAGGCAGCGCGAATTGACGGAGCCAACGATTTTACCATCTGGGCAAAAATCATTATGCCGCTGTGTACTCCGGTACTTGCAACGGTGGCTTTGTTCTATGCCGTGGGACAGTGGAACTCCTTTATGGATACTTACCTTTATGCAAAGGACCTGCCGACCCTGCAGTATGTGTTATATGAGATTATGCAGAAGGCGGAGATGAAGATTGATCCCCACGCGGCGGATCAGATGGTGAATGCGGTATCACCGCTTTCCACGCGAATGGCAGTTACCATTATCGCTACCGTACCTATTCTGGTAGTATACCCGTTCCTACAGAAATATTTTGTAGGCGGTATGACGGTCGGTGCAGTCAAAGACTGATAACTGATAGATATAAGCTGAAGGAAAAGGAGGAGAAGAAGGCTTATGAAACGAAGAAAAATTTGTTCCGTGCTTTTAGTTGCTGCAATGGCAGTGGGAATGCTTGGGGGATGTGGAAATAACAGTACACCATCCAATGGAGGAACAACCGATGGAACGGAAACAGGTTCTGTAGATACAGGCGTGACAGGCTCCGGTGAGGTGGTAGAATTAACATTTTTTAATGCAGACGGACAGGAAGACCCCTGGACAGACCCGGTGGCGCTGGCGCTGACAGAGGCAACAGGTGTAAAACTGAAAACAGAATATCCCCTTCAGGCAGATGACGAGAGCGTTGCCCTGATGATTGCAGAGCAGAGCTATCCCGATATGATTTTTGCAAAAGGTGATGCAGGCAGCTTGATTGAAGCAGGGGCTTTAATTGATATGACAGACCTGATTGAAGAGTATGGTCCAAATATCAAAAAGCTTTATGGGGATGAGTTTGGCAAATTAAAATATTCTGCAGATGACCCGTCTATTTACCAGCTGTCTTCCTATGAAGTAGGGGGAGAAAAATATAAACATTCCGGTACTGCACAGGTACAGTGGGAAGTATTAAAAGCGAATGATTACAAAATCCCGGAGACTTTAGATGAGTTCGGCGATATGTTAATCACATACATGGAAGAGCATCCTACCACGGATGACGGACTTGAGACCATCGGCTTTACCTTGTCCGCAGCAGACTGGCACTGGATGATTACCTTAGGAAATCCGGCCGGTTATATCGCAGACGGTGCACCGGATAACGGTCAGTGGCTCATTGACGAAAATAACGAGGCAATGTACAAATTCCGCTCCGACAAGGAAAAGGAGTACTTCAGATGGATGAATAAGATGTACAACGCAGGTGTGTTGGATAAAGAATTTGCAACCCAGACCCATGAGGACTATATTTCTAAGATTGCTTCCGGACGTGTCTTAGCTCTCTTTGATACGGATTGGGATTACCAGGATGGTGAGAAGGTATTAAAAGCAGACGGTAAATATGAGAAAACTTATGCTCCGCTGCCTCTGACCATGGATGCAGATACGAAATGTGCAGCTTTGATGTATCAGGGACTTACCACCGGATACGGTGTCGGTATCTCTGCAGACTGTGAGGACCCGGTTGCAGCGATTAAATTCATTGATTACATTTGTTCTGACGAAGGTCAGGTATTGACAAGATGGGGAATTGAAGGGGTGAACTACGAAATCGACGAAGAGGGACACCGTTACAGAACCCAGGAAGAAATTGATTATTCCAATACAGATAAAGATTACAGTAAAAAAACAGGTGTTGGTTTTCACGGATATCCATTCCCATATTACGGTGACGGCACGTTAGACCCGACCGGAAGTACTTATACCACAACAAGCAAAGATTCTGTCATTGCAGAGTATGACGAAGAGCAGAAGGCAGCATGTGAGGCATGGGGCGTGGAGCTTTTAGTAGACATCTTCCCACAGGCAGATGAGTTTGAAACACCGATGTATTCTCCTGTATGGGCTTACACAATGCCGGATGAATTTACTCAGATTTCCGACCAGTTAGACGAAGTGGCTTGGCCTGCATTAGTAAAAGCGGTGATTGGCAGTGAGAGTGAGTTTGACGCTACTTATGACAAGATGCTTTCCGACCTTGACAACGTAGGTGTGGCAGATGCCGAGGCTATGCTGACGCAGATTATTCAGGATAAGGTTGCGGCTGCCCAATAAGATATGCGGCTACAGTTCCTGCTGATGGTTTCTGCCGGGTGACCTTTGAAGGAAGGGACTGCCGGAGAACCTTCGAAATGAGGGGCTGCCGGGTGTGGAACAGTGGTTATAATTGAATAAAAATGTGAGGGAGCCATTGCACAGAGGACCGGATTGTTGATGTATGTGTGGTGGCTCTCTTTCTGCCTTCGTTCCGGGGGGAAGACAGTCGAGGTATATCGGCCAAAGCCCGGTCTGTTTTTGTTCCGAGTGAGGAAAGACAGTCGAGGCATATCGGCCAAAGCCCGGTCTGTTTTTGTTCCGTTGTGCAGAGCTAAGAAGTTCTAAACAGCCTGTAATTTAGGTTGTGGATAAGGGACGCAACCGACATATACTCGCCATCCATGGCTCGAATATGTCTTTCTCAGACATCGTGTCTGAGAATTGCTGGTTATGGAACAGGCTGTTAAGAACTTCTAAGCTCTTTCCAAAGTCACAAAAACAGACCGGGCTTTGTCCGCTATGCCAATATCAGTTATCGTCGGGACAAAAACAGACCGGGCTTTGTCCGCTATGCCAATATCAGTTATCGCCGGGACAAAAGCAGACGGTGCTTTGTTTTCTGTTTTTTAAAATTAGTATAAAGGATATTCGGTGCGCAAAATATGAAGTTTTGAAAAACAGGTTTTTTCATTATTTGAGAAAATGGAATAGGGTTAAAAATATGTTTTTTTAGAGTGAATGTTATCGCAGGAAGAGAGCAGTGCATGATATAATGAGCAAAAGTGAGAAGAAAAGGCTTGCATTTTTGGCAGGCGGCGAATGTCGGTCATGTGCTGTTTTTGTACATGATATAATGAACGCAAAAGTAGTGCTCCTATGCAAGTTTCTGTGAAACTTGGGATGGGCAAAAAGCGAGTGCAGGTATGGTAACTCAGTGTATCATCACAGCCATAACTAAGGTACCCCGAAAACCCCCATAACCTACAGCGACTGCCCTTGTATGAAGTATACAGCATATTTTCACCAAAATAATATTCACAAGCAAAAATAAGAAACAGCGGTAGTAGTAAATTTTGTCGGTGAAAGAAGCAGTGGGATAGCAGGGTGGGTTCTCGCAAGCCTTTTGGGGAACGTCAGTACTTAGCGCCTGTGTTTTAGGCGCTTACGTACTGCTACGTTTTCCCAAGAGCGAGAGCGTGCTTGCGAGAATCCACCCTGCTATCCCACTGCGTAACCAGCCACAAGCCCCACTACTCCCCCTTCATAATTTGAAATGAAAAAAATAAACACAAATACAAGAAAGGAGCCTCTTATGATTGAGAGCAGCAAAGTAAACAAAATTTTATACGGCGGAGATTACAACCCCGAACAGTGGCCGGAGGAAATCTGGGAAGAAGATATGCGTCTGTTCAAACTGGCACACGTGGATGTGGTAACATTAAACGTGTTCAGCTGGGCGGCACTGCAGCCGGACGAGAGCACCTACGACTTTTCCAAACTGGATAAGATTATGGAATGCGTGCAAAAAAACGGGCTGAAAGTGTGTTTAGCGACCTCCACGGCGGCGCATCCGGCATGGATGGCGAGAAAATACCCGGATATTCTGCGGACGGAGTATAACGGCATGAAAAGGAAGTTCGGCAGCCGCCATAATTCCTGTCCCAACAGCCCTACTTACCGGAAATATTCGGTAGCGCTGGCGGAGAAGTTGGCGGAGCGTTATAAGGACTATGATAATATTGTGGCATGGCATATTTCCAATGAGTACGGCGGGGAGTGCTATTGCGAGAACTGTGAGAAGGCATTCCGGGTTTGGCTTCAGAAGAAATATAAAACCATAGAGGAATTAAACCGTGTCTGGAATACCAGCTTCTGGGGACACACCATGTACGACTGGGATGACGTGGTGCTGCCGGATTTACGGACGGAGGAATTTTCCTGGGACGGCAGACCGAGGACCAATTTTCAGGGTATTTCTTTAGATTACCGGAGATTTAATTCCGACAGTATGTTAGAGTGCTTCAAGTTAGAGCGGGACGTGGTGAAAAAATATACCCCGGAGATTCCGGTGACTACCAATCTGATGGGCTGTTACCAGCCGTTAGATTACCGGAAATGGGCGAAGGAGATGGATTTCGTTTCCTGGGACAGCTATCCGGCATTCGGTGCGGAGTATGGGCATAATGCCATGTGTCATGATGTGATGCGAGGATTAAAGCAGGGAATGCCCTATGCGCTGATGGAGCAGACCCCAAGCGTCAGCAACTGGCATAAATACTGTGCCCTAAAGCGTCCGGGGGTAATGCGTCTGCTGAGCTATCAGGCGTTAGCGCACGGTGCGGATACGGTGATGTTTTTTCAGATGAGAAGAAGTATCGGAGCATGTGAGAAGTACCATGGCGCCCTGATTGACCATGTGGGGACGGAGAATACCAGAGTTTTCCGGGAAATGACGGCTTTGGGGAAAGAGTTAGAGCAGTTGGGGGATAAGACTTTAGGCGCCAGAAGCAGGGCGAAGGCAGCCATTGTCTTTGACTGGGATAACTGGTGGGCAAGCAGTCTGTCCGCGGGGCCCAGCGAGGCAATCAATTATTACGATGAAGTATTTACGTATTACTGCAGTTTACTGCAAATGCACATTCCGGTGGATATCATTGGAGTGACGGACGATATTTCCGGTTATCAGCTGGTGGCGGCACCGCTTTTGTATATGTGCAAGGACGGTTTTGATGAGAAAATCCGTAAGTTTGTAAAAGAGGGTGGTACCTTCCTTACCACCTATTTCAGCGGGTATGTGGAGGATCACGATTTAGTCATTACCGGAGGTTATCCGGGCAGGCTGCGGGATATCCTGGGTATCTGGGTGGAGGAATCCGATGCCGTTCCAGTGGAGGATATCGGCATCCGCCATACCTTTACCTACAAGGGGAAAACTTACCCTGCGGAAATCCTCTGCGATTTGCTGCACTTAGAGGGAGCGGAAAGTCTGGGGGCTTACGATAACGATTTCTATGCAGGAATGCCTGCGGTGACGAAAAACCGGTTTGGAAAAGGTTGTGCCTATTATGTGGCAACTCATTCGGATGCTGCCTTTTACCGGGAGCTTCTTACAGAGATTGCGGCAGAATGTGGTTTGGAGAGCCTTGCGGTGACGGAAAACCATGGTGCGGAAGCTTGTGACGCAGAAAACGGTGCCGGGCAACTGCTGACCATGGTGGAAACCACTTTGCGGGAAAACGAAGAAGGGCGTTTCCTGTTTCTGTTAAATCACGGGGAAAAGGAAGAAAAGGTTATGTTAAAAGAAGGCGGGAGTGACCTTTTATCCGGGAAACATTATGAGGGCGGCGCAGGGCTTGTTCTGGAAGCTAAGGGAGTGGCTCTGTTGCAGTTAGGTTAGAAAAGTGAAAGGTGAGAATTGTGAATCCAAACAGCGAGAAGGAAATTTTACAAAAAGTGGAGGAAATCATTGCAGAGGGTCCCTATCGGCCGGACTGGGACTCTCTGGCGGAAATGGAGCTGCCCCGCTGGTTTTCCAAAGAGAAGCTTGGCATTTTCATTCATTGGGGGCTTTACAGTGTCCCGGCAAACTCCAATGAGTGGTATGCCAGAAATATGTACATTAAAGGAATGCCGGCGTATGAGTATCATGTAAAAACCTACGGCGCACAGAAGGATTTCGGCTACAAGGATTTTATCCCCTTATTTCAGGCAGAGCATTTCCAACCTGCCCAGTGGATGAAATTGTTTTCGGAGGCAGGGGCAGGCTACGTCTTTCCGGTGGCGGAGCACCATGATGGTTTTCAGATGTATAAAAGTGAACTGTCGGACTGGAATGCGGCGGTCATGGGGCCGAAACGTGATATTTTAGGGGAATTAAAGGCAGAGGCGGAAAAACAGGGAATCCGCTTCTGTACCTCCTCTCACCGGGCGGAGCATTGGTTTTTCATGAGCCATGGGAAAGAATTTGACAGTGATATCAAAGAACCGCTGAAAAAGGGAGATTTCTACTGGCCCGCAATGCCGGAGCCTGAACCGGAAAATCTGTATTCAGAACCATACCCCGGCGAGGAATTCTTACGGGACTGGCTGGCGAGAACTGCGGAAATCATTTTAAATTACCGACCGAAGCTTCTTTATTTTGACTGGTGGATACAGCATGAGGCTTTTAAGCCCTACTTGAAAAAACTGGCGGCATTTTATTATAACTGCGGGGAAAAATGGGGTGAGCCCGTTGCCATTTGCTACAAGCATGACGCCATGATGTTTGGCAGTGGAATTGTGGAGGTGGAGCGGGGAGGCTTTGCAGAACCGAAACCCTATGCCTGGCAGACGGATACCGCCGTCGCAAGAAATTCTTGGTGCTATACCGACAGCCTGGATTATAAAAGCAGTAATGAAATTATCTGCACGCTGATAGATGTGGTCAGCAAAAACGGCAACCTGTTGTTGAACATTGGTCCGAAAGCGGACGGTACCATTCCGGAAGGAGACAAAAAAATACTGAAGGATTTAGCTGCGTGGATGAAAGTAAACGGCGAGGCAATCAAAGGCGCAAAGGTATGGCGAAAATCCGCAGAAGGTCCTACCCGGGCAAAAGAGGGGCAGTTTTCCGATCAGACCGAGCAGATTTACACCAGCGAGGACTACCGGTTTACGGCAAACCACGGAAATATCTATGCCATCGCCTTATCCTGTCCCAGAGACGGAGTATTTCATGTGAAATCCTTAGCGGAAAGCAAGAATCAGAATGTGCCGGAATTTCATGGTATCGTTAAAAATGTACAAATTCTGGGCTATGAAGGAAATTTCCGATGGCATACCGACGGAGAGGGGCTGCATGTAGTGACAGACGGTATGGAAGCGGATTTTCCGGTAGTTTTGAAAGTTGAAGTGGAGTAAAAGACGGGGGAAAAGGTTTAAGAAAAGAGTCCGGCAGAGATTCGCAATTTGCGTATTTTGTTGGTGTTTATGACGCAGAACCTTGACAAAAACCAAAATAATGATATACAGTGTTTGTAGATATCTGATAATACACAGTAGTATGAGCAAGATTTTATCTGTTTATGCGTATATTTTCTTTCTGGGGAAAATGGGGGATTAATGGGCGAAAAAGATACAAAAGCAAAAGAATACTTGTCTGACAATAGCCGTTTTGCAGATTTATGCAATTATGTCCTGTTTCAGGGAGAGCAGATTATTAAGGCAGAGACACTTATCGAGAAAGATTCCACAGAAGTATTATCCATATTAGTTGACGGCAGGGAAGAACAGTTCCAGAAATGGCGGGATTTAATAAAGGGAACTGTTATTAAAAGAAACAAAGATATGGTATTTGTACTTATTGGCATCGAAAATCAATCAGATATCCACTATGCAATGCCCGTTAAAAACATGATATACGACGCATTAAATTATGGGTCGCAGGTAAAGGAAACTGCCAGGAGACACAGGAAAAATCATGATAAACTTACTCCGGCAGAGTTCTTATCCGGTTTCAGAAAAGATGATAAACTTACGCCGGTTATAACGATTACGTTATACTGGGGAGCCGATAAATGGGACGGACCAAGAACGATGCATGATATGTTGGAACATTCGGATGAAGCATTGATAAAATTTATTCCTGATTATCATATTAATCTTGTGGTTCCGGAAGAAATTGATGATTTTAAGAAGTTTCGGACCACACTTGGAGAAGTATTAGAGACAATAAAAGTATCTAATGATAAAGAGCAGATGCGGCAGTTAATATTCTCAAACCCAGCGTTTCAAAAGATGGATAATGAATCCGTTGCAGCAATAAATACTTTTCTTGGAACAAATATTCCACTCAATAAAAATGAGGAGGTGACGGACATGTGCAAAGCATGGGATGACCTGATGAATGAAGGAATTGAAAAAGGAATCGAAAAAGGAATTGAAAAAGGACGTATCAATATTATCGCTGATTTTTTGCTGAGTGGAGGAACAGAAGAGCAGGCAAAAGAAATGCTGAAAGCCTCTGAACATGAAGTCAGCAGCGCCAAAGAACTGCTGACTGTAAAAATATAGAAACAGAGCAGAACATCAGCCAAAGAACAGTTTGGAAGGTCCGCAGAAAGATGTCAGACCTTCTAGGCGTTTTTTGATAAAAATTTACCCTTTTCTATTCTCTTTTCGGAACTCCGCTGGACTTTTTCCCACATACTTTTTAAACTTAATATGGAAATAATCCACATTCCGGTATCCGACTTTTTCCGCAATGCTGTAAACCTTCATATCCGAAGAAATCAGCAGTTCTTTCGAGTGCTCAATCCGCACATGGTCCACATAGGAGTTGAAATTCTCTCCCATCTTTTTCGAAAAAAATTTTCCAAGATAAGAACTGTTATATCCGAACAGCGGCGCAATATTTTCCAGCGTAATATTGCCGGAATAATTATGGTTAATATAATGCAGAATATCATCCAGCACGCTTTCCCTCGAGGAATTTCCGATAGAAGTGATGACAACCTCAAAAAGCTCTGTCAGATAAAGCACAATTTCATACAGATAATACCGTTCTTTGATGGATTTAATAACCTCCGCATTGCTCGGAAACGGAATATTTGCGTTATTGTACAGGTGGTTGATTCGTTCTTTAATCTGTAAAAATAAATCCGTGAGAAACAGACGAATCGATTCAATGGAATCCGCCGCATTGTAAAGCTCAGACTCTAACTGTTTTAGGGTTTCCGCTAACATGTTACGGTTGAATGCCTGTAAATATCCGAACAATTTTTCCGTGTAGCTGTTCTTTAAATCATCATTTAAGATGTAAGATAACTTTTCCGGATCCGGTAACTCCTCCCAGCCGATGGTGTGCTGTTCCTGCTCACAGAAAAAGCGGCGTTCAAGGAGCAGAGAAGCCTGGCGGTAGGAAATTTTTACATCGGAAAGGGAGGAAACACATTTTCCATAGGTCAGAAAGAGCGTGTCAAGGGGCGAATCCTTCTGGGGTCGGTTTTCCTGGTGGTAGCGGTTCAAAAAATCATTGAATTTCTGAATAGCAAATTTACCCTTTAGCAGTACAATTTCCCTGCCGTTGTCGTTGATGCTATCGTAGGAGTGGTTATTCTGATTCGTCACCCGCAGCAAATCGGAAAAAAGGTAAGCAGCATCGGAATGGCTGTGGCTGTATTTTTCATAGATAATTACCTGATAGGTGTCGGCGGTTAGCTGAAGTTCCTTAGGGGAAAAACGGGAAAAGTCAGCCCTGCCCAGAAAAATATCACGGATAATCGTCTCTCTGGCACGCTGGCGGAAAATCTTCCGGGAGCTTTCCGAAACAAATTCGGCATCTAACTGGGATTTGACGGAAATGAGAATTTCCTGCAGTTCATCCTCGTCAATGGGCTTGGTTAGATAGTACTGTACCCCGTAACGGATGGCCTCCTGGGCATATTTAAAATCAGAATAACCGCTGAGGATAATGATTTTCCCTTTAAATCCCTGGGTTCTTGCTTCCCGGATAACGTCTAAGCCGGACATTCCCGGCATACGGATGTCAAGAAGTACCACATCCGGCTGTTTTGACAGGATTTCCTGATAAGCAGCATCTCCGCCTGAGGCTTCACCTGTAATGGAAAAGCCCAATGCTTCATAGTCTAAAAGACATTTAATCCCCTCCCGGATGATTGCTTCATCATCCGCAATAAATAATTGATACATAATAAAAATCCGCTCCTGAAAAGTTCTCTGTTCATAAAGTATAAAATTTTCTGTGATTTTTGTCAAATTTGTAGGGTGTTTTATCTGCATTTTCAAGGGTATCTTCTCAAAGAAAAATATTGTATGATGAAGAAAATAAATGATACTAATTATTTATGAAAGAAGGAGAGATACTATGAAATTCAGTAACGGATGCTGGCTTCAAAAAGAAAATTATGAATGCTTTTCACCGGCGCAGGTGTATTTTTCAAGGTTAGAGGCAGATATGGTGACGATTTGCGCACCCACTGGCCGGATAAATCACAGGGGAGACACCTTAGGCGGTATCAATCTTACCATAAAAGTTACGGCGCCTTATCCGGAAGTGCTGCGGATACAGACTTACCATCATATGGGAATGCAGGAGAAAACACCGTCCTTTGAAATCGCAGCTCCTAAAACCGGGAACTTAAAGGCGGAGGAAACAGAGGAAAAATTAACAATTTCAAGCGGCACGCTGCGTTTAGAGGTAGGGAAAGACAACGGAGCCCTTACCTTCTTCCGTGGAGAGGAAAAAATTACCGCAAGCGGCTGGAGAGATTTAGCCTACATGAAAACTGACTGGAAAGGCTTTGCCTATGACAAAGGCCCGGAGGACGCCTATATGAGGGAGCAGCTTTCTTTGTCCGTGGGGGAACTGATTTACGGTCTTGGTGAGCGTTTTTCCGCTTTCGTAAAAAACGGACAGAGTGTGGATATCTGGAACGAGGACGGCGGTACTTCCACAGAGCAGTCCTATAAAAATATTCCGTTTTATATTTCCAATAAGGGCTACGGCGTATTTGTGAATCACCCGGAAAAAGTTTCCTTTGAGGTGGCAACCGAGATGGTGACTAAGGTGGAATTTTCCGTTCCGGGGGAGAGTCTGGATTATTTTCTCATCAACGGCCCTACCATGAAAGAGGTGCTGATGCGTTATACCGACATTACCGGAAAACCGTCGCTGCCGGCGCCTTGGACCTTCGGGCTGTGGCTTTCTACCTCCTTTACTACCAATTATGACGAAGAGACGGTCAATAAGTTTGTGGACGGAATGATAGAGCGGAAAATTCCCTTATCCGTATTCCACTTTGACTGCTTCTGGATGAAAGATTTCAACTGGTGTGACTTCACTTGGGATTCCAGAGTTTTCCCGGACCCGGAGGGCATGTTAAAGCGCCTGAAAGAAAAGGGATTAAAAATCTGCGTCTGGATCAACAGCTATGTGGGACAGGAATCGAGTATGTTTGAGGAAGGTGTCAAAGGCGGCTACTTCTTAAAACGCAAAAGCGGCGATGTATGGCAGTGGGATATGTGGCAGCCGGGGCTTGCCATCGTAGACTTTACCAATCCGGCAGCCTGTGAGTGGTACGGCAAAAAGTTAGAAGCTCTGCTGGATATGGGAGTAGACTGTTTTAAGACTGACTTCGGTGAGAGAATTCCAACAGATGCCGTATACTTTGACGGTTCTGACCCGGTAAAAATGCACAATTACTACACCTACCTTTACAATAAAACTGTATATGAAGTTATCAAAAAGAAAAAAGGCGAAAAGGAGGCAATCCTCTTTGCCCGTTCCGCCACCGCAGGCGGTCAGAAATTCCCGGTACACTGGGGCGGCGACTGTTGGTCTGACTATGAGTCCATGGAAGAGAGTTTGCGGGGAGGTCTGTCCTTAACCAGTTCCGGCTTCGGATTCTGGAGCCATGATATCGGCGGCTTTGAGAGTACCTCCACACCGGATGTATACAAGAGATGGTGCGCATTTGGCTTGCTTTCCACTCACTCCAGACTCCACGGCTCCACCTCGTACCGTGTCCCCTGGGTGTATGACGAAGAGGCGGTGGATGTGGTCCGTTTCTTCGCTCAGTTAAAAGCCTCCCTGATGCCATACCTGTATCGCAACGCCATTGAGACCTCCCAGACAGGCATCCCAATGATGCGCAGCATGGTGTTGGAGTTTACCGGGGACAGAAACTGCGCCTACCTTGCAGACCAGTACATGTTAGGGGATTCCTTACTGGTAGCTCCCATTTTCCGTGAGGACGGCATTGCTGAATATTACCTGCCGGAAGGCACCTGGACCTCCTTCCTTACCGGGGAAGTCAAAGAAGGCGGGAAATGGTATACCGAAAAACACGGTTACTTAAGCATACCTCTCTATGTCAGAGAAAACAGCATTGTGGCGGTGGGCGCTAAAAATGACAATGCCGTATACGATTATGCTGATAACGTAACCTTCCGTGCCTATGCAATAGAAGTTGGAAAAACGGTTCAGACCACCGTTTACAACACCGAGAATGAGCCGGAAGCCTCCATTTCCATCACCCATGAGGGAAGTGTTTATAAAATTTCGGCAGACAGCCCAAAGAACAGTAAGGTGGAATTAGTAAATGTCGGAACTCCGTCAGAGGTAACCGGAGCGGTTTACCGTATGGAAGAAAACAATCTTGTCATAGAACTTTCCGGCAACCAGAGAGTAGAAGTGAAATTTTAAAAAGAAGCAGTAAAATTTTTTAGAAAGGAACGAATTTTTATGCAGAATACAGAAATCTACATAAACGAATTACTTTCCCAGTTGACGCTGGAAGAAAAAATCGGCATGATTCACGGCGCTGGTCTTTTCCGCACCGAAGCCGTGGAGCGTCTGGGTATTCCGCCCCTCACTATGTCTGACGGTCCCATGGGTGTTCGTGCTGAATTTGCAGACAACGAGTGGCGCAGCGTAGGCACGACGGATGATTTTGTTTCCTACCTTCCTTGCAACAGCGCCATTGCTTCCACCTGGAACCGTGAATTAGCGGGAAAAGCAGGTGAGGTGCTGGGCGAAGAGGCAAGGGCACGCAGCAAAGACGTGATTTTAGCCCCCGGCATTAACATTAAGAGAAGTCCTCTCTGCGGCAGAAACTTTGAATACATGAGCGAGGATCCAAGGCTGGTGGAAGAAATGGTAGTCCCCATGGTAAAGGGAATCCAGAAGGGGGATACCGCAGCCTGCGTCAAACATTTTGCGGCGAACTCTCAGGAGACGGAGCGCCTCTGGGTGGACACTATCGTAGACGAGCAGACCTTAGAGGAAATATATTTTCCAGGCTTTCAGGCGGCAGTGGAAAAAGGCGGCATTTTCTCTTTGATGGGAGCTTATAACCTGCTCAACGGCGAGCACTGCTGTACCAGTAAATCTCTGTTAAATAAAAAGCTCCGTGAGGAATGGAAGTTTGACGGCATGGTTGTTTCTGACTGGGGCGGCGTCCATGATACGGTAAAGGCGGCGGAATCCGGATTAGATATTGAGATGGATGTGACGTATGAATTTGACAAACACAATCTTGCAAAACCGTTGCTGGAAAAAATCAAGGCAGGGGAATTGTCGGAGGATTTGGTGGATGAAAAAGTCCGCAACATTTTGCGTCTGATGCTTCGTCTTAAGATGATTGGAGAGCAAAAAGAAGAGAGAAAACGAGGCTCCTACAACACCAAGGAACATCAGCAGGCAGTCCTTGAGGTGGCAAGGGAATCTGTGATTCTTTTAAAGAATGAGAAGCAGATTCTTCCGCTGAATGCTGATAAGGTAAAGAAGGTGGCGGTTATCGGCGGCAATGCGGCGGCAATTCATTCCAACGGAGGCGGCAGTGCGGAAATTAAAGCGTTGTATGAGATTTCCCCGCTGATGGGTATTAAAAAGATTTTGGGCGGCAATG
The DNA here is from genome assembly GCA_021770785.1 of Lachnospiraceae bacterium. Classification (GTDB taxonomy): domain Bacteria; phylum Bacillota; class Clostridia; order Lachnospirales; family Lachnospiraceae; genus Roseburia. The sequence goes on from JAETQH010000010.1 coordinate 47,772, forward strand.
CCAAGGTCTCCTATGCGCCGGGTTATGTGCTGCCGGAGAAAAAGCAAGGGGACGGAACCAACTGGCAGGCGGAGAGCACCCAGCATGACTGGAGCGGCGAGCGGAAGGAGAAAACCTTAAGTGCTGAGGAAATAAGAAAGGCAGAAGAGAAAAAGGCTGCCTGCTTAAAGGAAGCGCTTGAGCTGGCAAAAGAAAGCGACACCGTTATTTTCGTAGGCGGTCTGAACCACGTGTATGATGTGGAGGGACAGGACAGGGCGGATATGAAGCTGCCTTACGGACAGGATGAGGTGCTTGCCGCATTGTTAAAGGAAGTTCCGGATACGGTTGTGGTGATGTTTGCAGGCTCTCCGGTGGAAATGCCCTGGCTTTCCGAGGCGGCAACTGTGGTATGGAGCTACTATGCAGGTATGGAGGGCGGAACCGCCCTTGCCGAGGTACTGTTTGGAAAAGTAAATCCTTCGGGAAAACTGGCGGAAACCTTTATTAAGACGGCGGGACAGTGTCCGGCACACACCATCGGTACCTTTGGAAAGAAAGATAAGGCGGAATACAAAGAGGGCAGAATGGTGGGGTACCGCTATTACGATACGGAAGAGACAGAGGTTCATTTCTGTTTCGGGCATGGACTTTCCTACAGTCATTTTGTATATAAGGACCTGCAGTTACAGAAGGAGGGGGAAGAGGTCGAGATTTCTCTCACCGTAAAGAACGACAGTACGGTGGATGGAAAAGAGACGGTTCAGATATATGTGGCAGAGAAGGATGCGAAAGAAGGAGAGCCGTCCCACCAGCTGAAGGCGTTTGAAAAAATCTTTGTTAAGGCAGGGGAAGAAAAGCTGGTTACCTTTGTACTGACAAAACGGGATTTTTCCCATTATGATGTGGAGAAACATGCTTTTGTGGTTTGCGGGGGAACTTATGAGATACAGGCGGGGACTTCCTCGAGGGATATTTTCTTAAGGGAGAATATTCGGTATTAAACAACTGTGCTGGTCTGTATGGAAATTTGCAAAGGATGGGGGTATAATTCTGATGTTGGGAATAAACAAGAGATTCTAATTTGCAAAGAGGAGACAGTTCCATGAGAAAAGTTGTTTTATTTATTGCAATGAGCCTTGACGGGTATATTGCGGATGAGCATGGCAATGTAGACTGGCTTAATGGACAGGACATGAGTGTGGAAAATATGGATACTTGCCCTGCTGTTGCTGATGCCCTATGAGTTGATTGGACAGGTGGCTCATGAGTGGATTGGGATTGGAATTTTCATTCTTTTTATTGTTCACCATATCTTAAATGGAAAATGGAGCCGGAATGCGCTGAAAGGGAAATACACGCCGCTGCGAATTTGGCAGACTATATTGGTAATTTTCGCGCTGGTCTCCATGATTGGTTCCATGGTTAGCGGTGTCATCCTTTCCCGCCATGCCCTTTCTTTTCTACCGATCAGTGGTGGACGTTCTTTTGGAAGAAGTCTGCATATGCTTGCTTCCTACTGGGGCTTTGTATGGATGTCCCTGCATCTGGGGCTTCATTGGAGCATGATGATGGGAATGGCGAAGAAAGCATTCCCGAAGGTATCTGCTGCCCGCACATGGGTGTTGCGAATTGTAGCCATAGTGATTGCGGTTTACGGTGTTTATGCCTTTGAAAAACGGGATATTGCAGGCTATATGTTTTTAAGAATCCAGTTTGTATTCTTTGATTTCGAAGAACCGCTGATCTTCTTCCTGTTGGATTATGTGGCGGCTATGGGGCTGTTCGTGTTCATCGGCCATTACTTTGCAGAGCTTTTGAAGTGCTGCAGCCGAGAGAGGAAAAGAGCATGAAGTGGAAATCCAACCGATTGGTACTGATTTTATCGGGTATTATTGTAACGATTTTCATTGCAGCCAGCCTGGTTATCATTTTCTTTTTCCCAGAACTGCTCCCATCTAGGACAGCGCTCAAAACGAAACGACAACGGAAATTTTTGCCATGGACACTTACATAACGATGACTGCTTATGGCCGGAACGCAGAAATAGCACTATGGAATGCGGAGGACAAGCTGATAGAATTGGAACAGCTATGGTCAGTGACAGACCCGGACAGTGATATTTATGCTGTCAACCACAGGGACGGACAGCCTGTAAATGTAAGCGAGGAAACAGCAGAGCTTCTGAAGAATGTAGGCTATGAACGAATCCGACTGGAGGATCCGACTGTTCAGTTGGACAAAGACATGATGCTGGATCTGGGTTCTGTGGGGAAAGGCTATGCCGGCGATCTTACCGCACAGGTGTTAAAGGACAATGGAATTACTTCTGCCCTGTTGGATCTTGGCGGCAACATTCAGGCAGTTGGAATCAAATCGGATGGCAGTCCATGGCGGCTCGGTCTGCGAGACCCTTTCTCCGATGGCACATTGGGAGTTCTGGTAATCAGCGATCAGGCGGTTGTGCCCTCCGGCAATTACGAGCGGTACTTTATCGGTGAGGATGGCAAGCAATACGGACATATCATTGTACATGTGATTCAAGATGAGTAAATATAGAATTTTGGCTGCAATTTGCGTTGTGATTTCAGATACTTGCAGCATAGCTGCGTCTTCCTTAAAATTCCAATTTAAAGGAGGCATATACTATGCTCGATTATATTTCAGTGAGAGATGCTGCTCAAAAATGGGGTTTATCAGAACGACGTATTCAAAAACTGGAGATGGGCAAAGTTCGGAGTATTGGAATCAGCAACTTTGAGGATTATAACTTCGACAAGCTGATTGCAAATGCGAAGATTTTACCGGTCATTCATCAGACCGAGTGCCATCCGTACCGTCCTCAAAACTGCCGGACGAGGAGGTTGAAAATGGGAAAGACATGGTTAATTACTGGATGCTCAGAGGGTGGTATAGGCGCTGCAATCGCGCGTTGTGCCCTTGAAGCAGGAAATAATGTGGTCGTGACTGTCAGAAACACAGCGAAGGTTGCAAATATTATCAAGGATTTTCCGGACACAGCGTTTCCGATTTCTCATCCATAGCGGCATTGAACGCCAGCTCGGCATCGGCATTTTACGCTTCATCGAAAGCAGCAGTAGAGTTGGTTTCCGATGGACTTCGGAAAGAGGTCGCGCCGCTTGGAATACAGGTAATGGTTGTAGAACCGGGTGCTTTCCGAACAAACTTTTTTAGTTCTTCGCTGAAAAGTACGCAGATGAAGATCGTAGATTATAAGGATACCGCATGGAAAAGATACCCGGAGAACGCTGCGGATCAGCACCTCACCGCCGTTGGTTATAATAATATCAGCGTAATGAACCATCTGTCTATCGACTGTGGCTGCAATGGAAATCCGGCGGAACCGGACATGCATGACAGGGGGATTCTGGCTTCCACAGACCAGGTAACATTGGATCAGGCGTGTGTGGATTTGGTCTACGCCTCCTAGGATGATACGGCTTCCCTGATTCAAAGGATGGAATCCCGCAACGCCATTCATGTTCTGGAACATGGGGAGGAGATCGGTCTTGGCAGCAGAAGTTATCAGTTGGTGAGTATTGATGATTAAGATTTTGCACAGGGAGCTTGTGTATCCCTGGTACTATGTTGTGTTTCTGTGTGTGGAAATAGAGTGTACTGTGTATGGAAATTTGCTAATAATTGAGGTATAATTTTGATGTTGAGAGAGAACGGCAAATACCTTCTATATTAATTAGAATTTTTTGGAGAGGACGGAGGGCATGGGGATATTTATACGAGGAGGGTGGCTATGGAGAGGTTGTTGAATGAATTGAAGGTGTGGGGATGTGATGTGGAGGGAGCTATGGAGAGGTTTTTGGAGGACGAAGAGTTGTATTATAGCTGTCTTGAAATGCTGGTGGAGGATGAAGAGCTGAAAAGGTTGGGGGAGGAGTTAGAAGAGGGGGAGACCGAGGAGGCGTTTGACTGCGCTCATACGTTGAAGGGTGTGATTGGAAATATGGGGTTGACGCCTATGTTTGAGATTATTGTGCGGATTGTGGAGCCTTTGCGGACAGGGCGGATAGAAAACTTAGAGCCGGTGTATGAGGAATTGGTGGAGGCGAAGGATTATTTGAAGGGGCTGCTGGACAGGGAATAACGTGGAATGGCGGGAGTAGCGCAGAAAGGCGGGAAAAGATGGAAATTTATATTGCGGGGGTGGAGGGACTTAAGGAGGAGAAGGCTTTTTGTGCCATGCAGGAGAAAATAACGGAGGAAAGACGTAGGAGTATGGAAAAATACCGCAGGCAGGAGGATAAAATCCGGGGCCTTGGGGCGGGGCTGCTGTTGGAATACGGACTGAACCGTCTGGGACAGTCCCTTTTGCCGCAAAACGGATATGAGCAAGTCTTTCTGGAAAACGGGGAAAATGGCAAACCTTATTTGAGGGACAGGGGGGATATCTGTTTTAATCTGTCCCATTCCGGGGAATATGTGGCGGCGGTGTTTGATTCGTCTGCGGTAGGAATTGATATTGAGGAGATAAGGCAGGATGGGGAGAAGGTTGCAAGACGTTTTTTTCGGGAGGAAGAGCAGCGGTATTTAGCGGAAGGGCGTTGGGAAAACTGTAGAGAGCAGAAATTTACGGAACTTTGGACGAGAAAAGAAAGCTATATGAAAGCGCTAGGAGGCGGTATGAAAATTCCGATGCATTCTTTTTCCGTGTTGGAGGACAGGGTGATAAGTGATTTGGGGGAGAAGAGGCAGAGAGAAGCAGGCCGGGAAAATGGCAATGAGGAGGAAAAGACCGGAGCAAGCGGGGAATTTTTTTTGCGAACGTATCTTATGCCGGAAGGATACTGTCTGTCGGTCTGCGGGAAAATGCCGATACAGGCGGAGCCTGAGAAAATTTCATTTTCCTCTGTCCGGGGGGAATACCGATAGAGGTGAGACTAGTATAGTGACACATTTACATTTTGCTAAATGACTTGCTTGAATTTCCATCTGTGGCGTTGTCGTCAATCGACGTAGCCACCGCTACGCCTCATTCCTCCGCCTTGCAGACTGAAAATTCATGCTGCGTCATTTGGCTGAAAGCAAATGTGTCACTACACTAGTTTCGGTTTTATTCGTTTGACGAGACAGGGGAAAAACAGTATAATAAATATCTGTGAAGGAGGGAAAATTCATGTATGACGAATTGACCGAGCAGGATATCAAAAAGATGGAAGAAGAGATTGAGTACCGTAAATTAGTGGTGCGCAAGCAGGCGCTTGAAGCGGTAAAAGAGGCGAGAGCCCATGGAGATTTGAGTGAAAATTTTGAATATCATGCGGCAAAGAAGGATAAAAACCAGAATGAAAGCCGCATCCGGTACTTAGAGCGAATGATAAAGACAGCAAAGATTATTTCGACAGAATCCCCGGAGGATGAGGTGGGAATGAACAATACCGTTACCGTGTATTTTGAAGAGGATGACGAGGAAGAGGTTTATAAATTAGTCACTACGGTTCGGGGAAATTCGTTAAAGAATTTAATCAGCAATGAGTCTCCCTTAGGAAAGGCGCTTTTAGGCCATAAGGTGGGGGATCGGGTAGAAGTGGCAGTAAATGAGAATTATTCCTATTATGTAGTGATCCGTAAAATTGAAAATACGGTGGATGACGGGACGGATAAGCTGCGAAGCTTTTAAGGAACCGGCAGATTTGTCAATAGGAATGATGAAATTTTCTGATGAAAATATAGAAAAATGTTAGAAATCCACTGAAAAGTGGAGGTGAAGAAAAACCGGAGAGCTTTGAGTTTCCGAGAGTATTTTAGTCATAAAGAGAGGTACATATGAGATTAACGGAATTATTAAAATCCGATGAGGTAACCATTTCCTGCGAGCTGTTTCCGCCGAAGCAGGGAGCACAGTTAGAAAATTATAAAAAAATCGTAAAGGATATGGCAGCGGTAAAGCCTGCCTACATGAGCGTCACATACGGAGCAACAGGCGGAACCTCTGATTATACGGTGGAGCTTGCCGATGAGGTTTGCAATGTCAACCACATTCCGGCTCTGGCACATCTGACCTGTGCGTCCTCCACCAGGGAAAAGGTGGCATCTGTGATTGAGGAATTAAAGGAACATAAAATTGAAAATATTTTAGCGCTGCGGGGGGATATTCCGCAGGACGCAGATTTTCCGCTGCCAAACCAGTATAAACATGCCAGTGAACTGATTGCAGATATCAAAGCACAGGGGGATTTCTGCATTGGCGGTGCCTGCTACCCGGAGGGACATCCGGAGGCGGACACCATCTATGAGGATTTGGATCACCTGAAAGAAAAGGTGGAGGCGGGGTGTGAATTTCTGACCACACAGATGTTTTTTGACAATAATATTCTTTATAATTTTATGTACAAGGCCCTGAAACGGGGAATTGATGTTCCGGTGGTGGCGGGGATTATGCCTGTGACCAATGCCAGCCAGATAAAACGGATTGTTTCCTTGTCCGGAAATATGGTTCCACCAAGGTTTTTAGCTATTGTAGACCGCTTTAGGGAAAATCCCGAGGCCATGAAACAGGCGGGGATTGCCTATGCCACGGAGCAGATTATTGATTTGATTGCCAACGGGGTCAACCATGTACATATTTATACCATGAATAAACCGGATATTGCGGGAGCCATTTTAGAGAATCTTTCTGAGATATATGTGAGAAAATAAAGGCATTGGCAGATTCAAGAGAAAGGTACAGTAAGGATTATGAAAAAACAGGAAGAATTGTTCCGTGAAATTACGGAGCTGATGAAAGAAACCAGGGAGAGGGGGCTTCGCTGGAGTGTGGAGGTGCAGACTACCGAGGGAAACGAGCCGAAGGAGAAACCAGTGGAGGTGGAGGACGGCGTTACATGGACTGTGGACGAATGTTATGTCTCCTATTACTGCAAATACAAGGGGAAAGATTTCTGCATGATTACCTATGAAATGATAAAGACGGCAGGGGAGAGGGTAGTTACCAGCAACATGGTATTCTTGCCGCCTCTTGGGATACGTTTTTTTGATTTGCGTACGCTGCTGCCTTACAGTATTGAGGTATCTAATGTGCTGTTGGAGCAGATACATCAGCTCTGGGTTCTGCTGTTTGATATGTATAAGGTGGATAGGGGAAGCATTTACTTAAATGTCAGGCCTGGGGTGTTAAAAATTGAAGATTAAGAAAAGCAGGGCGTCTGTTGGCTATGGTATAGCCGATAGACGCCCTGTCGGCAGTTTAAGACCGGTAGCCTTCCATATAGTCGAATGGTAATTTTTTCCGGTCGTGTTGTTGATCTGTGGAACTACAAGCAGTATAATTAATATTGTAAGTAGTTCCTTTTTTTGAACATAAAATGCGTTATATATGACATATTTCTCAGACGGAATTTTGCTGTAAATAAGATGCTTTCTTTACTGCAGGCGTAAAAGGGATACGAAATGTGGGGCAGAAACTCCGTCAATTCGTATCTCTTTTTATTTTCGGGAATGCGGCATGGAAGGAGGAGAGACCGTATTCGATGAAAGCTGACGGTGCAGCTATGCAACCTGAAATCCTGCTGCAGTAAAGTGGTTCCTTTTACCGTAACAGGAGGTAAAAGGAATGAAATATACGAAAGAATTGCAAAAGTACGAGGAATATTTGCTGGCAAAAGAACTTGCAAAGCGGACGAGAGAAATATATCTTACACAGGCAGAAAAGTTTCTGGAATATCTGAAAGACAGAACTATCACGAAGGAGGAAAACATTGCCTACAAAAAGCTGCTCCTAGAGCAGGGCAAGAAACCGTCTACCGTGAATCTGGAGCTTACGGCTGTGAATAGTTATCTGAAATATGCGGGATATGCAGACTGTACCGTCAAGATACAGAAGCTGCAGCGTAGGCCGCTTCAGGATAATATGATGACGGCGGAGGATTACAAAAAACTGCTTGCATGGGCAAAAGAGAGCGGGAGGGAGAAATACTATTGCATCATGCGTACCCTTGCACTGACAGGGATTCGTATCAGTGAGTTGTCAGATTGTACTGTTGAAGCGGCGGAAAAAGGAAAATTTCTAGTATACAACAAAGGAAAATGCAGGGAAGTCTATCTTCCGGAAAAACTGGTTGCGGATTTGAAAGCATACTGCAGACAAAATGCCATTACGGAAGGCGTTATCTTTCGGGGCAGCAGAGGAAAGCCCATCAGCAGAAATGCGGTTTATAACATGCTGGTGAAGCTGGCAGATGAGCTTGGGATACCGCAAGGCAGAGTACATCCACACAGTTTTCGTCATCTATTTGCCGTGACGTATATGCAGCAGTACTCAAATCTGTTTGATCTTGCCGATATACTCGGACACTCCAGTTTGGAGATAACCAGAATTTACACGGCGGTCACCGGGGAAGAAAGAAGAAAGAAATTAAATAAACTTGATTTGTAAATCAGGAAAACTGAAAAATATGTGAAAAAAGGAGCGGTAGCAGGGGAACCGAAATCAAATGTGAAGCAGGAAATTAACAAAATACGATATTATGATAAAAAAGTAAGAAAGAATCGGGAAAAAGCAGTACCGGTGAGTGATTGGAAAGGAGAAGCTAGAATGGAACTTGTAGAGAGCATTTTGAAAAATAATCCCTGCTATAAGGCAGGAAAAAGAATTCAGGTAAAAGGACTTGTCCTTCACAGCGTAGGATGTCCCCAGCCGTCTGCAGAGGTGTTTGTAAAACGATTTAACAGTGCAGACGCCAAGGTATGCGTCCATGCATTTGTAGATGCGGATACCGGTAAGATTTTCCAGACATTACCATGGGATTACAGAGCCTGGCACTGTGGAGGAAATGCCAACAGCACCCATATAGGAGTGGAAATGTGCGAACCATCCTGCATCAAATATACCGGAGGGGCAACGATTACCTGCAGTGACGAGCAGAAGGCAAAGGAAGCGGTCATGCGTACCTTACAGGCAGCTGCCGAACTGTTTGCCGATTTATGTATCCGGTTCGGACTGGATCCGCTGGCAGATGGTGTCATCATCAGCCATAAAGAAGGACACGACAGAGGGGTAGCCTCCGGTCACGGAGACCCTGATCATCTTTTCCGGCAGCTACATATGGATTACACCATGGATGATTTCAGGAAAGCAGTAGATGCGGAAAAGAAGAGAAAAGCCGGCGGGAAAGAGGATACGGCTGCGTCCGTAAAGCAGACAACAGAGCCTGGAAATACGGCGGCTACGCCTGCACAGCCTATACGGCAGGCCGAAAAGATACAGCCCGGCGATATAGTCACGCTTTTTCCGGATGCCGTTTATTACACGGGAACGGCAATGCCGGACTGGGTACGGAAGGATAAGTGGATTGTGAAGTCAGTAGGCGGTGACAGGGCAGTGATTGGTAAAAATGTGAGCGGTTCCCATGAGATTAACAGTCCGGTCAACGTGAAGTACCTGAAAACAGCAGGTGAAGAAGCTGTGGGGAATGCACCTGTCGCGGCAAGCGCACCGGCGGAACAGAAATCGTCACCGGAAAAAGCAGCCGCTACAGCACCGGGTGAAATGACGGTCTCTGAGAGAGGAGTCGAACTGATTGCGAAATACGAAGGATGTCGTCTGGAGGCCTATAAGTGTCCGGCAGGAGTCTGGACCATCGGATACGGTCATACGGCAGGCGTAGTGCAGGGACAAAAGCTTTCTTCCGGGGAGGCAGCAAAAGCATTGTTAAAGGAAGATCTGAAAAAATACGGCGGCTATGTCAACGCCTGTGTCAGGAAAGGACTGATAACATTTCCGCTTACCCAGAACCAGTTTGATGCACTGACCAGTTTCTGCTACAACTGCGGCAACGGAAATCTTCAAAAGCTGGTATCCGGGAGAGATGCCGCCACAGTAGCGGACAAGCTTTTAGCCTATAATAAGGGCGGCGGCAAAGTGCTTGCAGGACTGACACGGCGCAGAGAAGAAGAAAGAAATTTATTTTTATCGTAAAATTAGGAGGACAGCACGATGCCATACAAGGGAAAAAACCAGAATATCACTTCACCGGATGGAGAAAAGAAAAACGGTGCCATTATGGATAATGATTTCATTCCTCTGGATGATCTGGTCTATGCGCCCTTACATGCGCTGGCACAGTCGAACCACAGGCTTCGTGCACAGATTGTGGATGCTATCAAGAGCATGGGAACCAGCAGGCAGAACGGGCAGGAGGAGACGATTCATCTGAACAATATCAATATCGCCTATGACCAGCTGAGACCTGAGCCGGATGAGGGATACAGCGTGGATACCCTTCAGGTGCAGGTCCCGCTCCTGTCTATTGTCCCTGTCACCAATCTGAATGTGGAAAAGGCGGAAGTTGACTTTTCCACGGAAATCAAGGCGGTAAATAATGAGGAAACAGGGGAGAGCAGGATCAGTGCCCGGATATGTTCGCCATCCCAGAGAGACAGCGATTTTCTGCCCAAGGTATCCTACAAGCTACAGATTTCCTCCATACCTGCTACGGAAGGAATCTTACGCCTGACGGATGCGTTAAGCGCCAGCCAGGTAGCAAAGAAATTAGATTCGAGACCTGTGGCAGTAACCGGTGACTTAGGCTCCGATGAGCAGAAGAACGTGCTTGAGGAAATAAAGAAGCTGAAAGCCAAGATTGGCAGATTAAAGCAGCTCCACCAGAAGATATCCGGCATGATTGACGAGCAGGAGAAACTGCACCAGATCAGCAAGGATGCCTTTGAAGAGGATACCTATGAATTTGATAAGGACAAATACCTGATGGCCCAGTCCAATGTCATTAACCGCATTATGGAATACCAGGAGCAGATCATGAACATGGAGATTAAGTATGGACTGGAAAAGGATTATGAATAAAAAGAAGCGGCGGCAGGACATGATGGGGAAAACGGCCCCACCGGCAGCAGGGCATATGGTGACAGAGGAAGAAATCAAACAGTATCTTACACGCCTGCTTCCGGAATGGAATCTCCGTCTGCTGACAGATACATCTGCAAATGTGGTTTTGTGGGTAGAATCTGTTACGGTCACCGCATATCAGTCCGCTCCCGAAACAGAGTCATCCGGAAAGCTGAATTTGTGGAACCGTTTTATACAATGGCTGAAAAACGGTTAAGGAAATATGGCTGCCACCGGAGGCGCAGAGGACACAAGATTCCGTCTGCCGGAGCGGATGAGAAAATGTCTTATGGGAATACCGGGCTGGTCCCGCCCCCTTAAGAAATAAAATAAAAAAGAAAGAAGGTAGTAATTATGGCAATCGCAGAACAATTTGCCGGACTGGACATGCAGCAGCTGATTGGCGGTCCCTTGTCAGCAGCGGCAGATGCAAGTGCCCAGCTTGCAAATTCCACGGCTGACTTTATCAACAGGGTAGGGTTTGACGCAAATGGAAAAGTGCGCACGGTGGCATTTGCCTATCAGAAGCGCAGTATGAATGAAGACGGCACCAGCAACCTTGATGAGATGAAGGTAGATGTGCCTATGTTAGCCATCGTACCGATTCCCAACTTACAGGTGGATGAGGTGAATATCCTCTTTGACATGGAGGTAAAGCAGAGTGAGAAATCGGAGAGTTCCACGGATTTGGGGGCAAGCATTACCGGTACGATGAACCTTGGCATCATCAAGGTCAGTGTGACAGGTAATGTCAGCTCACACAGCTCTAATACCAGAAGCTCCGATAATTCCGCTAAGTACCATGTGGACGTAAGAGCCACCAATCACGGCACGCCGGAAGGTCTCGCCAGAGTCCTTGACATGATGGCTGCGAATGTGGCTCCGATGCTTATGGACAGCACTTTAAAGGACGGTAACGGGCAGAGCCTTTCCGAGCAGGCAAGAATCAAGGCAGAGAATTTAAAGGCGCTGCGTCAGGACATCAGCCAGATCGAGAAGAGGCTTACCGCAGCACAGGAGGGTCTCGATACGATTATCCTGCAATTTAAGAAGATGGGAACCTCTCAGCGTAATGTGTATCAGGGAACTATTACAAGACTTCTGAATGCAGTCGATATCAGTGCAATTGATGAGAGAATCAAGCAGGCAAGAAACGACGAGGAAAAGAGGGCCGCAGAGAATGAAAAGGCGGAAGCCGAGAAGCAGCAGCTTACCTACAGTCAGAATATGGATGAGGTAAATGAGAGCTGGAGTTCTTTTATGAACCAGGCAGGGGATGTTGTAAAGATGATCGCCGACAGCGGTGAAACACCTGAAAATGTTTCCGAGATGTTTGGGTTAAAGGCTGTGGATGCAGAAGGAAAGGCTGTGCCGTATGCAAGCGGTGAGACCTATTATTCCGCACTCCTTGCCGCCCAGAAGAATGCGGTGTCAAGCCAGCGCAATATTACCGAAATCGAGAAGGAACTGTTTGAAAAGAAGGCAGAGTACAGTGATGCTGTGGCAGGCAGAACCAGAACGGCTCTTCCTGAGACCAGAGCGGAAAGCTAAGTACTGACGCAGTTTGGGAAGGAACATTTTCACTGCCGCCCGGAGAAAGCCCGGAGCATCCAAAGGGCGGCATTTTTAAAAGCAGATAAAGCAGGAAGGCGGAAAGAAAAAGCCATGAACAAAGAGGAAAAGACTGCACTGACAGACATCCATTATGTTAGGCTGGTGCCTGTTGGCAGCGTAAATCCCAACAATCCTCTCTCGGACCAGTCTAAGGAAGCACAGGTAGCGCTCCTGAACCGGTGCCTGAATGATTATCCCAAAGGAATCATTATCGGGAAGGACATTACCATAGGCCGGTATATGGTGGGAGAGCATGAGCTTACCATGGAAAAAATCACCTACCATGTGGGTTTTGAGCGAAAGCCGCCATGGGAGGATGAGGAAAGAAATTCTTAAGTTTGCAAAAAATGCAGACGGACGGCCATTCGCTTCGTTAAAGAAGAAAGAGGAGGAGACGGAACATGCAGATAGATCAGGAAAGGCAGGAAGATAAATTAACCCTGAAAATAAGAGGAAGGTTGGAAAACACCACTGCCCCCGAGTTGCAGAAGGTTTTGGAGCGGGAACTGGAGGGTATCACAGAGTTAGGGATGGATCTAAAAGAACTGGAATATCTATCCTCTGCAGGACTCAGGGTGCTGCTTGCCGCCGCAAAGAAAATGAAGGCAAAGAAAGGCACTATAACGGTATACCATGCAAATGAGGATGTCATGGAAGTATTTGAAATCACGGGATTCAAAGAAATCCTGGGTATCCGATGATAAGGCGGGAGTATTCCGGCACAGCTCTTTGGGGCAGAAGAAAACCGCATCGGGCAAAAAATGTACAGCTCGCTAATAAAGAGGGCAGGAAGCTTACGGTGACTTTGCGGGAATACCGGCATGGAGACGAGGAAAGCATGATTGCCTGCATACGGGATGAATATCAGGAGACCTATTTTAAAAGAGATTTTTATTCGCCTGAATATCTGAAAGAAGAGGCCGAAAGCGGGCATATTACCTTTCTGGTGGCACAGACGAGGGCAGGTGAGATTGCAGGCATGCTGATCTTAAAGGAATTTGCGCCGGAGGAGAGCATGTGTGAGATTGCATCCCAGATTTTCCGGAAGAAATACCGGGGTTACGGGCTTGCAATGCCCTTTTTCGAATATGGTATGGAAATCCTGTCAGACAGGGATTATTCCGCAGCCTATTGTCTGCCGGTATTGTTCCATGATATTACGCAGAGGCTTTTATATCGTCTGGGGCTTCGGGCAACGGGGTTCCTGCTGAATGTTTTTGACGTGGAGCATATCACCCATTCTTATCAGAATGGCAGGAACACCAAGCATTCCCAGGGCATCCAGATTCGTGCGGTAGAAAAACAGGATGCCAAAACGGTCTATGTACCGGCAGAACATCGTGAATTTTGCCGCAGCATCTATAAGAGTCTGGGGGTTACATACCATATGGCAGAAATACAGGAAGAATGCCGGGAGAATATGCCCCCTGTCAGTGGGGTATCCCATGTACAGAACGATTGGCAGAGCAGCCTGGAAATCCGGGTCAGTTCCGTCGGACCGGACCTGCGGGAGCGTATCGATGCACTGCATAAAAAATATCCCTTAAGGGGAAGGCAGACCGCAAATATATTACTGAATATCAGCGATTCCAATGCAGTGTGGGCGTATCATTCCTTGTCGGATATGGGGTACTTCTTTACCGGCCTAAAGCCGTTATGCAGTGACAGGGAATATATGGTGCTGCATCATCCGGGAGAAGTGGAAATCTTTATGGAAGATTATGTTTTGACCGATGAGTTTAGGAAATTGGCTGAGTACACAGAATTGTGCAGTATGAACAGAAATGAACAAAAAAATTTTTTCGTTAATTAAAGAAAGGAAAACAGGTATGGGATATATGTTAACTAAAACCGGCACAGACGGTTTTGCCGGGAGGAGCAAAAAAATAAAGGAAAATATAATTGATGTTGCGGTAGACTATGTGAAGAAAAACGGAGTTGTCAGCAAAAAAATAAAAGGAGAGGTAAATTTTCGGATAGATTGTACGGATGAAAATCATACCTTTGAAGGAAACAGGGAAGAAGTTATCAAAATTCAGGTGCAGAGTGGAAGCGATACATATTCATCCGTTACCATTCGGAAAAGCGCTGCAGACAGGATTGAAACAGATACGGCTATAAAGGATGTTATTGCAGACGCTATTGAAAAAAGTTATTTGGATGGTGCTGCATATGAAGTTTCATACAGTGAATAAACAATAAGAAAACATGGAGGGAAAAACATGGATGGAGATGAATTATTGATCATGGATCCCAATCCGTCTGCTAATCATACACATAACACAATGGGGTTTGATGAAGTTGCCTCAGCCGTCATCGTGACAAAAGTGAATTAATATGAGCGGCAGGAAAAAATATTCCATCCGATTTAAAGTTACAGGCCTTCTTCTTGGCATGGTAATTATTGCTATGGTTTTATCCGCAGCGGTTAGTCTGTGGGGACTGCTTTCTATGAAGCAGCTCTCCACAGAGAACAGCCGGAAACTGGGAGAGACAGCGGCGCAGGATGCGGAAAGGGCGTTGGAAGACCTTGCGGTGCAGAATCTTCAGACCACAACGGAGGAACGTGCTGCTTATATAGAAGAAAAATTTAGTGAAGTTGCGTCTTATGTTCACGGCATTGCGGCACAGGCACGGCTCATCTACGAAAATCCGGATCAGTATCCGGACAGGGAAGTGTATCTTGCTTATACACCAATGAACAGTCTTGGCTGGGGATTAGTGGCCGTTATGGATGTGGAGGAAGTCATTGCTCCCGCAGAGGTAGGCCAGAACAGAATCCTGTCCCTGGCAGAAGACGTATCCGAGAGTCAGAGTGAAACGATACGGGGAATGCTGGTTTCCTTTCTTGCAGTCATGGCTGCGGTGCTGCTGTTTATCTGTCTGTCGGGAAGCGCCTTTTCCGGGAAACTTACCGATCCCATCCGCATTCTCACCAAAGAGGTGGCACAGACAGACGGGGGTAATCTGGATTTTAATATCCGGCTGGAAACAGGGGATGAAGTAGAAGATTTGGGAAATGCCTTTAACAAGATGACAGCACAGCTAAAGGAGTACATTGGAAATCTTGCTGCAGCTACCGCTGAGAAAGAGCGTATCCGCACGGAACTGTCTTTGGCATCCGCCATACAGGCAGATATGCTGCCTGACTCCGGACATGCCCTGCGGGAGTGGGAGGAAATTTCCCTCTATGCTTCTATGACGCCTGCAAAGGAAGTGGGCGGTGACTTTTACGATTTTTTCCGGACGGACCAGGACCATCTGGTGTTTTTGATTGCGGATGTCTCCGGCAAGGGCGTGCCGGCCTCATTGTTTATGGTGGTGGCAAAGACATTGCTCCAGAGCCGGATTGCAGGCAGCGATACGTTGGCAGAAGCGGTGGCAGCGGTCAATGAACGGCTGTGCGCCGGAAACAAGAACGGCATGTTCGTCACGGCATGGATTGGTGTGCTGGAGTTATCCACTGGATTGCTTACCTATGTGAATGCCGGACATAATCCGCCCCTTCTGGGCAGCCGGGAAAAAGGCTTTGATTTCTTAAAAGAGAGGAGCGGCTTTGTGCTGGCAGGTATGGAGGGCATGGTCTATAAACAGATGGAAATGCAGCTTTCTCCGGGAGATATCCTGTTCCTTTATACAGACGGTGTTACCGAGGCTAATGATAGAAACGGAAATCTGTATGGGGAACCCCGTCTATCAGGGGTGTTGGGCAGCAGGACGGAAGCTTCCCCAAAGCAGCTTGCAGAAGCCGTCTGGGAGGATATACAGGTATTCAAGGGAGAGGCAGAGCAGTTTGACGATATTACCATGCTGGTACTGGGCTATCTGGGAAAAGGTGACAGCAGGGCAGCAGGCGAACCTGTAATGGAGAACCAGAACAGGAATACCGGATCCGCCAACCTGTCACGGCTGGCTTCCGTACAGACTTTTGTGGAGGAAATGTTTGCGGAGGGAAAGGTCCCCACTAAGGATATCCACAGATTTCTTATAGCTTCGGATGAAGTCTTTTCCAACGTCTGCCGGTACGGCGGAGCCGGTGAGGTTATGGTGGAATGCAGTGTGGAAGAGGACGGAGCGCATCTTATATTCGAGGATGACGGTACAGCATTCAATCCGCTAGAGAAACCGGACCCGGATACAGGAGAGACGTTAGAGAGCAGGAAAGCTGGAGGACTTGGCATTTTTATGGTGCGGAAGCTGATGGATGAGGTATCCTATGAACGGACAGGCGGTAAGAACCGTCTGACAATGACAATCAGAGATAAAGCGGCAGTGAAGTAATTCACCGATGGAGCCGCCGGAACGGATAGGATGATTGTGGTATAAAGTGAAAGCTTAAGAGACAAGGGTGCCTTTTGGCTGTGTGTAGCTGACAGACACCCTATTGCTTAAAAATTAAGACCAGTGGCTTTCCAGATAGTTTTTTGCGTCACCTGCGGATAAATGGTATTTTTCCATTAATTTTGAGGTAGTCTCTGAAACATTCTCTACTGGCAATGCTTCTCTACATCCTCCAGTGAAACGGAATATTTATGCTTCATTACAATGTCTTTTAAGTCCTCAAATTCTGGCTTTTCTTTCTCAATCCCATACCCGCTGCTCTTTTTCACCCGGATATTTCCATAGGAGGAATGGCGTGTCTCAAAGGTAGACTCTAACTTGGCGCGTTCATAAAGCTGATAGCGCACCCCTCTTGTGGTGGTGTGCAAAAAGAACAGCACCGTAAGTCTGTCCCGGTCCTCCGGCAGGCAGATGCAGGTCAATAAAACACCGGGGCGGCTCTTTTTCATCTGCACCGGAGTGGTATAGACATCTAAGGCGCCGGCGGCAAAAAGAATTTCGATAGCAAGTCCAATGGCCTCCCCTGTCATATCGTCAAGGTTGCAGGAGATAGACAGCACAATATCGTCGCAGGGGAAATCGTAATCATCCTCACCGGAGTTTTCGCTGGCGGAAACAGCGTGATTTTCAGCAGAAAAGTTCTCTCCGAGGAAAACACGGACGCAGTTGGCAATTTCAAAATCCTTTTTCCCCATACCGTAACCGATGGATGATACGGAAAGGGGAGGCATGGAGGTAAAACGGGTGGCAAAATAGCGTAGAAGCGCAGCGCCTGTGGGAGTGCAAAGCTCACTGGCAATAGCTCCGGTGTAGCTGGGAATGCCCTTTAGCAGTTCTGCGGTGGCAGGAGCAGGAACCGGGAGCACGCCGTGGGCGCATTTTACAAAACCGCTTCCTACATGAATCGGAGAACAGAGCACTTCCTTCGGGGCAATCAAATAAAACAGATAACAGCAGCCCACCACATCAGCCAGGGCATCTAAGGAGCCTACCTCGTGAAAATGAATATGCGCTAAGGTAGTCTGGTGTACCTTCGCTTCCGCATTGCCAAGGAGCGTATAGACAGAAGCAGCGTCTGCTTTCACCTTCTCCGGCAGTGGGAGAGATTGGATTTCCTTTAAAATAGTGGGGTAATCCCGGTGAACATGCGCATGGGAATGTTCTTCTTGCCGGAGAGAGTGTGTATGTGAATTTTCAGCCGTTTGGTGTTCGTGAATATGCGCATGGGAATGTTCTTCTTGCCGGAGAGAGTGTGTATGTGAATTTTCAGCCGTTTGGTGTTCGTGAACATGCGCATGGGAATGTTCCTCTTGCTGGAGAGTGTGCGCATCTCCGGCAGTAGTATGCTCTTCTTCACCGTGCACCAATACTTTCATACGCGTCCCTGCTACACCACACTTACTGGAAGGCTCCGGGGAAAATGTAATGTCAAAAGGGGCAAATGCCTCATTCATTTTCTGCAGAAACAGTTCTTTTTCACTGCAAATCTCATAGAGAGCTGCCATCAGCATATCTCCGGCAGCGCCCATATTGCATTCGATATAAAGGGTTTTCATTGTCCGTTACCTCCAATTCTGTGGTTTATCATGCTGGCAAGATATCCTGCACCGAATCCGTTGTCGATATTTACCACGGAAACTCCGCTGGCACAGGAATTTAACATAGACAAAAGGGCGGAAAGCCCACCGAAATTTGCACCGTAGCCGATACTGGTGGGGACGGCAATCACCGGGCAGTCCGTAAGTCCGCCGATAACGCTGGCAAGGGCGCCCTCCATGCCTGCCACGGCGATAATGACCTCGGCAGAGGAAAGGGTTTCCATGTTGGAGAGCAGGCGGTGAAGCCCTGCCACTCCCACATCATAAAGCCTGGTCACCTGATTCCCCAATACCTCTGCGGTGAGGGCGGCCTCTTCAGCTACCGGGATATCGCTGGTTCCTCCCGTGGCAACTACGATATTGCCGGGGGCGGTAATCAGTGTGTTGCGGTTTACGATACCGATTTTGGAAAGTTTATCATAAAACAGGGAGAAGCGGCTGTCGAGGTAATCGGCTGTCTCCGGTGCAAGCCTGGTAATCAGAATATTTTCCGGACAGTGCGCCAGCAGGCTGTTGATAATTCCTTCTATCTGTTCTTTGGTTTTCGAGGCTCCATAAATGATCTCTGGTGCACCCTGGCGGATACTTCGGTGATGGTCCACCTTGGCATATCCTAAATCCTCGAAGGGGGCGACCTTTAATTTTAAATAAGCTTCTTCGGCAGAAAGAGAACCCTGCTCTATCTGTTCTAATAGTTGTCGTATCTGTTCGTTCTTCATATAAAGATAACCATGCCTTTCTGTTGCTGCGGCTACGGCAGAATAGCTGGAGCTAATCTATTGATAGCCTGATATATGTTCAGCCTTAGTTTACATTATACCGAAGGAAAGGTCTGAATGCAAATCTATCATTGGTAGTATTGTATAAAAAAAGGAAACCAATTTTGTTAATTTAGTTTCTTGTGGGGTGGCAGGGCAGATGTTACAATGTAGGAAACCGGAAAAATAAAAATAGTTTCCAATGAAGGAAAGGTCGGGAAGTGAGGATTTTTATGGATTTAAAAGAGACGATTTTAGAGGGAACCATTCAGGCATTTAATCAGAAAGGTCTGAAATTCACCATGGACGACATTGCAGGACAGCTTGGTATGAGTAAAAAGACGATTTATACCGTATTCCGGGACAAGGAAGCCTTATTTTTAGCCATGGTGGACTATCTGTTTGACCGGATTAAGGAAAGCGAGAATGAAATTCTTCAGAATGAAAAGATGACCACATTGGAAAAAATCAGAAAAATACTGTGCGTGCTGCCGGAGAGCTATCAGAAAGTGGATTTCGGACAGTTATATCTGCTGCGGGGAAAATATCCTTCTACCTACGCTAAGGTGGAGGAACGGTTAGAGACGGGCTGGGAAGGCACCATTGCCTTGCTTCAGCAGGGTATGGAGGAGGGAGTAATCCATCCGGTGAAAATTCCTATTGTAAAAATGATGTTTGAGGCTGCATTAGAACAGTTTTTCCAACGGGATATTCTGATACAGAACAAAATTTCCTATGTGGATGCCCTGCAGGAGGTAGTGGATATTTTGGTGGACGGTATAGCGGAAAGAACTTCTAAAATCGAAGGTTAAAAAGGCTTTTTGCAAAATAAATAAGAAAGCAGAGAGGAAAGATGGAAGAACGGATTTATTGGAATGATCTGCCCCATGGCCCCATTGTGATGGATGATTTTATTGGGGACGCCATAGAAAAGGGAGAAAATTTCAAACCGGCCCAGAACGGCAATCTGCTGAATTTTTACAATGAACCGTTGAAGCTGGAGGCGGCGGGAGAACTGGAAATAATCGGCGGAAATTTCATCGGCCTGCAGGGTGGTATGGGCGGAACCTATGTAAAAACCACGGGAAAGCCCGGCACCGGCACATTAAAAATTTCATCGGCCCAGACGGGAAGCGTTGAGATTAACTTTCAGATACGGAGTGAAGGAAAAGGACAGCAGGAAGCAGAGAGGGAGGCAAAATAAATGGAACTATCAGCAAAAGAAAAGGTTTCCTATGGATTAGGAGCGGTGGGAAAGGACATGGTTTACATGCTTTCCGCCAGTTATATTTTATATTACTATCAGGATATTTTAGGGGTCAGCGCTATTGCCATGGGTATTATTTTAATGGCAGCCCGGGTATTTGATGCCTTTAATGACCCCATTATGGGTGTCCTTGTGGCAAAGACAAAGACGAAATGGGGAAAATTCCGTCCCTGGCTGGTGATTGGAACGGTATTAAATGCCATTGTTCTTTATTTTATGTTTGCAGCCCCTCCGGCACTTGACGGAAACGGGCTGGTGGCGTATGCGGCGGTTACTTATATTCTCTGGAGTGTCACTTACACCATGATGGATATTCCCTACTGGTCGATGATTCCGGCATTTACCGAGGGAGGAAAAGAGCGGGAAAATCTCTCCACTCTGGCACGTTCCTGCGCAGGCGTGGGCTCTGCCATTGTCACCATTATTACCATGAAATGTGTCTATGTTTTTTGCCGCCGAAAAAATAAAAAGGTTCTTGACAATGCCGCACTGCCGTAGTATCATGTAGAACAAATAAAAGAGAAAAATCGTTGAGCAAAGAGAGTACTTCATAGGATACCTCACAGAGAGCTCCGTGGTGGTGGAAACGGGCAGGCGAATATGACAGGAATGGGTTTGCGAGAGCAAAGCGAACAGCAGATTGCTTAGTAGCGGATGCCGTGTCCTCACGTTACAGGGGTATGATATCGAACATGAAGTTCTGTATCGGAAGAGGTGAAGCATGATTGGTGGCGGATATTTCCAGTTTTGGGAATATCCGTTTTTTTATGCACAGGGTGCTATGCACAGGGTGCTATGCACACGGGTGCGGAGTGGAAGGAAACAGCAGAGCTGCCCGCACCCGGCGCAGCGAGTAGGAGAAGAAACCGCAGTCAGCTTTACGAAGCAGGGTGGCACCACGAGGCATTCGTCCCTGACCGGATAGGAAAGATATCCGGTCAGGGATTTTTTTATGTGCAGCCCAAAGCCTTGGCAGTATACCGCTGAAGCGTTGCACGGAGGCTGTTTAGTTTTTGGGAAAGGAAAGGTTAAGAAAAGTGAAACGGATTTATAGAGTTTATAAGAAAACGGTCAGTATTGTAAATGAAACCGCTACGGGAATGTATCAAAATCTGGTGGGAAAGAAAAAAGGGTTCCTGTTAGAAAGCTACGATAAAAATTATGACCGCTATACCTTTTTTGGGGCGGAACCGGAGGAAATCATTTCCTCCGAGGGAAATTCCCTTGTGATTACAAAGAGGGATGGCAGCCGGGAAGTCCGGGAGGGGAATCCCTTAAAGAGGTTAAAGGAATATTATAATGAGTTTGAAATCCGCAAGGACAATGAGGAACTGAATTTTTCCGGTGGACTGGTGGGGAGCGTGGGATATGACTTTATCCGATACACAGAGCAGCTCCCGGAGGAGAACCCCGACGAAATCGGGATTGAAACGGTACAGTTCATGCTGATGAAGGAATTTATCCTGGTGGATTATATGGCGGAAACCCTGACGGCGATTGTTTTAGAGAGTGATGATGAGAGCGGAAGGCAGGCGGCAATGGGAAAGGCGGAGCGGATGATTGCGGAGGCAATGAAGGAGCAGCAGGAGAGCAGCCTTCCCTTAAAACAGGACGGCGTAATCCATTGCAGGAACAAGGCCGAGGGGGAAAACACCCCAGGAAGACAAAGCCTTAAGGGGGGAGCTTTTGGCAGACGAAAAGGAACGTGCCGAGCATGTCATGCTGGTGGATTTGGCGAGAAACGATATGGGGCGCATTTCCGAGTTTGGCACGGTGAAGGTGACGGAGTTTATGAAAATCAGAAATTATTCCCACGTTATGCACATTGTGTCCATGGTGGAGGGAAGAAAGAAAGGAGCTTTCCATCCCTTTGATTTACTGGCCTCCTTCCTTCCGGCGGGCACCTTGAGCGGGGCGCCGAAAATCCTGGCAATGGAGATTATCGAGGAATTGGAGAGCGTAAAACGGGGACTTTACGGCGGAGCCACCGGATATGTGGATTTTTCCGGGGATATGGATTTTTGTATTACCATCCGTACCATGATAAAAAAAGGAAGAAACGTGTATTTACAGGCAGGAGCCGGAATTGTGGCTGACTCCCTACCGGAAAATGAATATCAGGAGTGCTGTAACAAGGTCATGGCACTGGCAAAAACGTTGGTGGAGGAAGAAAATTTATGATACTGCTGATTGATAACTATGACTCATTTACTTTTAATTTATATCAATATATGGGAACCTTTACGGAGGATATCCGGGTGGTTCGGAACGACAAAATTACCATAAAAGAAATCAGGGAGTTAAAGCCGAAGAAAATCGTGCTTTCTCCGGGACCTAAAAGCCCCAAAGAGGCGGGTATCTGCATGGATGTGGTAAAGGAATTTTGCAAAGAAATCCCCATATTAGGCATTTGCTTAGGACATCAGTGTATTGGGGAAGCCTTTGGAGGGACTGTTTCCTACGCGAAAGCACTGTTTCACGGCAAGCAGTCGGAAATCGTCCACAATGGCAGGGGTATTTTTTCCGGTATCAGCTCTCCGGTCAAGGTAGCAAGATATCATTCCTTAGCGGTGCAAAGGGAGGATTTACCGGATTGCTTAGAGGTGCTTGCCCAGACGGCGGATGGGGAAATTATGGCGATGTGGGAAAGATATTTGTTCCCAGGGAGGAAATGATGATTTTAGATGTGATTGTGGAGGATAAGAAAAAAAGGCTGCCGGAGCATAAGAAAAAAATCAGTGAGACAAAAATGCGCAGTCTGGCGGAACGCTATGAGGGAGAACACCATAGCTTTTACGAGGCCCTGAAAAAGGATGGTATTTCCGTCATCGGGGAATTTAAAAAGGCTTCCCCAAGTCTTGGAGAAATTAAAAGTAAAATTAATTTACTGGATAGAATTGTAGAATATAACGAATCCGTGGATGCGATTTCCTGTCTGACCGAGGAAGACCATTTTAATGGGACTGTGGAATATTTAAAGGAAATCCGTAAAATTTCCCCGCTGCCGATTTTGAGGAAAGATTTTATGATAGAGCCTTACCAGTTTTATGAGGCAAAAGCAATCGGAGCGGACGCCGTACTTCTGATTGCGGCGATTTTAGATGATGTGCAGCTTAAGGACTTCTATCAGTTGTCCGAGGAATTGGGGTTAGACGTTCTAGTGGAGACCCATGACGAAGCGGAAGTGGAGCGGGCATTAAAGCTGGACGCCGAAATCATCGGGGTAAATAACCGGAATTTAAAGGATTTTTCCATCAGCTTAGAGACAACGAAACGGCTGTCGCAGTATATTCCTAAGGAAAAAGTCTTTGTGGCGGAGAGCGGCATTCTCACAGACGAAGACGTGAAATTTTTGAAACAGTGCAGAGTGGACGCTTTCTTAATCGGCAGGGCGTTGATGGAGGCGGAGCATCCTAAAAGGGTGGCGGGGCGTTGGAAGAAAGTATGAGGATTCAGGTTTTAAAACTGGAAGAGAAACACTATCATCGGCACTATACAGAAACGAAAGGAAGTGGAAAAATGCCGGAAATTAAAATATGCGGGATAACCACCGAAGAAGAGGCAATGTGGCTGTCGGAAGAGCAGGTGGAATATGCGGGATTTGTGGTTTGGGAAAGGAGCAAACGCTATGTTACCGTAGACCGGGCAGAAGAAATATTGAAAAAATTAAATTCTAATATAAAAAAAGTGGCGGTCACCGTAAGCCCGGATTCGGCATTTATAAAGGAGATAGAGCAGGCAGGCTTTGATATTCTACAGGTACATGGAACATGGACGGAAGAGGCAGCGGAGGCAGCCCGGATACCTGTCTGGTGGGCGGTAAATATTTCCGGCACGGAAGAGTTAGACCAGGTGAAGACACTCTTTGAAAAGACGGATTTCCCCGGTAAGGGAAAAGTTGCTGCCGTGCTGGTAGATGCGAAGGAGTACGGCAGCGGCAAAACCTTTGGCTGGGAGGATTTTTCCCTGAGAAAAACGAAAGAGCCGGAAGAAACTGTCAGGCAGGAGCAATACAGGAGATACCGGGAGCTTCGGGAACTTTTGCAGGAACAGGGCATCAAGTTTATTTTGGCAGGAGGGCTTTCCACAGAAAATGTGCAGAGAGGGATTGAAACTTTTGCACCGGATATCCTGGATGTCAGCTCCGGAGTGGAGCAGGAAACGTCAAAGCCAGGAGCTTCTCCCGGAGAATCTCCCAGAGAATCTCCCGGAAAAGACAGGGGAAAAATCAGAGAGTTTGTGAGACAGGTGAGAAACTTGAATTGAAATCATAGAAATGAAATCATGAAAATTATATCCAAATATAATAAATAGAACGAAAGGAAACAAAACCATGAATCAGAAAGCATATTACGGAGAATTTGGCGGGCAGTATGTGGCAGAGTCACTGATGAATGCCTTAGAGGAGCTGGATACAGCCTTTGAAGAGGCGATTCATGATGAGGAATTTTTAAAACAGTACCATTATTACCTGAAACAATATGTGGGAAGAGAGACGCCCCTTTATTTTGCAGAACGTTTAAGCGGGAAATACGGCACCAAAATTTATTTAAAGAGAGAAGATTTAAACCATACGGGAGCCCACAAAATCAATAACGTGATCGGGCAGATTTTATTGGCAAAGCGCATGGGGAAAAAGAAAGTCATTGCAGAGACAGGTGCGGGACAGCACGGTGTGGCAACCGCCACAGGGGCGGCGCTTTTCGGAATGGAATGTACCGTCTATATGGGGGAAGAGGATATCAAACGCCAGGCGTTAAATGTGCTGCGGATGGAAATGTTAGGGGCGAAGGTAGTCAGTGTCCGTTCCGGCAGCAACACCTTAAAGGATGCTACCAACGAGGCAATCCGTATCTGGGCGAAAACAGCGGAGGATACCTTCTATATCATCGGCTCTGCCGTAGGCCCCTACCCCTATCCGAAAATGGTAAAGGAATTTCAGAGTTGTATCAGCCGTGAGTCCAAAAAGCAGATTTTAGAGGCAGAGGGACGGCTGCCGGATGCGGTGCTGGCATGTGTGGGCGGCGGCTCAAATTCTATCGGCATGTTTGCGGATTTTATTGAGGAGAAAGAGGTAAGGCTTATCGGCGTGGAGGCAGCGGGAAAGGGCATTGACACCGGGGAACATGCCTCTGCCATGGCGCTTGGCGCACCGGGTGTGCTTCATGGCATGCGCTCATACCTTTTGCAGGACGAGGACGGTAATGTACAGCTCGCCCATTCCATTTCCGCAGGGTTAGATTACCCCGGTGTGGGACCGGAACACGCTTACTTAAAGGATACCGGAAGGGCGGAATACGTGTCTGCAACAGATGTGGAGGCTATGGACGCACTGATGGAACTTTGCAAATTAGAGGGAATTATCCCGGCAATCGAGAGCGCCCATGCCATGGCATATGCTTTCAAATATGCGGAACAACTGGTGAAGGAAATCGGAGCTGAGGCTGCGAAGGATAAAATTATGATAATCTGCCTTTCCGGAAGAGGTGATAAGGACGTGAATACCATTGCCGATTACCTGGCAGGGAAGGGCTATCTCAATTAGTGATTTGTTAGAGCAGAAAATTTGAAAGGTGCAAAAAGCACAGAGACAGGAGGAAAACATGAACCGTATTGAAGCAAGAATGAAGCAGTTAGAGCAACGGGGCGAGAAAGCCTTTATTACCTATATTACGGCGGGGCTGCCGGATTTAGAAGGAACGAAAGCGTTATTAAAAGCCAAGGAGCGGGCAGGCTGTGACGTGGTGGAACTGGGCATCCCCTTTTCCGACCCGGTGGCAGACGGTCCGGTCATCCAGAATGCGTCCTATCAGGCCATCTGCAACGGCATTAACCTGAAAAAGATATTCGTGGCAGTGGAGGAAGTGAGAAAAGAAGGGTTAGAGCTGCCAATCGTCTTTATGATGTACTACAACACCATACTGCACTACGGTGTGGAGGCATTTGTAAAAAAATGCAATGAGGTGGGGGTAGACGGATTGATTATTCCCGATTTGCCCTTTGAGGAGCAGGAGGATCTGAAAAACTGTCTGAAAGCTTCCGATACTACCATATTCATTCAGCTGGTTTCCCCGGTGTCGGGAGACAGGATTCCGATGATACTGGAAAATGCAAGAGGGTTTGTCTACTGTGTTTCCTCCATGGGTGTCACCGGGCAGGGGGCAAATTTCCATAAGGAAGTGGTGCAGTATTTAAAGCATGTAAAGGAAGTTTCTAAAATTCCGGTGATGATGGGCTTTGGAATCCGTACTGCAGAGGACGTAAAACCCATGAAGGACAGTATTGACGGAGCCATAGTGGGAAGCTATTTTATTAACCTGATGGAAGAGAGCGGCTACAGCACAGCGGTGGCGGAGGAATACTGCAGCACCTTTAAGAGAGAGTTAAACCAGTTATAGAAGACACCGGGAAAAAACAGCAGGGAAATATCAGGTAGTGTATAAAAATTATAACAGAATATAACAAAAAAATCGGGAGGGAAAGACCATGAAGGAATATATCGCAAAAGCAGCAGACAGACAGGATTTAACGGAGGAAGAGGCAAGGGCAGCCATGAAACAGATGTTAGAGGGGGAGGCAACCCAGGCACAGATAGCCGCATTTTTAACCACCATGCGTATGAAGGGGGAAACCTTAGATGAGCTCTCAGGGTTAGCGTCGGTGCTCCGTGACAAGGCAGCCACCATTTCTCCTAAGGTAGATAATTATGTGGACCTTGTGGGAACCGGGGGAGACTGTACTTATACCTTTAATGTCTCTACAACTGCCGCTTTTGTGGTAGCGGCTGCAGGGCTTCCGGTGGCAAAGCACGGCAATCGTTCCATTTCCTCTAAATCGGGAGCCGGAGACGTATTAGAGGCTCTGGGCGTTAATATTATGGCAGAGCCGGAGCAGGTGCAGAAATGTGTGGAGGAAGCAGGAATCGGATTTATGTTTGCTCCCCGCTTTAACCAGTCTATGAAATATGTGGGGCAGGCGAGAAATGAGATGGGAATCCGCACAGTGTTCAATATCTTAGGCCCTCTGGCAAATCCCTCCAGGGCAAAGAAAATGGTGGTGGGTGTTTACAGCCCGGATTTGACGGAAAAGATTGCCGCAGTCATGAGCCGTCTCGGAGTGGAGCGTGCCTTTGTGGTCAGCGGTGCTGACAATATGGATGAAATCACCTTATCGGGCAACACCACCGTTTCCGAGATTAAGGACGGCACGATTGCCACTTACCGGATTACACCGGAGCAGTTCGGATTTGAGCGGGCGGACTTAGAAGAGTTGCGGGGCGGAGACGGCGTGCAGAATGCGGAAATTACAAAAAATATTTTAAAGGGCATTGAAAAAGGAGCAAAGCGCAATATCATTCTTTTAAACGCAGGGGCAACTCTTTACGTGGGAGGGGTTGCAGAAAGTATAGAAGCTGGTGTAAAATTAGCCGCAGAGATCCTTGACTCCGGTAAAGCATACGGGAAGTTAGAAGAACTGGTTCGTGTTTCTAACGAATAAGGTATCCTGACGTTTGAAAGAGCCGGTATCAAAAATTTGTTGGGACGGTAAAAAGATGAAGAAGATATTATTGATTGCCACAGGCGGCACCATCGCTTCTAAAAAATCGCAGAACGGGCTGAAGCCTCAGATTACACCGGAGGAGTTATTAGAGTATATCCCCCAGGTGACGGACATCTGCCAGGTGGAAACTTTGCAGCTTTTAAATATTGACAGCTCTAACATGGAGCCGGAGCATTGGAAAATGATGGTGCATGCCATACGGGAACAGTATGATGCTTATGACGGCTTTGTCATCGCCCACGGAACAGATACCATGGCATATACGGCAGCGGCGCTTTCCTATATGATTCAGAATTCCGGGAAACCCATTGTGGTCACCGGGGCACAAAAGCCCATTGATTTAGAGATAACCGATGCAAAATCCAACCTGTTAGACAGCTTTTTATATGCGTCGGACGCAAAATCCCAGGGAGTGCAGATTGTCTTTGACGGAAAGGTTATTGCGGGAACCCGGGCGAAGAAAGTCCGCTCTAAAAGCTACAATGCCTTTTCAAGCATTGACTATCCCTGCCTCGCTATGATACAGGATATGAATATCATGCGCTACATTCCCATGCTGCCCTATGAGGAGGAAGTAAGGTTTTATGAGGAGATGGACAGGGAAGTATGTCTGATAAAGCTGATTCCCGGGATTCAGCCCAAAATGCTGGCGGGCATTTTTGAAAATTATCATGCGGTTATTGTGGAGAGCTTTGGAGTGGGCGGAATCCCTAAGTCCATCTCCGAAGAGTTTTTCCGGCTCTGCCAGAAATATCCTCAGAAGCTGGTGGTGATGGCAACTCAGGTGGCGCATGAGGGAAGCGATATGACGGTCTATGAGGTGGGGCACGATATGAAAGCCTACTGCCGCTTCTTAGAGTCCTACGATATGACCCTAGAATCCGCTATTGCTAAAACCATGTGGATTTTAGGGAATTTTCAGACAGAGAAAGTGGATGTGGAGGAATTGTTCTACCGCAGCGTCAACTATGATGTGATTTACGGGAAAAACAGGAAATGCGAATAGAAAAGACCCAGTTACTGGGTCTTTTTATTAATATAGTTCGTCTTATACTTCGAATAAATAATCTTCTGGCTGTGGTACAGACCAAAATATCCCGACAACATATAACTGAATGCCACTGCCAGCAGGAAATAGGGCATGCCGTCATAGCCAAAAAGCTCAAAGCTGATAAGCAGCGAGGTAATGGGGCAGTTGGTGACGCCGCAGAACACTGCCGTCATACCCACCGCCGTGCAGAGGGAGGGCGAAAATCCAGTCAGATTGCCGAAGAGGCAGCCGAAGGCCGCTCCGGTAAAGAAGGAGGGGACAATCTCGCCACCCTTGTACCCGGCACCTAAGGTGAGGGCCGTAAAGACCATTTTTAAGAGAAACGCCTCCGGGCGGACGGAGCCTTTCATGCAGCCGGCAATCACATTCATGCCCGTGCCGTTGTAGGTCTGGTCACCGACGAACAGTGTCAGCACAACAATCATGCAGCCTCCGGCAAAAACCCGCAGATAAGGATTTTTAAAAAGTTTTTTGTAGACTATCTCCGACTGGTGCAGCAGAATACAGAAAAGAATGCTGATTCCCGCACAGAGAACGGCTAAGAGGGATATCAGTACCGCATTCTCTGTCTGGAAAGCCGGGAAACTCTTTAAAGGAAATACCTCCGGCGAAATGCCAAAGGAGCTTGCCACGGCGTGGGCAACTAAGGAGGAAACCACACAGGGCACCAACGCTGCATAATACATAATTCCCACGCTCACCACTTCCATGGAAAAAATGGCAGCCGCCATAGGCGTTCCGAAGAGGGTGGAAAAAGCGGCGCTCATGCCGCACATAATCATAATATGTTTATCCTTTTCATCAAACCGGAATAACCGTCCTAAGCCGTTTCCGATACTGCCCCCTAACTGTAAGGCAGCTCCCTCCCGTCCGGCGGAGCCGCCGAAGAGGTGGGTAATCAGGGTGGAAATGAAAATCAGGGGAGCCATCCGCAGGGGCAGCTTTTCCCCGGAGTGGATGGCAGAGAGCACCAGGTTGGTCCCGGTGTCCTTATCGTCGTGCAGCAGGCGGTAACAACCCACAATCACAATACCGCCGACGGGCAGCAGGAAAATAATTTCCGGGTGCTTGGTGCGGACGAGAGTCACCACCTCCATGGAAAAATAAAACAGTGTTCCCACACCGCCCACGATAAGACCCGACAGAATGGCAAAAACCACCCATTTTACCGAGGCTTTCAGGCGGTTTAAGTTGTGTTTTATCTTGTGTTTTACGATTTCTTTCATAACAGCCTCCATTGCAGCAGTTCTTTTTCTGGTTTTCTACCACTTAAATTTTCTATAAAGAATCTTAACATTTTCTTAGCAGCTTGACAATATCCCATACAATTTTATCCGGCCTTTTTCGGGCGGGGCAGAAAGGCATTACTTTTATGTGTTAATGCCTTTCCCAATGACATAAAATGACAAGAAAAATTGTCAAAAAAGATTGACAACTGATAGTTTCCGTGCTAGTATAATGACAAACAAAGTTGTCATATTGACAAGAAAACAGGTCAGGAGGGAGAACATGCCGCTATATAACCGTTTGAAGGAATATCGGGCAAAAATCAATGTCAATCAGCATGAGATGGGCAAATTAGTAGGAGTTTCCAGACAGACCATCAGCCAGATTGAGCGGGGGGATTATTCTCCGTCGGTGACATTAGCGCTTAAAATCGCGCAGATTTTTGGCGTGCCGGTAGAAGAGATTTTTCAATATGAGGAGGAAAATAATGAGTGATACAAAAGTAACAGAAAATCAAAAACAGGATGCGAAAGCCTTAAAGCGTTTTATCCCTCTTTTGATTTTGGCGGGTGCAGTCGGCTTAGGCGTAGGAATGGGTTCCGGATTTGTGATAAAGGTAACGGAAGGGATGGGGAAACTGGTAAATCGGGGCCTCAGCGAAACAGCGCCCTACATTTCC
Organism: Lachnospiraceae bacterium; assembly: GCA_021770785.1. Classification (GTDB taxonomy): domain Bacteria; phylum Bacillota; class Clostridia; order Lachnospirales; family Lachnospiraceae; genus Roseburia. The sequence goes on from JAETQH010000010.1 coordinate 78,725, forward strand.
CTGGTGCTTAACACCGTGTTGCTGGTGCTGTCCGCAGTGACTTTGATGTGGTGCCGGAAACGCTTTGGGGCGTGGGACGGAGAAAATGAAGAAGACATGGAGCGGATTGAGGAAAAACTCAACATTGCTATTATTGCAACAAACGTGGATATGATACTGAGCTATTTCCTCTTCGGTGCAGGAGAGAACGTGACATTTGAAGATATGGGACGGGAAACGGGCGGCATGTTCCGGCTGATACTCGGGACAGGAGCCCTTGTTTATTCCATGGCGGTGGTGATTATCTGCCAGAGCCGCCTGGTCAATTTAGAAAAAGAAATAAACCCGGAAAAACAGGGCAGCGTTTATGATACAAAATTCCAGAAAGTGTGGTTAGAAAGCTGTGACGAGTTAGAACGGCAGATGGTTTACCAGTGCGCCTACAAAGCTTATCGGGTGACGAACTATGCTTGCCTGGGTCTGTGGCTGTTTTGCATTTTCGGAATTATGTGGTGGAATTTCGGTATTCTGCCACTGCTTATGGTGAGTATCCTCTGGCTGGTGCTTACGCTGTCTTATTCCATAGAAAGCATGCGCCTGTTAAAAAGAAAAAAATAGGAGAGAGAAGTGTTTGGGAGCATCTGTCAGTGAAGGCTGGCAGATGCTTTTGTGGTTAGAAATGAATACTTTTGGACAAAAAATGGAATTGATTTTATCGTATTGTGGAGTTAAAATATTAAATGCGGTTAGGAGAAACTAATTATCAAAAGAGTGAGATATTCAAAGGAGTTGAGCAGCAATATGAAACAAAAGACAAGAAAAATGAGTGTCAGGGCGAAGATTTTATTATCTACCAGCGTACTTATCTTAATTATTTGTATCGCATTAGGAGGTGCCACTTTTCGACGAATTAAAGATAGTATGATTGACATGGGTATTGAGGAGGCTGATATGACAGCCACAATCGTCTTAAAAGTTATTGACAAGGATATGGTGAAGGGACTAGAACCGGGATGTGAAGACGGCGAAGAATACCAGTCGCTGCTGGCATCCATGCGGGATGTTCAGAAGAGCTGTGGCATCGCATTTTTATATACCCTGTATACAGATGGAAATAAGGTGTATTATGGTGTGGATACGGATGATACGGATGGTCAGCACCTGGTGGGAGAAGTGTTTGAGGTATCCTATGAAGAATTGGCGGACGTGTTTGCAGGAGAGCCATATGTACAGGATTTTATCGATTCGACAGAGGACGGGCATCTGATTTCTGTATATCAGCCGATTTTGGACGAAAGCGGCAAGGTGATTGGTGTCTTAGGCTGTGATTATGATGCTTCATCGGTAATCACCAGACTAGACGGAATGTTAAAACAGGTGATAGAGATAGCGGTGCTTTGCCTGTTGGCGGCGATTATTATTTTAAATATGGTTGTGGGGCAGATGACAAAAAGCCTTCGAATAGTCAATCAGAAGATATACGATTTAGTTCACAGCGAGGGGGATCTAACTCAGAAATTAGACATTAAAACCGGAGATGAGATGGAACTGATTGCCGGGAATGTGAATACTCTGTTAGAACATATCCGGAAAATCATGTTAAATATTGCGGGAAATTCTGTTCGGCTTAATGGTTCTTCGCAAACCGTGGCTCAAAATATTTCCAGTGCAGGAGTGAATATTACGGATGTTTCGACAACTATGGAGGAAATGAGTGCGGCAATGAAGGAGACCCATGCTTCCTTACACCAGATTAGTGAATCCATCAGTGAAATATACGAAGCTATTGAGGAGATTTCCGCAAATGCCGGTACAGGAAAGTCTTCTTCTAGTGTCACGATGGAAAAGGCTGCACAAATTTACGAAAAAGCAGAAAAGGAGCAGCAGGATGCAAAGGTGCTTGCGCAGAATATAGCAGCGTCTGTAAATGAGAAGATTGAAAAATCCAAGGCAGTGGAAGAAATCCGCATACTTACGGAAAACATTATAAATATTACGGAACAGACGAATTTGCTGGCACTCAATGCCAGCATTGAGGCAGCGAGGGCAGGAGAGGCAGGCAAGGGATTTGCAGTTGTTGCGGATGAAATTGGAAAGCTTGCAGGAAATTCTGCGGAAGCCGCCACACAGATTCAGAAAGTGAGCACAGAAGTGATTCAGACAGTAAATGAGCTGGCAGAAAAGGCGGAGGAAATGCTGGTCTTTATGGAGGAAACCGCCATGAATGGCTATGAGAAACTGCTTGAAACCAGCGGAAATTACCGAAATGATGTTGGAGCCATGTACGATATGATGCAGAGCTTTGCAGATGGAAGTGCACAGCTAAGGGAGAGCATAGACAGCATCAAAGAAGCCATTGCTGCGGTAAATATAGCTGTGGAGGAGAGTGCTAAGGGTGTTACAAATGTCACGGAAATGTCTGTGGATTTAACGGCAAGCGTTGGAGATATCGAAAATGAGGCAAATTCCAATAGGGATATTGCAAATCAGCTGAATCAGGAAGTAAATAAGTTTAAACTGGAATAGACAGAACAATATATAAGAAATGGCGAAAACAGAACCGGGTCAGAAAAACAGAATGTTTTTCTGACCCGATTTTGCTTTTGTACAATACATACAAAAAAGAAAAACAAAATTTGGATAAAATATTGAAATTACCAATTGGGGGTTGCTATTTTTAGCAGTAGGTACTATACTTTGACTATCAACTGAAAACGTTACCGGAAACAATACCGACAACGTTTTTAGAAAATAATAATTCACATAATCAGGAGGAAGGATTTTATGAAAAAGAAAGCATTATCAGTAATGCTGGCAACAGCCATGACAGCAGGTTTATTTGCAGGTTGTGGAAACACAAGCACCGGAACAGACGCAGCGGCAAACACAGGCGACACCAAGACAGATGTACAGTCTGAGGCAGGCACAGAAAGCGGTGCCGGCGACACCAAAAGCGAGATGGCAGCAAGCGGCGGTTCCGTATATTACTTAAACTTCAAACCGGAGCAGGATAAAGCATGGCAGGCATTGGCTGCTACATATACCGAGCAGACCGGAACGGAGGTAACGGTTATCACCGCAGCAGACGGTACCTACGAGCAGACTTTAAAATCAGAGATGGCAAAAGAGGAAGCGCCTACTTTATTTCAGGTAAATGGACCGGTAGGACTTGCAAACTGGAAAGACTACTGCATGGATTTATCAGGTAGCGAGATTTACACCCACTTAACTAGCGATGATTTCGCACTGAAAAATGAGGCTGGTGAGGTTTCCGGTATCGCTTATGTTATCGAGACTTACGGTATCATCTACAATAAAAAAATCTTAACAGATTACTGTACTTTAGATAATGCAGTTATTTCTGCACCGGAAGATATCAACAACTTTGAAACCTTAAAAGCAGTTGCAGATGATATTCAGGCAAGATTAGATGAAATCAACGATGCTTTTGGATATGACCTTCAGGGTGCGTTTACTTCTGCAGGTATGGATGGTTCTTCAGACTGGAGATTTAAGACCCACCTTGCAAATCTTCCGATTTATTACGAGTATAAAGACAAAGGTATCAACAGTACGGATGCCATCGAGGGAACTTACTTGGACAACTACAAACAGGTTTGGGATCTGTATATCACAGACTCTACCTGTGAGCCGGGTGTATTATCCAGCAAGACAGGAGATGAAGCAGAATCTGAGTTTGGTATGGAAGAGGCAGTATTCTACCAGAACGGTACCTGGGAGTACGGCAACTTAACCAATCCGGACAACGGATATCTGGTAACGGCAGATGATTTAGCTATGATGCCGATTTATATCGGTGCTGACGGTGAAGAGAACCAGGGACTTTGCACCGGTTCTGAGAACTACTGGTGTGTAAACAGCCAGGCTTCCGCAGAGGATACACAGGCTACCTTAGATTTCTTAAGCTGGGTAATCGGTTCTGACGAGGGACGTGATTCCATCGCAAATACCATGGGCTTCACCACACCGTTTGATACTTTTACCGGCGAATATGTAGCTGACAACGTATTTATTCAGCAGGATGCCGCTTATCTTGCAGACGGCAAGACCCCTGTTTCATGGAACTTCTCAACGATTCCTTCTGAAACATGGAAAGATGGTGTTGGTTCTGCATTATTAGAGTATGCACAGGGAACCGGCGAATGGGATGCAGTTGTAAGTGCATTCGTTGACGGCTGGGCAACTGAGTATGCAGCAGCAAACGGTCAGTAGAATGACACAAAGGGTGGGCGGTAAGCCGCTCGCCCTTTTTTTAAATCGTTACATTGTGGATATCATATCGTGACATGGAAAAAGAGAGGTTAAAAAATTATGGAGAAAGCGATTAAAAAATATTTTCCTATTTTTGCACTCCCAACTTTAGTAGCATTTACCATCGGTTTTATAGTTCCTTTTATTATGGGTATCTATTTATCATTTTGTGAGTTTACAACGGTTACGGATGCAAGTTTTGTAGGGGTAAAAAATTATTTCAGGGTATTTACTGACCCGACATTTGTTCACGCGTTAGGGTTTACTGCATTATTTACTGTTGTATCTGTACTTACGATTAATGTCTTTGCGTTTACCATTGCGATGCTCTTAACAAAGGGAATTAAGGGTACCAATGTTTTCCGTACCGTGTTCTTTATGCCGAACCTAATCGGCGGTATCGTATTAGGTTACATCTGGCAGATTTTATTAAACGGTATTTTGGCAAACTTCGGAAGAACCTTAACCTATTCTTCCTCTTATGGTTTCTGGGGACTGATTATTCTGATGAACTGGCAGCAGATTGGTTATATGATGATTATCTATATTGCCGGTATCCAGAATATACCGGGAGAGCTGATTGAGGCAGCCAAGATTGACGGTGCCACAAGCTGGCAGGTATTAAGGAAGGTAACGATTCCTATGGTAATGCCCTCCATCACCATCTGTACCTTTTTAACTCTGACGAACTCCTTTAAGCTTTTTGACCAGAACCTGGCATTGACTGCAGGAGAGCCGTCAAACAACTCCCAGATGTTGGCATTGAACATTTTTGAGACATTCTATGGAAGAAATGGCTGGGAAGGCGTCGGTCAGGCGAAAGCCGTTATCTTCTTCCTTATTGTAGCGGTCATTGCAGTGACCCAGAACTATTTAACCAGACGTAAGGAGGTGCAGCAGTAATGGCAAAGAATGCAGATAATCAGGTAAGTGCAGTAAGAAAAGCAAAACACGGCTGGGTTTTAACATTATTTTTCAGCCTGCTTTCTATCCTTTATATCTATCCGATTTTTCTGGTAGTGATTAATGCATTAAAAAAGAAAGGATTTATCATGAAGGCACCTTTTGCCCTGCCGGACGGACGTTCTTTCTTCGGACTTAAAAACTTTGTAAACGGAATTGAAGAGACCAACTTTTTTGCAGCCTGCGGAAACTCTGTCATCATCACGGTAGGCTCTGTTGTGGCAATTATCTTCTTTACTTCCATGTGCGCATGGTATATCACCAGAGTGCAGAATAAGGGAACGAAAGCAATTTATATGTTGTGCCTGTTTTCCATGATTGTACCGTTCCAGATGGTAATGTTCCCGTTATCTAAGATTGCGAACATGATGAAGCTGAGCAACCCGGTAGGAATTATCTTGGTATACCTTGGCTTCGGGGCAGGCTTAGCGGTGTTTATGTTCTGCGGCTTTGTAAAGAGTATTCCGTTGGAGATTGAAGAGGCTGCCATGATTGACGGATGTACACCGTTACATACTTTTTTCCAGGTGGTATTTCCGATTATGAAACCGACGGTCATTACAGTATCCATCTTACAGGCAATGTGGATTTGGAACGACTACCTTCTTCCGTATCTGGTGCTGGATTTGAAAAAATATAAGACCATCCCTATCGTAATTCAGTATTTAAAAGGCGGTTACGGTGCAGTAGACTGGGGTACCATGATGGCAATGTTAGTGTTGGCAATTATTCCGATTATTATTTTCTATGCAGCATGCCAGAAATATATTATTGAAGGTGTGGTTGCAGGAGCAGTTAAGGGCTGATTGAACTTCCGTCGTTACTGTTCATTTTCTCGGGGCCGCTCCGGTAACGGTAATCTGTGATTGCAAAAGTAATTTGCGGATTTTCGTTGCAGGAGCGGTTAAAGGCTGATATGATATAACTATGGCATATTTTGTGTAAAAATAGTGAAAAATCACGAAATTACGAAAAAATACGAAAAAACAGTAGACAGGAACGAAAAAAATGGTTACGATAAAAGATATAGCCAGGGAGTCAGGATATTCTGTCAGTACCGTTTCCCGCGTACTGAATCATCGGAATGATGTCAGCCCCGATGCAAAAAAGAAAATTGAAGAAGTGGTGGCGTTATATAACTTTGTCCCCAACAATAATGCGAAGCATTTAAAACAGAACAATTCCAAATCCATCGGTGTGTTAGTAAAGGGTATTTCCAATATGCTCTTTGCCAGCATTGTGGAGGAAATCCAGCAGATGATAGGAAAAACCGAGTATACGCTGGTAGTTTCCTATTTAGATGAGGATGCCGACGAGGTGGAGGAAGCGGAGCGGCTCTGCCGGGAAAGAAAGCCCTTGGGACTTTTGTTTTTGGGAGGAAATCCCGATTATTTCAAGAAGGGCTTTTCCCATGTGGATGTGCCCTGCGTTCTGGTGACGAACCGTGCCAATGATATGGAATTTGCTAATTTATCCAGTGTGGCGACGGACGATATTGCTGCGGCGAAATGTGCGATGGAAGCCCTGTTTGCGGCGGGGCACAGAGATATCGGCATTTTAGGCGGTGACATCGAAAAATCCTATACCAGCCACCAGCGTTACATAGGCTGCAGGCAGAGTTTCAAAGAGCATGGGTTGTCCTTAAAGCAGGAAACCTGCTATGAGAAAGCCCGGTTCTCTTATGACAGCGCATACCGCGCCATGCAGCGCCTGCTGAAAAAATATCCGCAGCTTACCGCTATTTTTGCGATGTCGGATGTGATGGCGATTGGAGCTATCCGTGCACTGCGGGATATGAATTACCGGATACCCGAGGACATTTCCGTTATTGGCTTCGACGGTACGGCATTGGCAGAATATTATAATCCGAAACTGGCGACCATTAAACAGCAGTACAGGACCCTTGCAACAAGAAGTGTAGAAATTTTATTCGGTCAGATTGAGTTAAAGAAAGACCCGATTCACGAAATCGTTCCTTTCGAATTTGTAAGTGGGGAAAGTATTGGAAATATTTAAGTTCATGAAGGAGGAACAATTGTTATGAGAAGCAGTGGCGTGTTAATGCACATTTCTTCCCTTCCATCTCCATATGGGATCGGAACCATGGGAAAAGAGGCAAGAAAGTTTGCAGACTTTTTGGAGAAATCAGGCCAGAAGTATTGGCAGATACTTCCGATTTGCCCCACCAGTTACGGTGATTCCCCTTATCAGTCGTTTTCAAGCTTTGCCGGAAACCCATATTTTATTGATTTAGAGTATTTGTGTAAAGATAAATTGCTGACGAAGAAGGAATGCGAATCCTTTCCCTGGGGCGGCAATGAGAGCTATGTAGATTACGGCGTGATGTATGAATCCCGTTATCCCCTGTTGAAAAAAGCCTACGCCCGTTTTGTGAAAAATGTGCCGGAGGAATTTGAGACATTCTGTAGCGAAGAGGCAGAGTGGTTAGAAGAATATGCCCTTTTTATGGCATTGAAGGATGCCAACGGTGGTGTGGCATGGTTTGAGTGGGACAAAGATTTAAAGACCAGAAAACCGGAAACCATTGCAGCGGCAAGAAAGGAATACGCGGAGGATATCCAGTTCTACAAAATGCTGCAGTACCTGTTTTTCAAACAGTGGAGAGAGTTAAAGAGCTATATTAACGAAAAAGATATCGAGATTATCGGCGATGTTCCCATCTATGTGGCAGGAGACAGCGCTGATGTCTGGGCGAATCCGGGACAGTTTTATCTGGACGAAAACCTCGATCCCATCGACGTGGCCGGATGCCCGCCGGATGCCTTTTCCGAGGACGGACAGCTCTGGGGCAATCCGCTGTTCCGCTGGGACGTAATGAAAAAGGACGGCTATACCTGGTGGACGAAGCGTGTGAAAGCCATGTCGGAATTATACGATATTGTCCGTATTGATCATTTCCGCGGCTTTGATTCCTACTATGCAATTCCGGCAGGGGATGATACGGCAAAAAACGGAGAATGGCGCAAAGGTCCGGGTATGGATTTATTTAAGACTCTGGAGAAGAAGCTGGGTAAATTAAATATTATTGTGGAGGATTTAGGTTTCCTGACACCGTCTGTTATCAAACTGGTACAGGATTCCGGTTTCCCGGGAATGAAAGTCATTCAGTTTGCCTTTGACTCCCGGGAAGGCAGTGATTATCTGCCCCACAATTATCCGACACATTGTGTAGTTTATACCGGAACCCACGACAATGATACCATTTTAGGCTGGATGAAAACCGCTCCGAAGAAGAGCGTTAAGTTTGCCAAAGAGTACTTAAACCTGACAGAGGAGGAGGGATATAACTGGGGCATGATGCGTGCAGCATGGGCTTCTGTAGGTGATCTTGCCATCGTTCCAATGCAGGATCTTATCGGTATCGGCGGTGAGGGACGTATGAATACTCCGTCCACCTTAGGCGGCAACTGGGAGTGGAGAGCTACCGCAGACCAGATAACCGGAAAACTGGCGAAGAAGCTGTACAAATACATGGAAATGTACGGACGTGTCAGAAAGGACCCGAAGGCGGAAGAAGAGGCAGCGTTAGAAGAGGCAGAAGGTAAAGAAAAGACAGATGAGAAAGCGTCTGTAGAAAAGAAATAAAGTGATGTTTTAAAAGTCTGTAAAAGGGCGTTGTGCATTTAGACAGGGAGAAAATATGCTTTATTTTATTGTAAATCAACAATCCGGCGGTGAGCGTGCGGTAGACGTCTGGGGACGAATCCGGCGGATATTAGAGAAGGAACGGATAGATTACAGGGCGGAGACGACAAAATATCCGGGACATGCGGTTGCCCTTGGGAAAGGGTTTAGCAGCCGGGGAGAGAAAGACACCGGAATCGTGGTGGTTGGCGGAGACGGCACCGTCAACGAGGTCATAAACGGAATTACAGATTTTGAAAAAGTGCGGTTGGGCGTGATTCCCACCGGCTCCGGGAATGACTTTATCCGTGGTTTGGGAGTAAGCGGCAGCGAAGAAGAAATTTTACACGGTATTTTAAAGGGGATGCAGCAGCCTAAGGAGGAGGCTCCCCGGATTGACCTTGGCAGGGTACGGTGGGATGGAGGAGACACACCCCGGTTTTTTGCCATCAGCGCAGGGGTGGGATTAGACGCTATTGTTTGTAAAAAGGCGTTGAAATCCAGAGTAAAAGATGTATTGAACCGTTTCGGTTTAGGGAAGCTTACCTACACGTTTCTGACGGTGGTATCCCTGTTTACCATGAAAACCACCACAGCGGCAATGCGTTTTGATAAGAAGGAAAAGTGCAGCCGCAAAAAACTGATATTTGCAGCAGCCATGAATTTCCCGGCGGAGGGAGGGGGTGTTCCCATGGCACCCAAAGCATCTTCCCGTGACGGAAAGCTTTCGGTCTGCCAGGCATTCGGCATCCCTAAGTGGCGGACATTTTTCTGCCTGCCGTTTCTGGTGCTGGGAAAACATCCGGAAATCAAGGGCTTTGATTTGACAGATGCAGCGGAGTGTGAAATTTCTTTAGAGGAACCTACAGTGCTCCATGCAGACGGGGAGTACTGCGGAGACGTGGTGAAGATACAGTTTCAGTGCCTTCCCCAAAAACTTATGATACTGAATCAGATGGAAAAATAAGACATAAATAAATCCTTCCTTTCATACATTAAAATAAGCTATGGAAGGGGTACTTTTATGGATATCAGCACGAAGAAAGAATTTGACTTATACAAAGATATTAAAAACAGGACGGGCGGAGAGCTGTACTTAGGAGTGGTAGGGCCGGTGCGCACCGGAAAATCCACGTTTATCAAGCGCTTTATGGATTTGATGGTGGTTCCCTATATGGAGGATGAACATGCAAAGGAGCGCACCTTAGATGAACTGCCCCAGTCAGCGGCGGGGAAAACCATTATGACCACCGAGCCGAAGTTTATCCCCCAGGAGGCGGCGGAAATTGTGATGCCGGAGGAGGGAAACGGCGGGGAAGCGGTGCGGTTTAAGGTGCGCCTCATCGACTGTGTGGGTTTTATGGTGGAGGGAGCCTCCGGTCATATGGAGGGCTCAGAGAAACGGATGGTAAAAACCCCCTGGTTTGACCATGAGATTCCCTTTGTGGAGGCGGCGTCCATCGGGACGGAAAAGGTGATTCGTGACCATGCCACCATCGGAATCGTGGTGACCACCGACGGAAGCATCGGGGAGTTAGAGCGGGAAAATTACATAGAAGCGGAAGAAAAGACGGCGGAGGAATTAAATGCCATCGGGAAGCCCTACATTATGCTGTTAAATTCCAAAAAGCCCTACAGTGACGAGACAGTGAAATTAGCGGAAGAGCTGGGAGAAAAATACAGGACGGCAGTGTTGCCGGTTAACTGCGAGCAGTTGCGAAAAGAGGATGTGTACCGGATTTTGGAGAGTATTCTCTATGAGTTTCCGGTGGCAAGGGTGGAATTTTTTATCCCGAAATGGGCGGAAATGTTAGCGGTGGACCATCCCATGAAGGCGGAGATTATAAAGACCGCATCTAACCTTTTAGGGCAAATGCAGAAAACAAAAGATGTCTACCGGCTAGATATGACGCCGGAGCAGTATGTTTCTAAAATTAAAATGGAAGAGTTAGATCCCGCCGCGGGCTGTGTAAAAATCCGTATGGACATGGGGGAAAAATATTACTACGAAAATATGAGTGAGCTGACCGGAGTGCCCATTCAGGGAGAATACGAGCTGATTTCCATGATTAAGGAGATGGCGGCCTTAAAGGAATCCTACGAAAAGGTATCGGATGCCTTTGAACAGGTGCAGGCAAAAGGGTACGGCGTAGTGAATCCGGGGCTTTCCGATATTACCATGGAGGAACCGGTGCTGATTCGCCATGGCAATAAATTCGGTGTGAAAATGAAAGCAATTTCCCCCTCGATTCATATGATACGGGCCAATATTGAGACGGAGATTGCCCCCATTGTGGGAAGCGAGGAGCAGGCAAACGATTTGATTTCCTATATCAAGGAGGGGCAGAAGAGCGAGGAGGGGGCCTGGGAAACCAATATTTTCGGCAAATCCATCGGAGAACTGATGGAGGACGGCATCCGGGGAAAAATTGCCATGATGGACGATGAATGCCAGATGAAGCTGCAGGACACCATGCAGAAGATTGTCAATGACAATAACGGCGGAATGGTGTGTATCATTTTATAAAATCAGCGGAAAAAGCGGAAGAAAGCATGAGAGGCTTAATCTTCGGCTTTTTCTTTTTCTTCTTTTTCCTCTTCGGTGTCCGGCAGCTTCTGGTAGTCACCGGATTCTTTAAATTCGTTGTAGGCGTCCTGATAAGCGGCGGTAATTGCTTCTTTCATAGGGTCTTTATCGCTGACCATGGACATGGAGGTGGAGAAAGCAGTTTCCACCGCTTCCTTGCTGCGGCAGGATTTTAACTGCTGTTCGAAGGATTCCCGCATGGATTGTACCCTTGCCGCCTGTAGGTAAAGGTCCGGGTATTCTGCCTGGAGAAAACGCATTTCCTCTGCAGTCAGCTTTTTCCCGGCTTTTAACTTTGCCTGAATGTGGGCGAGATAAGCCTGTTTTTCCTCATCGCTCATGCCGCAGGCAGGGCTTAACAGTTCAGAGATATTCGTTGTCAGTTCGAAATGATCCATGGCAGACCGTGCATCTGTGGTCAGCCCGGATTTCTTAGCGATTCCCAGATTAGAAGAAGATAACCGCTGTGTTACCTGCGCTACCGGGTTGCCATTGCTGCGCTCCAGATGCAGGGCTTTTGTGAAACCTGAAAAATCAAATGCTGTCATGGCTGAGATCCTCCTTGGATTGGTGTTTTTTATTATAGAGTATATCGTCTGATTTGCCAAAAACTTGACAGATATCCGCTCTTGTGTTATATATGTTACACGTATCACACTGGCACATATGTAACAGTGATACATTTATCACAGAGTGTAAGGAAATGATGTATGGAAAATATTTTAAAGACAATCATGAGTGAGCGGGGCGGCTACCGCCTTTCGGGTTCTGAGGCAAACAAGCTCACAAAGGAGTGCCTTCAGAAGGCGTTGGTTTATCTGATGAAGGAGAGTCCCTTTGAGAAGATTTCCGTCACGGAACTGGTGAAAAAATCGGGTGTATCCCGTCAGTCCTTTTACCGGAATTATCGTTCCAAAGAGGCGATTTTAAAGGATATGTGGCAGAATATCTATTGTCAGATGGCAGAGACCCTGTGGGATAAAAAATATCAAAAAGATACTTATCAGTGGTATTATGATATGTTTACCATTATCAGGGAAAACGGAACCACTATAGAGCTGTTAATGAAGGCAAAGCTGCATATTACAGACGGGGAGGGGATTTTGCCGTTGTTTCAGAATGTTTTTTCTGCGGGGGATATGGAAGAGAGATACACCATGTCTGCCTATGAAGGAGCGTTAAAGGCAGTGATTAATGAGTGGTTTCAGCAGGGGATGAAAGAAGAGGCGGCGGATATGGCGGAATTATGCAACCGCCTGTTTGGAGATTATCACGGGAAACTGATAGAAACCATACCTGACAGCGAAGAGGCGGAAAGCGGGGGACAGTTATGAGAGAAGAACCGAAAATCATCTATTACAGGGATGAGTTAGAAGATGAATTTTCCGGAGATAACATCACCCCCAGGGTTATTGATAAAAATTACCGGTATGAGAGAAGCGCCTTAAGCCGCCTGTTCTGGTACAGGATTGTGGCGCTGCCGCTGGCATTTTTGTATATGAAGCTGTATTTTCATCATAAAATAGTAAATAAAAAGGCTTTGCGCAGGGCAAAGGGCCAGCCATATTTTATGTACGGAAACCACACCCACTTTTTAGCGGATGCCCTGGTGCCCACCCTGGCAAATCTGCCGAAAGCCGTTTCTGTGATTGTCAATGCCAATAATGTGTCCATCCCTTATCTGGGACGGATTACCCCGAGCCTTGGGGCATTGCCCCTGCCGGATGACGGGGAGGCGGCAAAGAATTTTATGGGGGCGCTAAAACGGCGGGTGGAACGGCGGGAGTGCATTATGATTTATCCGGAGGCGCATATCTGGCCCTATTACACCGATATACGCCCGTTTCGGGAGTTATCCTTCCGCTATCCCGTAAGCTTTCATACCCCGGTATTCTGCCTGACCAACACCTACCAGAAGAGGAAATTCAGCGGAAAGCCTAAGATGGTGACTTATATTGACGGGCCCATTTACCCCGACGGGACGCTGCCTGCTAAGGAACAGAAAAAGCAGCTGCGGGATATGGTCTATGAGAAAATGAAAGAGCGGGCAAAGAACAATGAGGTTATTTGTATCCGCTATGAAAAAGCTAAAGGAAACGAGTTATGAGAAATATTTTATTTTCGGGAAATGAGAAGGTATTTGACGGGATACTTACCTGTATGCTTTCCATTTTAAAACGCAGCAGCACAGAGGAGCCTTTCTGTTTTTATATTTATACCATGGACGTCAGCCGGATAAAACCGGAATACACACCTGTTTCAGACCGTCAGGCGTTATTTTTAGAGGAAACAGCAAAAAAATATCATGCAGGGAATACCGTGGTAAAGGTAGATGTGACAGAGCTGTATGAGAAGGAATTTGCCTATTGCCCCAATGAATCGGCATATTGTTCCCCCTACACGCTGCTGCGGCTTTTTGCAGATCAGGTGGAGGAAATGCCGGAAAAACTGCTTTATCTCGACGTGGATATCCTTTTAAACCGTGACATTGCCCTGCTCTATGACATTGACGTGGAGGGCTATGAGTATGCGGCGGCAAGGGACCACTATGGAAAATATCTGTTAAACCCCAATTACATTAATGCGGGGGTACTCCTTCTGAATATGGAAGAAATCAGAAAAACAGGGCTGTTAGAGAAAGCAAGAGAGCTGATTAAGGAAAAGAAACTGGTATTTGCAGACCAGAGTGCTATCTACCGCAGCACCAGCCGAAAAAAGATGCTGCCGCAGAAATTTAACGACCAGAAATTTTTGCATAAGCATACGGTGATACGCCATTTTTCCAAGAGACTGTTTTATCTGCCCTATCCCCATACGGATAATATCAAGCAGTGGAGGGTCAGTGATATCCACCGGGTATTTGGCTATTATGTGTTTGATGATATTTTATATGAGTATATCTATTTGAAGAAAAAATATGAAAATGAAATCGAAGTAAAGGAGATTACCAATGAACAGCAGTAAACGGATTCCAATCTTTTATGCCTGCGATGACAATTTTGTAAAATACACCGTTGTGTCTATCCGGTCTCTCATAGAACATGCGTCCTTAGAAAAGGAATATGTGATTCATGTGCTGAATACAGGGATTTGTGAGAAAATGAAGCAGGTGCTTTCCTCCATGGGAAATGACAGGTTTAAGATACGCTTTGAAGATGTGACGGAGTATTTAAAAAATATCAGTGAAAAGCTTCCCATCCGTGATTATTATTCCAATACCACTTATTACCGTATGTTTATTGCGGAGATGTTCCCGGAGTATGACAAGGCGGTTTATATTGACAGTGATACCGTGGTGCTGGGGGATATTTCAGAGCTTTACAACCATGAGTTGGGAGACAATTACGTGGGTGCTGCCCCTGACCAGGTTATCGTGCAGACAGATACCTACGGCGAATATGCGGAGCAGGTGCTGGGGGTTGACAGGCTTCATTATTTCAACGCAGGGCTTCTGGTGATGAACTGCAGGCAGTTTCGGGAGCAGAAGGTGTTAGAACAGTTTGTGGAACTGCTCCATATGTATAATTTTGTGGTGGCACAGGATCAGGACTATCTGAATGTCATCTGCAAAGACCATGTGCAGTGGATTGCCCAGCAGTGGAATACGGAGGTTTTCGGTAACATTTCCTATGGGGAAGAGGAATTTAAGATCATTCATTACAATCTGGTTTCTAAGCCCTGGCATTATGACGACTGCCGCTATCAGGAGTATTTCTGGCAATATGCCAAAAAGACGGCGGTCTATGAGGAAATTAAAGCGGAGCTTTTTCATTATACAGACGAAGAGAGGAAAGAGGATGCCATTTCCGGGGAAAGGCTCCTTGAGACGGCAAAGAGTGAGACGGAAAAAGAAAATAATTACTTAAAACTGCGGGACAGCGGAAAACTAAAGGCAAAGGACAGGTTAGAGGTGTTGGATAAAATTGCTGTCCTAGAGCGGGAGGGCAGATTTGACGAGGATGTGGAGGAGGATCCCCCCACAAAGGAATTAAAGCCGGAGGATATTGATTATCTGAGAAAAAAAATCAGCAGTAAAATCAAAAGACGGTTTACCTATACCGTGGCAAGAAGCTTTCTGAATAATATCCTGGAGAGTAAAAAATTGATTATCAAAGACATTAAGGGAATTGAGCATTTTAAAAATTTAGATTCCGGAGCGATTATCACCTGCAATCACTTTAATGCCTTTGACAGCTTTGCCATCCAGATTGCATACGAGGCATCGGAGCAGAAAAACCGAAAATTTTACCGGGTGATCCGGGAGGGAAATTATACGAATTTCCCGGGATTTTATGGACTCTTGATGAGAAACTGCAATACTTTCCCTCTAAGCTCCAACAAAAATACCATGAAAAAATTTTTAAAGGCAATGGATATTGTACTGCAAAACGGGGATTTCATGCTGATTTACCCGGAGCAGAGCATGTGGTGGAATTACCGTAAGCCAAAGCCGCTGAAAAAGGGCGCGTATACCTTTGCTGTCCGCAATAACGTTCCGGTGCTGCCATGCTTTATTACCATGGAGGACAGCGACATTTTAGGGGACGACGGATTTTACGTGCAGGAATATACCATCCATGTGGCAGAGCCGATATACCCGGATGAGCGTAAGAGCCGGGCGGAGAATATTGAAGCCATGCGGACAAAGAACTACGAGGTTTGGAAGCAGATTTACGAGGAAACCTATGGGGAAAAACTGGTGTATAGCTGCCAGCAGGAGATGAAAACAGGCTGAGGCAGACCCGGTAAAACACTGCGGAGCAAATGAGGTTATCGGTTGTAAAGCTATGGATTTCTGTTATAATATTGAATAGGAATGACAGGAGGAATGTTTTTAAGGGGATTGAGGGCAGATTGCACAAAGCAGGCTCTGTGCAATCTGCCAATATCAGTTATTGATAGTTCCTTAGAAAAAGGTTTTAGAATGAGTGAAAAGAGAGGGTATGTATGAATCCAGTGTATGAAAAATTGCAGAAATGTTATGAGAGCTATAAGAAAAAAATTCAGTTTACGCCCAAGGTGGCGCTGGTGTTAGGTTCCGGTCTGGGGGATTATGCTAATGATATCAAGGTGGAGGCTACTTTAGATTACCATGATATTGAGGGATTTCCGGTTTCTACTGTTCCTGGGCATAAGGGCAGGTTTATTTTCGGTTATGTGGGGGAAACGCCGGTGGTGTGTATGCAGGGACGTGTCCACTATTATGAGGGTTACGAGATGTCCGATGTGGTGCTGCCGACCCGGTTGATGAAAATGATGGGGGCGGAGGTTTTATTCCTCACCAATGCGGCGGGGGGGATCCAGCTTGGTATGAAGGTCGGGGATTTTATGATGATAAAAGACCAGATAGGATGCTTTGTGCCGTCGCCTTTGCGGGGGGCGAATATGGACGAGCTGGGAGTACGTTTCCCGGATATGAGCCAGATTTATGATTTGGAGTTACAGAAGCTGGTGAGGAGGGCTGCGTTGAAATTAGATATTGATTTGAAAGAGGGAACTTATATGCAGTTATCCGGTCCCCAGTTTGAGACACCTAAGGAAGTGGCAATGTGCCGTACCTTAGGGGCTGATGCCGTGGGTATGAGCACTGCCTGTGAAGCCATCGCCGCAAGGCATATGGGGATGCGGGTAGCAGGCATTTCCTGTATCAGCAACCTTGCCTGCGGAATCACAGCCGTTCCCCTGTCCCATGAGGAAGTGCAGGAGACCGCAGATAGAGTGGCACCGAAATTTAAAGCATTAGTGACAGAGATAATACAGAATATCGAATAAAAACAGTAACAAAACAGACACGGAGGAAATGGAATGAACATTCGGTTTTACAATGCAAAAATTTTACAGACGGCAGAGAATCATACGTTCCACATTGTGGAAGGGGAACTGTGGGTGAAGGGGGACAGTATTGTATATGTAGGAGAAAATAGCGCGACGGCTGAGACGGCAGCGGAAAATGCCGGGAGTGGCAAGGAAGCACCTGCCTGGGACCGTGAGATTGATGCGGCGGGAAACCTTTTGATGCCGGGCTTTAAAAATGCCCACACCCATACGGCAATGACCTTTTTGCGTTCCTATGCGGACGACTTGCCATTGCAGGATTGGCTGAATCAGCAGGTATTCCCGAGAGAGGGGCAGCTTACGGAAGATGATGTCTACTGGTTGAACATCTTAGGCATCATGGAGTACTTAACCAGCGGTATTACATCAAACTTTGATATGTACTTCTTCCCTCCCGTCAATGCAAAAGCCTCTGCCGACACAGGCTTCCGTACCGTCCAGACCAGCGGTTTAAATAACTACGGCGGAACTGTGGAGCTGATGGAGGAAAATTACCACATTGTCAACGAACTCAGCGACTTAACCTCCTTTATCGTAGGCTTCCACGCCGAGTACACCACCTCAAAAGAACTGATGGAGGGCGTGGCAAAGTTAGCACAGAAATTAAAATCCCCGGTATGGGTGCATAACTCGGAGACAAAATTAGAGGTGGCAGAGTGCAAAGAACGCTGGGGAATCACACCGACACAGCTCACCGACAGCCTTGGCATGTACGAATACGGCGGCGGTGGCTACCACTGTGTCTGGTTCGAAGATTCCGATTTTGAAATTTTTCAAAAAAGAAACCTGACAGCCGTTACCAATCCAGCCTCCAACCTGAAATTAGCCTCCGGAATCTGCCCGGTAAAACGTTTTGTCGATAACGGCATTTCCATGGCAATCGGAACCGACGGCCCCGCTAGCAACAACTGTCTGGACATGTTCCGTGAAATGTTCTTAACCTCCACCTTAGCAAAGGTTCGTGAAATGGACGCAGAATGTATCAGTGCCGATGAAATCCTTTATATGGCAACCGCAGGCGGCGCTCACGCCATGCTTTTAGACGACTGCGACAGCTTAGCCGAGGGTAAAAAAGCAGACATTATCATGATAGACCTTCAGCAGCCCAACATGCAGCCCGAAAACAACATCGTCAAAAACCTAGTCTACAGCGGCAGCAAACAGAACGTAAAAATGACCATGGTAAACGGCAAAATTCTCTACGAGGACAACCAGTTTAATATCGGATTTGATAAGAAGGAAATCTATAGACATGCCAATGAAATTATAGGCAGAATGAAATAGAAAGTCAGTTGTAAGTTTTTTTCAGTAAACAGCCCGGAATGACAGCCCCTCCCATGTGGACCCCTGAAAAACGCGGGTGCTTAGCGAGGTATTTTCGAGCTTAGCATCCGCTGCGATTTTTCATGGAGCGAGAGCGTGTCCAGATGGGAGGGGCTGTCATTCCGGGCGTCCCCTACTGAATAAACCTATAACACACATTTTTAAGGAGAACTATGCGAGTAATTTTTATACATCACAGCTGCTTTCTGGTAGAAGTAGACGAAAAGGTTTTAATTTTCGACTGGTTTGCCGGAGACAGGGTAAACGGCTATCACTTCCACGGCGTCCTGCCCGAATATGAGCCGGACACCCCGGTCTATGTCTTTGCCAGCCATAAACATCAGGACCATTTTGACATGGACGTGCTTTACTGGGCGGAAAAATATCACAACATTCATTATATTTTTTCCAAGGACTGCAAAATGAGCCCTAATTTTTTGAGGAAACATGGATTTCCGACGGATATCAGGGAGAAAATCTTATACGTGGGTGCCTGTGAAAAGTACAAGGTGGATGATTTGGAAATCGAGACGCTCCGTTCCACCGATGCGGGTGTTGCCTTTTATGTGGAGACGAGGGGGGCTTCCCTTTTCCACGCCGGAGATTTGAATAACTGGCGTTGGGAAGGAGCCGGGGATATCATCAACAGCAGTATGGACCGGAATTACAGAGGACAGATAAACCGGATTGCAAAGAAACATATTAACATCGCTTTCGTCCCCATGGACCCAAGGTTAGGGCAGCACCGGTGCCTCGGCATAGACTACTTTTTAAAAAACACATCGGCAGAGTATGTATTCCCTATGCACATGTGGCAGGACTATTCCGCCATACCGGAATATAAAAAGCAGATTTCCAACGGGACAATGGCAGAGCGCATTGTGGAGATCACCCACGAGAATCAGGTTTTTGAAATGAAGGAAGAGTAAAATCTTGTGCTTGTGACTTGACGATTGGGAAATAGTTGCGATATACTAAATTAGTTAAAGAGAAAGGCAGGTAGTGGCTATGGCATTTTTGGGATGGTTTGTACATTATTTTGTAATTGCGTTAATTCTTGCAGTGGTTGCCGGCTTGGGATTTTTGACTGGCAAAAAATTAAGACAGCGCAAGGACGCAAAGACAGCAGAGTAAGTTGGAGGAACTAGTCGTGAAAAAGTTTTACGGAGAAAATGAACTGCGCAGGATGTATCTGGAATTTTTTGAGAGCAAAGATCATCTGCGTATGAACAGCTTTTCATTGGTACCGCACAATGACAAGAGCTTATTGTTAATCAATGCAGGCATGGCGCCTTTAAAGCCGTATTTTACAGGGCAGGAGATTCCCCCGAGGAAGAGAGTCACCACCTGTCAGAAATGTATCCGTACCGGAGATATTGAAAATGTGGGCAAGACAGCAAGACATCTTACCTTTTTTGAAATGCTGGGAAACTTTTCCTTCGGGGATTATTTTAAGCATGAAGCTATCGCATGGTCCTGGGAATTTCTGACCAAGGTGCTAGGCTTAGAAGAGGACAGGCTTTACCCTTCCATCTATGGGGAGGACGATGAAGCATTTGAAATCTGGAATAAAGAAGTCGGCGTTCCGGCAGAGCGTATCACAAGATTTTACCGTGATCCGGAAACCGGGGAATGTGATAATTTCTGGGAGCACGGCGCAGGTCCCTGCGGTCCCTGTTCCGAGATTTATTATGACCGGGGTGAAAAATACGGCTGCGGCAGCCCGGATTGTAAGGTAGGCTGTGACTGTGACCGTTTCATGGAGGTATGGAACAACGTATTTACCCAGTTTAACGGGGACGGCAAAGGCGGTTACGAGGAATTAGAGCAGAAAAATATTGATACAGGGATGGGCTTAGAGCGTCTTGCTGTGGTAATGCAGGACGTGGATTCTGTCTTTGACATTGATACCATGAAAGCCATTCGTGACAAGGTTTGTGAGTTATCCGGTAAAACCTATCAGAAGGATGCTTTAGATGATGTATCCATCCGTCTGATTACCGACCATATTCGTTCCGCAACTTTTATGGTTTCTGACGGGATTATGCCTTCTAACGAGGGCAGGGGCTATGTGCTCCGCCGTATTATCCGACGTGCGGCACGCCACGGAAGAATGCTTGGCATTGACGGAACCTTTATGGCACGGCTTTCCGCCACGGTTATCAATGAGAGCAAGGACGGTTATCCGGAATTAGAGGAAAAACAGGATTTCATCTTCAAGGTTTTAACCCAGGAGGAAGAGAAATTCAGCAAGACCATCGACCAGGGGCTTGCCATCTTAGCCGATATGGAGAAAGAGATGGAGAGCAAAGGGGAGAAGGTTTTATCCGGGGAGGAAGCCTTCAAATTATATGATACCTATGGTTTCCCTATGGATTTAACCCAGGAAATCTTAGAGGAAAAAGGCTTTACCATTGACGAAGAGGGCTTTAAGAAAGCCATGGAGGTACAGAGGACTACCGCAAGGGCTGCCCGTAAGGTGACAAACTACATGGGTGCAGACGTGACGGTATACGAGTCCATCGACCCGTCCGTTACCACGGAATTTGTGGGTTATGATAAATTAACGGCAGATTCGGAGGTGACGGTGCTCACCACTGAGATGGAGCTGGTGGAGGCATTATCTGACGGAGAAGTGGGAACCGTCATTGTAAAAGAGACGCCCTTCTATGCTACCATGGGCGGGCAGCAGGGCGATAAAGGTGTTATCCGCACCGCAAACGGTGAGTTTGCAGTGGAGGATACCGTAAAACTGTTGGGCGGAAAAGTGGGCCACATCGGAAAAGTGGTAAGCGGTATGATAAAAGTGGGAGATACCGTTACCTTATCCGTAGATGCAGAGCTTCGCGGCAAGACCTGTAAGAACCATTCTGCAACGCATTTAATGCAGAAAGCTCTTCGTGAGGTACTAGGAACCCATGTACAGCAGAAGGGATCTTATCAGGACGGTGAGCGGACGCGCTTTGATTTCAGCCATTTTGAGGCAATGACACCGGAAGAACTGTCAGCCGTGGAAAAAATGGTGAATGAGAAGATTGCAGAAAATATCGCAGTGGAGACAGCTGTCATGACGGCTGACGAGGCAAAAAAGACAGGGGCAATGGCACTCTTTGATGAAAAATACGGAGAGACCGTCCGGGTGGTTTCCATGGGAGATTTCTCAAAAGAGTTCTGCGGCGGTACCCATGTAAAGAATACCGGGGAGATTGCGGCATTCAAGATTATTTCCGAGAGCGGCGTTGCGGCCGGTATCCGCCGTATTGAAGCACTTACCGGAGAAAATGTATTTGCATATTACCAGAAAGTGGAGGAAGAATTAGAGGCAGCTGCAAAGGCTGCAAAAGCAACTCCTGCAACCCTGGTGGAGAAAATTGAACATATGATGGCGGAGATTAAGGCACTCACCAGCGAGAACGAGTCCTTAAAGAGCAAAGCCGCACAGGAAGCCTTAGGCGATGTGATGGATCAGGTGACAGAGGTGGGAGGCGTAAAACTCCTCGCTGCAAGCGTGGAGGGTGTGGATATGAACGGTCTTAGGGATTTAGGCGATAAGCTCAAGGCAAAATTAGGTGATGGCGTGGTAGTCTTAGCTTCTTCCTGTGACGGAAAGGTAAATCTTGTGGCTATGGCAACCGACGAAGCCATGGCAAAGGGCGCCCATGCAGGAAATCTTATCAAGAGCATTGCCGGAAAAGTCGGCGGCGGCGGCGGTGGACGTCCGAATATGGCACAGGCAGGCGGCAAGAATCCGGCAGGCATTCCGGATGCCATCGCAGAGGCAAAAACAGCATTAGCGGGTCAGATTGCATAAAAGGAAGTTTCGTAAAACAGCGAAATTGACGTGATTGTTCGTTTCTTACGGTTGTTTCGATAACGCCAATTTTAGTAAATTAAATTTTAATAAAAAAATAGTTGACGAATAAAAAAAATATGATATACTATTCTATAGTGCAATAAATATGACCCAATCAGTTGAATATGCACAATACGCAACTGGAGGGAGGTTAGGTGTGAGATAATGTCTAGTGTAATTGTTAAAGAGAACGAGACTTTAGATAGCGCTTTACGTCGTTTCAAAAGAAACTGCGCCAAAGCAGGTATCCAGCAGGAGATTCGTAAAAGAGAACATTACGAGAAACCAAGCGTAAAACGTAAGAAAAAATCTGAAGCAGCTAGAAAAAGAAAATACAATTAATTGGGATTCAATTTTTGTATGCAGGAGGGCTATCGCTAAGGCGGTAGCCTTTTCTTTTACCTGGTGGGATTTTGGTGTTAAAAGAAGGGGGATAAGGTTATGAGGCAGATTGCACTAAGAGGGCTCTGTTTTTGTACCTCGCCCAGCCGTCCGTGGCTGGGCGTTACTGGGTACCTTGCAGATTTCTAAGAACCTCTAATCTCTTCCCATAGTCACAAAAACAGAGCCTTCTTGGTGCAATCTGCCAATATCAGTTATCGACAGGCCCCTTTTGACACCCTGAATCCTTGTGGGAAATTTTATGAAATAACGTTTTTTAGCTGGCAGAAGGAGAAAGAACACAAAAACGGAGTAAAACTATGATTAGAAAAATGCAGAAAACAGATATAAATAAAGTTGCTGATATCTGGCTGGACACCAATTTAAAAGCCCATAACTTTATTTCACCGCAATATTGGAACGATAATTTCCAAGCCGTAAAAGATGCGCTTTTACAGGCAGAAGTATACGTCTATGAGGACGAAGCCCAAAACCGGATAGAAGGCTTCATCGGACTAAACGACACCTATATCGAGGGCATCTTTGTCCGTAGCGAATCCCAGTCCTGCGGTATCGGAAAACAACTACTGGATTTTGTAAAACAAAGAAAACAACAATTAAACCTGCACGTTTATGAAAAAAACACCCGTGCACTAAAATTTTACCAAAGAGAAAAATTCCATATTCAAACCGAAACCACCGACGAACCCACCAGAGAAAAAGAATACCATATGCACTGGAACCGTAAAACCAGCCAATAACCGAAAGGATTCGGCGGACAAAAGCGGAGGAGGGCGGTCAGTAACTGAGATTGGCAGATTGCAGGCAGCAGGCACCGGGGATTTTGACTCTGGGAGGAGATTAGAGGTTCTTAGAACCCCTTATCTCCGTACAGTGTCATAAATCCCCGGTGCCTGCTGCCTGTAATCTGCCCTCACAGCCTAACCTTTGCCCTCCTCCCGCTTTTGTCCGCCGAATCCGTCTCATTCTAATACCCTAATTCTTCCCCAATCAAAATAACCTTAATCCGTCCTGCAATCCCGCTCCGTCTCGTAACAACCACCTGATTGCAGATGCAGTCCGGGGACAGGCAGTCGCCGCAAATTCCGGTAGCTGCACAGGGAGTATTTTTATTCAGCCGCTTGCAGTTCATCGGGGTAGCCACGTTATGCACTCTGGAAAGCGCTTCCTCCACATTTGCCGCCACCTTATTCATCCCCGCTAAAATAATCACGGTTTCCGGTCCGTAAATTAGGGCAGCCACCCGGTTTCCGGTGCCGTCAATATTGACAAGCTCGCCGGAGGCGGTGACAGCATTGGTGCTCATAAGATAAAAATCTGCATTTAAAGCCTCGTGATATAGTTTTTTTGTCTCTTCCGGCGACTTTGCTGTGGCGCGGTCAATCAGCCGGATATTCGGGTCATGCCGCAGAGCGGTGAGCATTCCGGTCTCGTCTAATGTCATGGAACCGCCAAATGAAACGGAGCAGCCCGCTGTGAAGTAAGAGAATACTTTTTTCTCTGCCTCTTCCACGGTGGGGAAATAGAATCCCTCCATCCGGCGTTTTTCTAAATTTTTAATGACAGTATCTGCCAGTGTTTTGTAATACATGCTTCTTGGTGTTTCTGTACTCATTTGATATCCCTCCTATATGTATGACGGCCTATAAACAGGTATAGAAACAGTATATCATTTCAGAGGGAAAATTCCTATATTTTTTTCTGTTTGACACGGGGAAGCATTGCATACTGCAAAATAATATTTTATAATTTAGTACTAGTACAATGTACTAGTGTACTGGCTCATTCATATTTAGCCAAACTGCACTGCCTATATCGCCATCTGCTACGTTGTCGTCGGTCAACGTAGCCACCGCTACGCCTCCCTCCTCCGCCTTGCAG
>JAETQH010000165.1 GCA_021770785.1 Lachnospiraceae bacterium
TGTCTAAAACGAAGAAAGTTATTACAACTCCTCCTCCCGTGCTTTGTAGTTTAGCTTCTCACAAACTATTTTACAGCACAGCGTAGAGAGTTGAAACACTTTCATTACTATTTGTGTCGCCAACTGAAAGGCGGCGGAATGGAGATTTGTATAACTCTATGCCCTTTAAAAAACCACTCAAATATGCATGACGCACAAGCCACATTATTCTTTCAACACGTGTACAGTCATTTATCTCTGCACCGCCAGCATCTATCAAGTCATTAATAAATTCGGCGGTAGTTTCAGCGCCCATACTATCAGCTTCATTCTTGATAATGCCTTTGACTTCTTCGTCTGTAAGCGGACGGATACCATAATAATTTTCTGTTCTCATAAAATTTCCTCTTTCCTTTCCCCAGAAAGCTGTGTTATAGTATATTAATAGTTTATACGGCTCCGGCTGTGACTGCCCTGTAAGAAGGTGGTGCTTCTTTCAGGGCTTTTATTTTCCCAAAATGTCTTTTAAAAATCTAGCCTGCCTTTCGTTGGACTTTTTACTCCGTATACTCTCTTCTGGCATTTGAAGAATGATAGATGCCTGGTCAATCCGGCTGATCGTCCTGCTGTTCATGTTAAGCCTTCCATATGGCACATTTGACGTGAACATTGTAACCAAACCGTCATTCCAGCGCCCATTGATAAGCCTGAACAGCTCTGCTTCCTGCCACTCCCCTTTCTTTTCCGCGCCTATGTCATCAAGCACTAACAGCCTACATTCGCGATACACCTGGCTTCTGTCAAGCTCGCCCCGCTCATGTTTAAAACTATCGCCAACCATCGCAATATAATCGCTTGCGGTCACAAAACGCATCTGCAGATCATATTTAATCATCACAGACCTTGCAAGGCAGCTTGCCAAAAAGCTTTTTCCACTGCCGGGCATACTGCTCCACAGATATGGTCCGACCTTATCCCTTTCCCAGCGTGACTCAAAATTCTCAACAAAATCCCGTGCAATCTTCCTCATGTTTTCCGTGTCGCTTGAGTAAACATCGAATCCAAATTTGTCTAAATCAGCCTCGCAGTACTCTGACGGAACCCCTGTTTCATCTGCCGCGCGGTATTTTGCCTTGCATTTCTCGCACAGTGTCGCAAACGGGTGCGCCCTGCCATAGTCAGGTATAATGCCCACATCGTACGTCCGCCACAGTGTACCTCCGCATATGGGACAATTGCTAGAGTGCGAAGGAGCGTCCGATTTCTTCTTCCGCATAAGTTCTATCCCCCCTTTTTCCCTTTGCTGTCTGCGGCTTTGCACTATCCTGCGTCCTGCTAAGCCAGTTATTAATAAAACGCTCAATCCCCCTTTTGGTCTTTCGCCTTGTGGGGTTACTGTCAAGCCACGCGCGCATCTTCTGAAGCTCCCGCTCAATATTCACCGCCGGATATGTCTCATGCCACAGGGCTATCTTGTCCATTGGAACATCATAGAACGTTTTGTCATTCAAGATGAGCTGTACACCGCTCGAGTTCGGAGCAGATTTTTCTGGCTCCGGACAAATAATATTATCATCTTTAGTGATAATATTATTATATATATTCTTTCCTTCTTTCTTTTCTTCTATTGTTGTTAATAGACTGTTAATAGAGTGTGCGCCGCCTGTGCTCTGAATATCATCTTGGCTGTTAATATCCTGATACTTACAATAGTTATTAACTGTAAATACGCTGTATTTGTTGCTTATTCTGACTGTAACCTCGCCTGTGCTTTTTAAATGCCTTAAAGCAGTCCTTAATTCGTTAATTGTCAAGCCACATTCCTCTGCCAAATGCGGATATGATGAGACGAATGAACCACGCGGCACCGTTGTACCCTTAAACTGTCCCTCCTTCCAATTCGCTTTTAGAAGCATATGCATAAAAAGACGAAATGTGTTAATATCCTTATACCACCCCCATTCAAGAATCTTCCTATGAATTTTTACATATCCGCAATCATTCGAAATTAATTCATCCATCTGCCTTCACCCCGTAAATCTTTTCCTCAAAAAAAATTCTTGATACCTTACCTTGAATTGTCAGATATCCTTTAGCAGAAAGCTCCCGATTCAAAGTTCTGATAATATCGTAACTTTTTGACTCACTCACTTCCAGCAACTGCATGACATCTTTGACATTTAGAATCTGTTTCACCATCACATAACCCCCTCTTCATCTCCTCACACATTGGCAGGATTCCCGCAACATCACATAAAGCCATAATCTCCTTGTGGCGCTGTATGAACTCCTTACTGCCCACACCAAGGCGCGCTTCATCTGCTGCCGCTATTCGGTCTAATTCTTCTCTTGATAGCATAAGAATCACCTCGCTTACTGCTGAATGTGCTTCACATACTCCTCTGATACCATGAACGGCGTTTCATTTTCCTCATGATCTGGATTGTAAATCACATCAATACCGATGGTCACGTTGTCAATGGTTCTTTCCAGCTCCAACAACATGCCTGTACCCTCTCCATTGATTGCAGTGTACGCCTTTGCCACCGCGAATCCCTCCATCATGTTTTCATTTACCTCTGCATAATCCCTGAATACTTTTGCCATTGTTTGTTTTCTCCTTTCTTTAGTCCTCAATGATTTAGGTATTTGCAAAACGTTAAACTCCGCATAAATACAGTAATCTTTTTTCTACAAAATAAAACACCTCCTCACTAATTTATGGTAAAATAGAGTTGCAACCACCATTAACCAA
>JAETQH010000166.1 GCA_021770785.1 Lachnospiraceae bacterium
CGTGTGACTCGTTCGCAACTGAAAAGGTTGCGCTCAAGTTAAATTTTATGAGATTGAAAGGAGCTTAAAAAGAATGATTTGAAGAACTGATATTCCGACAGGTGGAATGACGGAGTAACGCCCTGAAACGCCTGCCTTGATACTGCGGTGTGCGGCAAGATTTGCAGAAGTCTAACCGTACAAAGCCCGCTGAAGTCGGCGGAAGTTTGCCCAAACAGGTAATTATGCGCTGTGGAAAGTGTCCTAGAGGTGGGATATGCAGATGATACGCCGGAGGTCTATAAAATCCCTATGGTGAGGATGTCATAAATGACCGACGAAGTCCGAGTGTTAGGGTCTATAGAGTGATATGGCAGAAATGTCATAGTCGTAAATATACGGCGTGCGTGAGGTTGAGTAAAAATGGACGTTATGAAAGACCTTGGAACGTTACAGGCGTTTCCCAGCGCACAGGCTCATAGGACAACCTAAGGGGATTATGTACAGATAGGAATATCGGAACGAGGAAAGGTCGGAACGCTGAGTGTCTGCACACGATGAAGCGGTAGTCATGAAAAAAATCAGTAAATGAAACAAGTGACTTTTATCTCGACTGAGAGCGGCGGCATGACCGATGAAGCCCTTGTAATGAGGGGGGAGGAATAGCCGCCAGTCATTTACAGATAACTATTCTAAAAAGCAATGTATCAAAGGTTCGAGTAAGACTAAGAAAGGCGAAAGCCAACTTTGACAGGAAGAAGACTACTCAAACGTCAAAAGCTGAGGAACAACGAATACTATGATATGCAGTCAGTATTTGATGAACTGTACGAAAACAGTCTTGCGAAGCGTGAATTTAAGAACCTTATCAGCATCATCACAACAGAAGAAAATATCAGGTTAGCATATAGAAATCTGAAAAAGAACGCTGGGAGCAAAACGCCTGGTACAGATGGTAAAACCATTGTAGACCTGGCAAAAATGAGTGAACCTGAACTGATTTGCTTGGTACAACAAAAATTTAAGTGGTATCAACCCCGGTCTGTCAGACGGAAAGAGATTCCCAAAGGAAATGGAAAAACCAGACCGCTGGGCATTCCTACCATCTTGGACAGACTGATACAGCAATGTGTCCTGCAAGTGATGGAACCGATTTGTGAAGCAAAATTTTGTGAAACAAGCAATGGTTTTCGTCCTAACCGAGGGGTTGAAAATGCACTGGCACAGGCTGAAAAGCATATGCAGAAAAGCAATCTCCACATTGTCATTGACATTGATATAAAAGGATTCTTTGACAATGTAAATCATGGAAAACTGCTGCGTCAAATCTGGACAATGGGTATCCATGATAAAAAGCTGCTTAGTATCATATCAGCTATGCTAAAAGCAGAGGTGGCTGGTATCGGTTTCCCGGAGAAAGGAACGCCGCAGGGTGGAATCATCTCCCCACTGTTATCTAACATTGTCCTAAATGAATTGGACTGGTGGATTACAAGCCAGTGGGCAGAAATGCCCACACGGCATGAATACAGCGGAAGAATCCATACCACTGGAACCAAAGACCAATCGAAAAAGTATAGAGAACTCAGAAAAACCAAACTGAAAGAGTGCTATATCGTAAGATACGCTGATGATTTCAAAATCTTTTGCAGGAAACACAGCGATGCCGTAAAGCTATTTGAAGCAACAAAGGCATGGTTGAAAGAACGACTGGGGCTTGATATAAGTCCGGAAAAGTCCAAAATTGTGAATCTGAAACACGAATATTCCGATTTTCTGGGATTCAGAATCAAGGTTCATAAAGGCAAAGGCAACAAATATGTGGTTATATCGCATATTGCGCCTAAAGCATTGAAAAGGATCAAGGAATCTGCAAAAGAAAAAGGCAAGGCAATTCAGCACTCATCTGGTGAAATGGAAGAATTTAGAGCTGTACATGACTATAACAGTTTTGTTATGGGTGTCCATAATTACTACCGCATGGCAACTGCCGCTTCACCGGATATACAGAGATTAGCGTTTGAAATTAAGATTGCTATAAAAAATAGACTACAGGAACGAGTAAAGCGACGAAGTAACCAAACAATCCCTGCATATGCCAAACGGTATGCAAAAAGCAAGGAAATACGCTTCATTGGAAAGGATATCCTGCTTCCGATTGGCTATATACAACACCATCCGCCAATTCATAAAAAGAAATCGGTGAACAAATACACTGCTGCAGGACGGGCGGAAATACACAAGAATCTGGAGAGTGTGGATATGACAATCCTACATATTCTCATGAGGAATCCCATTATAAGTGCCTCCGTAGAATATAACGACAATCGCATATCTCTCTATGTGGCACAACATGGGAGATGTGCCATTACCAAAGAGCAACTATCTCTTGAAGAAATTCATTGTCACCACAAAACGCCTAGGTCGCTGGGCGGTGGGGACAGTTACGCAAACCTGATAATTTTGCATGAACGGATTCACAGACTGGTTCACGCAACGCAAAATGACACTATTGCTGCAATTATGCAGACTGTACAGCTAAATAAACAGCAACTGGAAAAGCTGAACAAGTTTAGAAAGTTAGCTGGAAACGAAGCAGTTACGTTTGAGCAACAGATAACCTGTTGCTGATTAGAATGACGATTTGTAAATGATGGAAAGCCGTGTGAGGGGAAACTCTCATGCACGGTTTGGAGTGGGGGAAAATCCGGAGGTGACTTCACCAAAGGATTACCTATCACTATAG
>JAETQH010000066.1 GCA_021770785.1 Lachnospiraceae bacterium
TATAACTTTATATTAGGAGAGGCTCAGGCCTCTCCTTTTGTATAGAAAGGAAAAAATGGAAATAGATAAAACAATCGCGCTGTCCACAAGTGCAAATGTCCTGGATGAACCTGTACAGCAGGTCATATTCAAGAAGGAAGGAGGGAAACGCCTTTATGCTATCACAAAAGAAGCAAAGGATACTGGACGAGCTATCCTATGAAGAACTTTTTGATGCTATCCTTTGCCTGGAACGAGAACAATATGTCAATGCTCCTATAGATGTGAGAAGAGCCATATATCAGGCGTGGATGGACAGAGATGACATTGTAGGTTTTTTAGACTACGAGGTCCTAAATAATATTGAGTATAAACTCGGCATCGAAAATAAACACTGGGAGACATCAAAAGATCGTCTTTTTGTGGATATGGATGGAACCCTAGCTGAGTTTAAACCTTGCCGTACCATAGAGACACTATATGAGAAGGGATACTTTTCAAAGCTGGCTCCACTTGAAAATGTGGTAGCAGCTGTACAAACTCATGTGGAAGAACAGAATTTTGATGTATATATTTTATCCGCATATTTAGCTGATAGTCCATATGCCTTGCAGGAAAAAGAAGAATGGCTGGAAGAACATCTCCCGGAAATTGATACAAAACACCGGATATTTTGCCCGTGCGGGGAAGATAAGTCTTTGTATATTCCCGGAGGCGTATCTAAAAGAGACTATCTGCTTGATGATTATACCCATAATCTTTTGCGCTGGGAAAAAGCAGGGGGTAAAGGTATCAAGCTTATGAATGGTATTAATGGTAAAAAAGGTATATGGCAAGGTGCAAGGGTTTATGCGGAGAGAGAGCCTGAAACTCTTGCAGTTGATATAAAGAAAACCATGAATCAGGATAAATTAAAGCTGCAGAGGGATGGACAAGGGCTGCGGAGATAGGGGTGCGTAATGATAGTCGAAAAAGAAAGACGCATTTACATGAGTGATGCTGAATGGAAGAAAGCCAAAAGGCTTGCAAAGGCCAGTGGCAGAAGTGTGTCCGCATACTTTCGCAGCCTGTTGAATCTTAAAATACCAAAGCCGATCCCGCCGGAAAGTTATCGGGAACTCTATCGAGAACTTTCAGCGATTGGTAATAATGTTAACCAGATGGCAAAGCTTGCACATAGCAAGGGCAGCGCTGAATATATCCATTTCGCTAAGGCTCTTGAGACAATCTACAGCATCCAAAGGCAACTCATAGCACTGGCTACGCCGGAGGACATAACATAAATGGCTTATGTAGAGCTGAAACCGGTACGGGCAAATATTTCAAGAACAGATGCTTACGTTAAGAATTCGGAGAAAACAACAAGGAAAACAAGAACAGATAAAAATGAGACACCGGAGGAAGCCTTGCAGCAGGTGAATATTTACGTGCGAAACGGCGACAAAACTGAGGAGGAACTTTATGTAACCGGTATTAACTGCTCTACAGAACATACTTTAGAAGAATTCTGGGCTGTTAAGCGACAATTTGGTAAGACGGGTGGCATTTTGGCACATCATGGTTGGCAATCTTTTGCAGCAGCAGAGGCTGTGGATGCTGATTTGGTACATCAGATTGGTGTAGAACTTGCGCAGAAGGCTTTTGGAGACCGATTTCAGGTAATTGTAACGACACATACAGATCAAAAACATCTGCATAATCATTTCGAGGTAAATAGCGTATCCTTTGTAGATGGCAAAAAGTACTATGGAAACAAAGAAAGTTTGCGCAGGCTCAGACAACTGTCTGACGAATTGTGCCTGCAGTACGGCTTATCTGTAATTGAAAATCCAAAGCTATATGCGGGCATAAGTAAGGGCAGATATCGTGCGGAGCTGCATGGACATAGCTCCTGGCGAGCCATGGTCTGCGCCGACATCGATGAGGCAGTCAAAGAGACGGCAGATTTTAATGGCTTTGCCAGAGCAATGAAGGAAAAAGGCTATCTTTTAAAGAACGGCAAGCACTTTGCAGTTAGCCCGCCTGGTTACACGAAGCAGGGCAAGCGAGCCTTTATACGGCTAAGGTCTTTGGAAGATGAAGACTACTCTTATGAGGGGATCCAAAGACGCCTTTCTGAAAACAAGATGCGCAACTTTGGGTTTGCGCCGAGAAAAGCCTCTGTGCGTATCGCATACAAAAAAGTCCGGGGACGACGCAAACTACCTTATTACATGGCTGTGTATTATCGATATATGTATAAGCTGGGTTTGCTGCAGCGTAAGCCGAGACGGATTAACCGGTATGCTGCCAGAAAAGGTCAGCGGCAGGCGGCAAAGCTGTCTGAGCGGGTCAGATATATCAAAGAGCATAAGATCTATGACAGTCAGGATTTAGCCGCAAGGACTGCACTGCTGCGCGCTAAGCTAAATACTCTGCTGCGGCAGCGGCGAGCTATATATAACCGGCGGGGCTGCGGGGATTCTATTGATGAAGCAGAGCTTGCAAGGCTCTCAGAAGAGATCCAAGGCTTACGGTCCGAGCTGCACATTTGTGAAGGCATCGGCGTAAAGCCAGGGCTGCAGGATAACAAAGAAGAAAAACAAGAGACGAAAGATAAAGAGAAGAAACCTGAAAGAAGGGAGGAAAAGAAACGATGAGTGCAGAAGCAGAAGCTGGTGAAATCTTAGTCCGTATTATGGGACAGGGCATCAGCGAGATGATCAGGGTATCGGGTACTGGCGCTATGGTAGCAGGTAGGGCTGCGGTCAGCCTGCTTACATTTTGTTATGCGGTAAAGGTAGGAGGAAGACCAGCAGAGATTGCTAGAAACCCTGGTGGTATGGCGATCATCACCATACCGGAGGAAAAACTGCAGGAGTTTAAACAAGCCGCAAAGGCATATAAGCTGCAGTTTTTTAGTGTGAACAGCAAATCCTACGATGAGGGCTATCTGGATCTTTGCATGAAGGCGGAAGATGTGGCTACTTGTCAAAGGATTTTGGAACTTACAGGGATTACTGCTGTACAGGTTAGTGGAACAACCACGACTGTACTTGACCAGGCAGCAACCTGCGTACGCAGCAGCCAGACCTTTGAGGAGGCGGCAGAGAAGCTAAAAGCTAAAGGACAATCTATTGAGGAAGCATTTAATCGCCATACCGATAAGGACTATGCACGGGACATGCCATATGTCCTTTGTGATCGGGAAAATCCGAAGAACTATGTTTTAGTCCATCCGGCAAAAGCAGTCTTTGAAGGTCAGGAGTATACAAAGTCTACCTATCAGGTCTATCGAAATGGAGAACCGGTAGCAATCTATGATGATGGCAGGTTTGAGGGCAGGCCAGGGAACTTTTGGTTTAACATTAGACAAAAGATTGTCGAGGGCGCAGCACTGCCTGCTGAAGATATTGTATATTTTAAAAATGTGGACGATCACTCTGCATATGTGGCCCTTGCTGATGGCCAAAAACCAGTGCAGGCTGTTAGCGTCAATGTGGACAGCAATGATCTGGCAGTAGATATTCAGGCGGCGGTTACGGCAGTAGGAGCAGAACGCAAGGTCCCCGCAGACGCCCAGGCACGGACGACATCCCAAGCTGCGGCGTCCGGCAATGGGCAGCGCACTGGAGAGAACGAGCCGAAGAAGAATATGACTACTATGAAGATGACTGATGGAAATCCTTCGGAGATTACATTTGAAGAGCGTTCTGAAGGCTTGAAAAAGTATTCGCAAACTTTTGATGCAAGTTTGAATCGAAAGACAGATAAGGATTTTGCTCAAAAGGAGCCGTATTACCTTTGCGACCGGCAAAATCCGACGTCATATATCGAGGTGACGCCGCAGCGGGCAGAGTTTAACGGCAGGCCATATACCAGGTCGACATACCGTGTATATAAAAATGGGGAGTATGCGGGAACCTTTGATGACGGAAAATCCAATCAGCGAGATCAGTTTTACTGGGGAAATCTAAAAGACAAGATGCAGTCTGCAGGTGGATTTGCCAATGATATGGTGTATTTTAAAAATCTGGACAGCCTAAAAGAATACCAACAACTATATACGAAG
This sequence comes from Lachnospiraceae bacterium, assembly GCA_021770785.1. Taxonomy (GTDB): domain Bacteria; phylum Bacillota; class Clostridia; order Lachnospirales; family Lachnospiraceae; genus Roseburia. The sequence goes on from JAETQH010000066.1 coordinate 4,031, forward strand.
GGGCAGGCATCACCGGAACCGAATCTTGTAAAGAACCTGGAAGAACTATCCGGGAGTTTTTTGCAGGATATAAATACTGATGTAAAACCAAAACGAAAAGGAGAAACTTATACCCCAGGAGGCGTAAAGGCATTTGCTGCGGAGTATAAAGAGGCGAATCCAAAAACGGATACGGAACTGTCTAAAATCGTTGCTGCCAAGTTAGAGGAATTGCGGGGAATGCAGCGATGAAACATGAGGATAAAAAGACGGCGCTGTTTATGGCAGTTGCTCTTACTGTATTAACTGTCTATTTTGCAATCCTGATTGCACCGGCAGTTACGGACAACCTGTTTACGACATTGGCAAATTTAAATACTGTTTTGGCAAATCCGCTGCAGTTACATATATGTGATAAAACCGGGAAAGTGATGCTGGTTTTTTTGTGCTTTGAGCTTGCAGCAGGCGCATATTGGTATGCCGCCAGGCGCAATACCAGGCGCGGCGAAGAACATGGCAGCGCCAGGATCAAAGATCCGATGCAGACAGGCAAATTATATGCGGATAAGGACTATCTGAAGAACCGGATTTTGTCACAGAACCTCCGGATCAGCGTGATTGGCAAGGCAATTAAGCTGAGTTTGAATACCCTGGTCATCGGCGGCATGGGCAGCGGAAAGTCCTTCTTTACACTGATTCCAAATCTTCTGCAGGGGAATACCAGCTTTGTTGTCACGGACCCTTCCAAGGAGCTAGTACGTAAAGTAGGGTGGCTCCTAAAGCACATCCTGCGTTATGATGTGCAGGTTTTGGATGTGGAAGAACCGGAAGGCAGTATGAAATATAACTTTTTCGCTTATATCGAAAGTGAAGATGACATACTGCGGATTGTCAACATGATCTTTAAGGCCACAGTAGACAGTAAACGCAGCAATAACAGCAGTATGGACCCCATGTGGGAAAACATGGCCAAGGACTGGTTGCTGTCTCTTATTGCGCTGCTTTGGTACCGGGGCACAGAGGACGAACAGAATATCGAAACGGTGATCTGGCTCATGGATGAAGACTATTTACTTGAGGATGAGAATCGAAACCGGATCCAGACGCCGGTCATGGCCATGATGGATGATCTGGAACTGAGGATGCCGGGAAATCTCGCAACCAGGGCGTACCGCTCCGCAACGGACGGCGCAGTGGAAACCATCCGCGGCGTCAAGTCCACCTTGCGCGGCAGGCTCGGCAAGTTCCTGCTTCCAAGCATCCAGAACCTGATGAGCCGGGACGAGCTGGATTTGCGAAACCTTGGCAACAAAAAGACGGCACTCTTTCTGGTAGTGCCATCAGAGGACAGCAGTTTTAACTTTATCATTTCAATGCTATATGCCCAGCTGTTTCCGATTCTCTACAGGCAGGCAAGACTGCGACCGGATAATAAATTGCCGGTGCCGGTACAGTTCATGATCGATGAGATGGCGAACTTCGTTATGCCTGAGGATTATGTTAGCTATCTTACGACTTCCCGTAAGCATGGTATTTCCTACATGATGTTCATTCAGGAAATTTCCCAGATGGAAAAGCTATTCCCGGACAAACAGTTTAATACTGTAGCTGGCACTTGTAACACCATCGTTTATCTGGGTGGATCAGGTTATGAGACCAATAAAGCAATCTCAGGATGGCTCGGTACGGAAACCATCACATCTTACTCCTATAATAGGAGCTATGGGCGAAACGCCAGCTACAGCAAAAATGAGCAGCTGACCAAGCGTGAGGTGCTGACGGCAGATGAGATTGATACCAAGCTGAAGGATGACCAGGCGCTGGTATATATCAAGGGAGAGGGCTGGTTCATAGACAACAAAAACGATCCGAGGAAACACCCGAACTATAAATATACTGCAGGAGAAAAGGAGGGGCATACCTATGACTGGAGCGGCAAGGCGTTGCCAAATTGCAGAATGCAGCCTCTACGCAGGATTAGTGATATGGAAAAAGAACCTGACATGACAATCGACTTGGACAAACTGGATCTTGGTAAGCTAACGGAAAAATTAAGAATAGAAATGTAAAAAAACAGATACAGGAGAACGATATAAAATGAAACGATTGAGAGAAGAAAAATCTAAAAAGAAGAATATGAGTTACAGTTTTAAGGTCCGTACAGGGCTGATGAGTGCGATACTGGTTTTATCGGGTACATGCTTCGCTTATGCGGATACAGACCCTATTGCCGGAATAAACAATCTTAATAAACTGATTTCCTCTATTATATCAGCTGCAGGCGGCCTGTTTCTTTTGTGGAGCGCTGTGCAGCTTGGTATCGCCATGAAGAAGCACGATCCTGCTGCCACATCAGAGGCATTTATCGGCATAGCCGCTGGTTTAGTCATCGCTTGCGCACCGTGGGTCGTCAACTACATTATCGGCGGGAATTAAAATAAGAAGGTGAAACTATGTCGAATATAGAGCGTGCATTTTCCATATGGGTGGACACCCTAAACGATGTTTTCGCAATGATTTTTCAGAGCTGTAATGAGTGGAACCCGGATATCTGGCAGATGATTAAGGACATAAATGCAGGGATGACCCTGGTAGGCGCGGCTCTGGTTCCGCTGTTTTTCTTAATTGGATTTGTAAAAAGTGGTATGCGTCTGCAGGACTTAAAGCATCCGGAAGCACTCTTTGCACCTTTCATCCGGCTGGCGTTATCTGTGGGATTTCTGAATGCCTCTATGACAATTATGGTCTATGTATTTCGAATTTTACAAGGCTGTATGAGCAAGATTGCGGGTTATGGCAGCGTTAACTTTGCCATGAGCGTGCCGGATGAGATTGCAGAAGCGTTGGATGATACCAGCATTTTAAGCTTTGATGGCATTAGAGTGGGTATTGTCGGCTTGTTATTGATGCTTGCTATATACATCATGGCGATCATCCTGCTGGTATTGGTATGGGGAAGATTCTTGAATTTATACATCCACTGTGCCGTGGCTCCCTGCTTTTTTTCTTGTCTATCAGGGGAGCCAACACAACATTTTACAGCGAGCTTTATAAAAAGCTATATAAATGTATTGTTTCAGGGAATCGTAGTGGTTTTGGCCCTGCTAATCTATTCACGCCTGATTAGTTCGGATCATACGGCGGCTATTGCGGCGGTAAATGATGGGGACAATTTTGGCGGAATCATGCTGTATGCGAAAGACTTCCTGGTTGGCGGCTTGGTGACTTTGGTGATTTGCAAGGTTGCTGACCAGGCAGCGGGCAAGATGGGACTGCAGTAAAAAAGGAGGGATAGAATGATAGAAATAAAAGTAAACGATGAGATCAGAGATGTACGGGCGGAGTTCCTAATTGGGTTGACACTGCATCAGATGATTTGGTGCGGCCTGGGGCTAGTCCTTTGCGGAGGCCTTGGACTGGCTTTATACTTTCTAACACCACTGCCGCTTGTCTTGGTAACCTATCTGGTCGTTTTTTTGATGATACCTTTTGGAGCCATGGCTTTTATAACATGGCATGAGATGGATATGCTCACAATGGCAAAGCTGTACATTACTCGCAATTTGAGAGATCCACAATTAAAAACCTATGGCAGTGCTAACGCAGTGTATGCAGCGCATCAGGCAATCATCCGAGAGCGGGAAAAAATGGAGAAAAGGCAGCGAAAGAGATCGAATGCTGGAAAGGAGGAAAGAAATGGCAATTAGAACGGTGAAACAACATGCAGCAGAGCGCAGACGGAAAAAAATCGCAATGAAACATGCCCAGGATATTGTGCCTTTAACAGAAAAGTGCGGAGGCGGTCTTTTTGTCTCTGATGACTTGTATATCAAGACCTGGGAGTTTAGTAATATAAATTTTAAACTGCTGGGAAAAGAGATGGAAGAGAAAATTCTAGGGCGTTGGTGTGACTGTTTAAACGGACTTGAGCCAGGTGTGACATATAAGTATACAGTAGTTAAGCAGCGCCTCGATATGGATAAGTACAAGCAGCAGCGGCTTTTGCCCTATCGGGGTGATGAACAGGATAAGTATCGTAAAGAATATAACGGCATGCTGGCAGAAAAAATCATGGACACCAAGCTGATCAGCGAGCAGAGGTTCTTTCAGGCTGCGATTAAAAAGCATAAAGAAGAGGATGCCAGGTCTTTTTTTAATCGTTCCGAACCAGAGTTTGAAAAGTTTTTCCGCGGCGTCGGATCGGAACTTTCTGCCATGGGCGATAGCGACTACTTGCGGGTCCTTTGGCAGTTTCTGCACATGGACAGCGGCGAGTATATAGATCAGCTGGATGCAGACAGCATGATTGACAAAAAGCATACTTTGAAGGACTTTCTTGCGCCCTATGCCTTTGAGACAGACAACAAGGAGCATTATATCAAAATCGGCAGCAAGTACTTCCGAGCGCTGTATGTGCCGCCAAACAGTTATGCAAAATACATTAAAGACACGGTGCTGTCAGAGCTGACGGCCCTGGATAAGAGCATGTGTATCAGCGTGGATGTTATGCCTATTGAGACTGCAGAAGCTTACGCTATGGTGGAAAACCTGGAATACCGGTCGGAATCTAATATCGGAAAGTTTATGGAGCGACAGGCACGCCACGGCAATTTCAACGCGCAGGTGCCGTATCCAATGCGAAAAAAGAGCGAGCAGATCGAAGAATATAACCATGATCTTAATGAGCGTGACCAGAGACTGCTACTGTCCCATATCACCATCGTACACTGTGCAGATAGTTTGAAGGATTTAAATGAAGATACGGACGCACTGAAGACCACAGCAAGGCAGCAAGGATGTGAATTAGTGGAATTAGCGCTGCAGCAGGAGGATGGCATGATTACAGCGCTGCCTTTTGGCATCAACCGCTTTATCGGAAAAGACGGAAGCCGCTTAAGGACACTGACTACGGAGAGCCTGGCAAGCTTCATTCCTTTTACTGTGCAAGAGTTGCTTGACAAAAACGGCATATATTACGGACAAAACAAATTGAATAAAAGTCCGCTTTTTATTAACAGGAAAGACGGGATGAACGGCAATGCTGTCATTTTAGGCTCCTCCGGTTCTGGAAAGTCTTTTAAGAAAAAAGAGGAACTTGCTGCGATTTTGTTAAACACTAATGATAAGGTAATCCTCATCGATCCTGAACGGGAGTATGTGCATATGGTTCGGGAGATGGGCGGCCAGGTAATCCGGCTTGCAGCAGACAGTACGGATCACATCAATGCCATGGAAATCAATGCAAATTACAATGACGGCAGTAACCCGGTAACGCTTAAAAGTGAGTTTATATTGACACTGTATGCCATGACAGAAGGATCTAGCGAGTTAAATCCAAAAGCGAAATCTGTCATTGACCGATGTGTAAAATTGGTCTATGCGGACTACATTGCGAACGGATATCTGGGGGAACAGCCGACATTACAGGATCTGCGAGACGAAATTGCAAGGCAGCCGGAACCCATTGCTGCCGACATAGCTTTGATTTTAGAACTTTATACCAGCGGCTCTCTGAATCTCTTCTCTAAGCCTACGAATGTGGACATGGAAAGCCGTTTAATTTGCTTTGATATCTGTGATTTGGGAGAAAACCTGATGAGCATCGCTATGCTGGTAGTGACGGATTTTATCAACAGCACATTGGCGCAAAACCGTAATGATCAGACCTGGACCTGGGTAGACATCGATGAACTGTACCTGATGTTTATGAGAGAATATACCGCTACATTCTTTCACAAGCTGTGGAAACGTATCCGAAAGTACGGAGGCCTTTGCACGGGTATTACCCAAGAGCTGGGAGATCTTTTAAAATCGCCTACGGCAAGAACTATGCTTGCAAATTCCGACTTTCTGATTATGCTTTCCGCCTCCGAATCTGATGCAGCACTCATTCAAGAACTTTTGCATCTAGACGAAACTCAAATGAGCCATATTACGGAGGTCGGACAAAAAAACGGCATGATTAAACTGGGCAGTTCATATATCCCGTTTACAGATGAATTCCCAAAAGATACAGAACTGTATAAGATCATGTCTACAAAATTCAAAGAGGGAGAGTAGTAAATGGCAGAGTTTAAGACCAGGCAGACTGTCTCACCTCTGAAAACGAAAACCTTTCAAGTAAAATCAGGGCAATCCTTGCGACAGCTTAAATCCGCACCTGCAATGGTGCGATTTCGTGGCAAGGATGCGGGGACGCGGTTTAATACCCGGCAGGACCAGCTTGCGTACAAGCTGAAAATCATCGGCAGGCAGGGCGGTAAAATAGCAAAGGGCGTTCCTCTTGCAGCAGGAAAGGCGATTTCAGCTAAAGTGGGAAATCAGATTAGTGAAAAATCCGGCACCGCTGCGGATGACACAGAAAATGCTATGCGCCTTGCTGGAATGCAGGCAAAAAAGCATGCGTATCAAGTTGCCCATCTGCCGCCGGGTCTTGCACGAAAAAAAATAGAACGGAGGATTCTGGGAGATAAAATAGATGCGCCTGTGCAGACAAGGACTGCATTTTCTCCATATAAAGTGAGGAGACAGATGTATGATAAGGCATATAAAAAGAAACGCTTTGATGGCCGACTGACACGCATGAGAAACCAGTACAGTGCGGCGCAAAAAACCGCACAGGCAGCAAAGGAACAGGCTCAAGCGGCAGTCAGAACCCGAAAGGGAGCATCGGGGGCGGTGAGATACATAGGAAGAGCAACGCAGCGGGCCACATCTGCCGCATTACATTTACTGCGAGCCGCAAAGGAGGGCGTCAAAATCGGTATTACAGCGGCGGCCTCCATCTTACCCTGGCTTGCAGCCATCGGACTGCCTCTTTTAATCATTATTGCTGTCGTTTTTGCCGCAGGTCCGGCTAACGATGCAGCACAAAATGGTAACAGCATGCTGCAGCTAATTACAGCAGAAGGGACAGCTACAGACAGCCGTGTTGCGATTACTATCTCAGACGAGAACGGAGAGGTAATTCTGTCTTTCACGGCGGTCAACAACGAAGGACACTTTATCTTTACCAAACCTGCAGAAGGCGAAACGGAGGCGACGAACTTAAACGGCCGAATCAAGGGAAGCAGGATTACAATTAAAGGAACCTTGCAGGGGCTGCCGGTATCTATGGAAGGCACGATAAAGAAAGGCGTGGTAAAGATTGAAGGTTTTTGGGGAGAACTTGCAGAAGAAGCTATGAACGGTGACTGGCAGAATCCTTTTGGACGGATAAAATATGTTATTACATCTGAATTTGGAATTCGAGTACATCCGATCACCGGCGAAGTGCGGCAGCATGATGGGTATGACCTATGCGCTAACACCGGCGCCGGATCAAATATTTACGCTTCTGCGTCAGGCACAGTCAGTGTAGCTGGCTGGTATGGCGGCTATGGCAAATGTGTGGTCATCGACCATGGCGGCGGCCTGCAGTCCCTGTATGGTCACCTGTCTGATATATCTGTAAAGACGGGGGCAAAGGTACGGGTTGGCCAGAAAATCGGTGCAGAGGGCAGCACCGGCAACAGCACGGGACCGCATCTGCATTTCGAAGTTAGAAAAGATGGAACGGCAGTAGATGGAAAGGCTTTTTTAAAAACCTTATATACTAACGCTACCAGTGTGGACATTTGGAGTTAAATTGGAGGAATGGATGAAGAAGAGCAAAGCAGTAATACTGCAAGGGAAGATCGATAAAGCAGAGATACAGCTTGGAAAAGTAACAGAGCAGTCAAAGCGGTTAAAGAAAGAAATCGTACAGCTGAAGAAAGAAAAAGAGGCTGCTGAAATGGCAGAGCTACAGAGCTTTATGAAAGAGTATGATATTACGCCCCGCGAGGCAAGAAGCATTATGGAGCAGCTGCAGGGTGGAAATCGAGTAGAGGAGGATACAGCAGATGAAGAAGGAAGCACTTCTGATTGTGGTCATGCTGGCCGGATTTAGCCTGGTTGCCGCAGGATGCAGCAGCAAATATATGCTTTCTGGTACATGGTATTCTGACGAGGACGAAGCTACTCCTACCTATGTCTTTTATGACAACGGGAAGGTAGAGATTGGAGATGACAGATATGCCTACAAAATGACGGACAAGGACACTTTGCGCATCGAACTGGACATAGATGCTATGGCAGCTGTCATCGATCGGGATACGGACGAGATCACGCTGCTTGATAAAGATGGCAAAGAGATAGCACGGCTGTATAAAGTACAAAGCGAAGCTGCGGCATCTTTTCAGACAAAGGAAGATGCCTTGGCTGTAGAGATGACAGATATGCTGTCCGGCAGCTGGATGATGGAAGGCGGCGAAGTTACTATGATCGTTGATGGAGATAAGTGTACCATGGTTACTACCCACGAAGGCAAGCAGGTGAAAACCGTCTACCAGGCTGCGTATCCGGAGGCAGACAAGATCCAGTTCATTTCTTCCGGAAATGAAGTAGTGGCTGAATTTATCTTCAGCATAAGCAGTGATACCCTCGCCTTTACGGATGAGGATGGAAATACAACGAAATATGTCAGGAAAGAAGGATAAAAATGAACAATGTACAACAAATAGGAAACCTTGTTAAAAACGTGGAACTGAAAAAGGCACGTAATGGCGGCGATGTGGCGAGGCTGCGCATTGCTGTCAATCGCGGCAAAAGGGATGGTGTAGATCTGGGCGTGGATTACTTCAATGTAACGGTATTTAACGGTCAGGCACGGGCGTGCTACGAATATCTCGAAAAAGGCTCTAAGGTAGCCGTGACCGGGAGGCTGAGCTCTAGCAGCTATGTGAGCCGGAAGACTGGTGCAAAGATGGAGCGCATTGAGATCGTGGCGGATCGGGTGGAGTTTTTAAGCCACCGCAAGAGTGATGGTGATGAGGAAGAAATCTTACTTGGAGAACCGGATATGGCGGATGCTTTGATTGAAGTAGAAGATGAAGAACTACCGTTTGATACCGTGGCGGAGGATACAGAGTAGCAATAGCCGGCAGGCGCATGACGCCTGCCGGTTTGCATATTTTTTGGCCTAGGAAAGGAGGAAACTATGGCAATCAAATTAGACCTTGTAAAGGAAATGATTGATGTTGTGTGTGAAAATGTAACACAGAGCGAAGATACATGGCGGGATTTCTTGAAATACTGTGCATATATGTATAAATATGATTTTGGTAATCAGTTGGCGATTTATGCGCAGAAACCAGAGTCTATAGCCTGTGCAGGGTATGAAACATGGATAAAACTTGGGCGCTATGTAAAACGTGGCAGCAAGGGGATACGCCTAGTTAACCGTTCAGATTATGCGGATAAAGGTTATGTCTTTGATGTTTCCGATACAGCTCGCCTTGACGGGAATAACAGATTTACACTTTGGCAGGCAGATCAAAGTGTGATAGAGCAATATCTCAAGGGGGATGGCATACAATACGAAGAACCGTTTACAGGACTGCTTGCAGGTATTGAACGGGAATCAATTATCCATTTTGCTGATTATGCGTCTGTGTTGCTTGAACAAACGCAGGAAAAAGATGTTCAGGAAATCATGGGGAAGATAGACAGGCTATCCGTTCTTGCTTCCATGTCCAGTAGTTATGTCATTTTGCATCGCTGCGGAGTGGATATTGATGATATGCAGTTTGATTTTAGCGCACTATCGGAACTCAGTGAAATGAAAGATTTTCGCGCTTTTGGAGAAGTGCTGTATAATACACAAACAGGCATACTCAGAAAATTGGAGGTGTCAGCGAAAAAGACCCTTGCAAATCACGAAAATATATTGTATGATGAAAATAGAAAAGAAACAAATGTTCGCACAGTAGTGGAAGGGAGAGATAAAGATGGAACTGACTTACAGACAGGAAGGGGACTACCTGGTTCCGAACATAGGACTGCCGCCGCAGCCGATGGGCGAAGTGGGGATGTACGGACGGATGAGAGACCGTTACCTAGAGAAACACCAGCATTTCCTGTGGTCGGAGATGAATATAGAGGGAACGCTGAAACAGCATCTGCTGGACATCGACCAGGCCGCGGAGGAACTGAAAGAAGCGATGCTGCCGGGTCTGCTGGAGAAATTCGGCGTAACGGAGGAACTGAAAGCAAACGATCAGATGGAATGGGTGCGCAGAGTCAACCAGATTCGCGACATCATCCGGGAACAGATCCTAAGCGACCTGGTCTACGCTTAGAGGAGGAAGACCTGGGGGAACAGCTCACATTTAATCTGTTCCCGATGGAAGCAGAGCAGAAAGAGAAAATCATACAAAGCGAGAAGGACGGAGACATGATTAAAAATGTCCCGTCTTTTTTAGTGCCGCAAGAGGTCGTCGATGCGGTTCTCATAAGTCTGCCAACAAAGAGTACCAGGCTCATGCTTTGCGCCGACCATGAAAAGCAGCTGCCGGTAGAGAAACTTGTGCAGCGGCTCCGGAAAGAATGGCAGGGCGGCAGCGGCATAGTAAGCGGAGGCGAGAAATATGCTGTTTGGGCAGACGATGAGGGCCTTGCTATTGCCCACGGAACAGAAGTATGTTTTAACCATGCGGCAGAAAAGATTCCTTGGGATGTAGCGGCGGCAAGGGTGAGTGACTTACTTGATGTAGGAATATATCTGGATGCAGATGAATATAGCCAGGTTGCAGCGCATGACTACGAAAAAATGGCTGCTGCCCTATGGTATATGCGCCATGACATGAGTGAGGATGCGGTGTCACGCAGATTTTTGCCAGCGCTGTCAGAGCAATGCCGAGGAGTCGGTTATCCTGATGCGACGATGGGGATCATGCGGCTTTTGAAAGATCCGAAAGAACGGCAACTCATTACCGAGGAAGTGAGGTCTTTTGCGCAGGCATATAGGGAAGAACCTGCCCTGATGCGCTGGTCACAGTATAGCCCTACGGCTGTTTTGCCGCAGCTTGAGGATTTGGGCAGAGAGAGACGAGCGTATCAATATCGTGGCGGAAAGATTCCACATGCGGACAGTTTGTATATTTCTGATGATGAGATTGATGCTGAACTTATGCGAGGCGGCAATGTTGCGGGCAGCTTTGGAAGGATTCAATCGTTTTTCGGAGGTTCACATACGCTAAAGGAAAAGGCGGATTATATAAAAGATATTTTTGGCGTTGGCGGTCATAGTGGGCCGGCTCAAATTGGCGAGTGGCACGATGCGAAAGGCATCAAACTCCAGAAAAAAGGCTGCGACGAGGTACGCCTGACCTGGCAGCAGGCGGCAACCCGTATGGATGCCCTGCTGGGTAAACTGCAGAAAGAGCAGACTTTACCTGCGGCAGAGGAAGAACACAAAGCACCGGAAAGTGACACCCCTTCTGCTGACATATCCATCACCATCGGTTTTACAGAGAATTCAGCGGTTGATAGGATGAAAAAGGCTTTTCCGGAACCGTATACTTTTGCTTTTGCTAACCGGCTCTTTGAGGAACTGGACCGGATGTATAGCCGGGCGGGCCAGGTGTACCCGGACGAGCCTGCCTTCATGGGTTATGATAAGACGGACTTTAGGCTGTTCTTTATCGACTCGGACGGAGAACTTGCGGAATATGTAGATCGCTATGACATTGGCAGCGATGCAGGGTCCCTCCTTGACCATCTTGTACACGACCTGGAAATGAAGGAACTGCTCGAGCGACTTAATGAAGCAGCCAAAGCGCCTTTAAGCGGCGACGAGGAAGTGGCATTAAAAACGGTGCTTATGGAAATGCAGGAGTGGATTGAAGAAAGGGCGGAACCTAAAAGAGCAAGAGCCGTACCTCTTGAAGATGCGTCCTTGAGGCTGTATCAAAAATTTGCAGTCCTTGCGCCGGAAGTACTGTCCGGCGAAGCACAAAGTGTCACGCTGTCTGCCGGCGCTCATGACATGGATCTTTGTATTGAGCGCCTGGATGATACCCATGTGTCCATGACCCACTATTTTGAGCAGAATGGAGACCTGGTATCTGATCCGGATATTGAATTTGTCATTGACAGGGAGAACAAGACCCTGACGCCTATCGCATATACAAATGACATTCAAGGCAAGGCGCTGGAGGTCATGGACGAGTATGGTGACATGGATGAGCAAGTCCTGAAGGAGTTGAATGGCTATTGCCTGCAGTGGTTTGAAAATCTGCAGCAAAAGGGCTATGGACGCCAGATGCTGCTGGACCGGAAGGCAATAGGGATAGATGAGGAACTGGACAAAAATCCGACATCCGTAATCATTGACGGCAGATGGCAGACTTTTGAGAATGCCGAGGCTGCCAATGCCGCATGGGACCGGCATAGACAGCAGGCAGGAACAGAAAAATCGGAAAATGAAGCCCAAAATGAGATTTTAAGCGAGGAAAAACTGGATTTACATACTCCTGATCCTGAAAAGAAAAAACAGGCGGAAACTGCAAAATTTTATCTCACAGACGATGCGCTGGGGACAGGAACCGTCTCGGAGAAATTTCAGGCCAATATTAAGGCAATCCAAACCCTGAAGGGACTCGAAGAAGAAAAAAGAGCCGCAACGGAAGAAGAGCGGAATCTACTGTCACGCTATGTAGGCTGGGGTGGTCTTGCACAGATTTTTAAAGATGGTGACCCACGAAATACAGAATTGCAAACTCTGCTTACAGAAGAAGAGTACCGTTCCGCACGGGAAAGCGTTTTAAATGCCCACTATACCCCGCCGGTGGTGATCGACGCCATGTACCAGGCTCTTTCTGATCTAGGATTTGACGGCGGCTCGATACTGGAGCCTGCCTGCGGCGTCGGAAATTTCTTTGGCAGGATGCCTGCTGCCATGCGAGAACTGAGTCATCTCTATGGTGTGGAGCTTGATAATCTGTCTGGTCGTATCGCCAGGGTGATTTACCCTGATGCACAAATTCAAATTAAAGGTTTTGAAGAAACCGCTTTTGCGGACAAGTCCTTTGATGTGGCCATCGGCAATGTGCCATTTGGCGATTACTCTATCTCAGACCGTTACGGAAAAGGATATCTGATCCACGACTATTTCTTTGCGGCAGCCCTGGATAAAGTACGGCCGGGCGGCGTGGTGGCCTTTATCACATCCAGCGGCACCTTAGATAAAAAGGCATCCCATGTGCGGGAACACCTTGCCCGGCGTGCTGACCTGATCGGCGCAGTGCGTCTGCCGGATGCGGCCTTTAAGGCTGGCGCCGGGACGGAGACCACGACAGATATTTTGTTCCTGCAAAAACTCCGGGAACTAAGAGAAAATCTTGCGGATATAGGGTGGCTGCATCTTGCGACAGATCAGGAGGGGCTGACATATAACGCATATTTTGCAGCGCATCCAGAGATGGTGGTAGGCGAGATGCGCAAGGTCAGCGGGCCGTATGGCGATAAGACGGTCTGCAAGCTGGACGATATGGAGGTGTTTAAGGAGAGGCTCTTTGACGCCGTGAGCCATATTCGGGGCAGTATGCTGTCGTCTCCACAGATGGTGGAGCTGCCGGAAATTGATGCGCCGGCAGAGGAAGAAGCCATCCTGGGAGTGGAGATACCGGCATATAGCTTTGGCACAGATATGCAAGGCAATCTCATTTATATGGACGGTGAAAAACCTGTACCGGTTACGGCCAAAGAAAGGGAAAAAGAACGAATCAAAGGTATGATGGAGATTCGGGATATCACCCGTCAGCTCATCAGCGCACAGGTAGGGGATGATTCTGAAGAAGAACTGATTACTCTTAGAACGAAGCTGAACCATGCTTATGACCGTTATACCGGTCTCTATGGTCTTCTGCACAGCAGGGAGAATAGAAAGGCTTTTGAAAAGGATACATCCTACCCGCTGCTGTGTTCTCTGGAAGAAGTAGATGAGGACGGAAAGCTAAAGCGCAAGGCCGATATGTTTACCAGAAGAACCATCCGCAAGGCCAAGGTAGTGACCGCAGTAGACACGCCGCAGGAAGCTCTTGCGGTGTCCCTTGCGGAAAAGGGCTGCGTGAACATTCCGTACATGGCAAGCCTGGCGGGCGTCACTGAAAATGAAATCATCCAGGGCCTGCGCAGCCAGATTTATCTCTTGCCCGAGGAAGACCGGTATGTGCCGGCAGATGAATATCTGTCCGGGAACATCCGCGAAAAACTGAAAACTGCTAAAGCGTATCCCGGATTTGAAGAAAATGTCAAAGCCCTGGAGGCTGTGATGCCGGAACCGCTCGGCCCCGGAGAGATCAATGTCCGTCTTGGCAGTACATGGGTGCCGGTAGAGGTATATAAACAGTTCATCTTCCAGCTTTTGCAGACGCCGGTGTATGATCGGACCTTTGGCAGGATAGACCTGGCCTATTCGGAGAGCCTGGATGTTTGGCATATCAAAGGCAAGGGCCAAGGGGCCAATGTGCTTACAACTACGACGTATGGAACCAAACGTGCGAACGCATATCGGATCATAGAAAGCACCATGAATCTCAGGCCGATGCAGATTACCGACGAGGTGGAAGATGCAGATGGAAATGTACGCAGGGTCGTCAATGCAAAGGAAACGGCCTTGGCCTGTGAAAAGCAAGAACTGATTAAAGAGAAGTTTCAGGCGTGGATCTGGGAAGATCCGCAGCGCAGGCAGCGTCTTGTGGATATATATAACGAGAGGTTTAACAGCATTCGGCCAAGAGAGTATAACGGGAACCATTTGTCATTTCCGGGCATGAATCCGGAGATTGCTCTCAGACCCCATCAAAGGCGGGCTGTAGCCAGGCAGGTCTATGGCGGCAATACCTTGCTTGCCCATGCGGTAGGCGCTGGTAAGACATATGAGATTGCTGCCGCTATCATGGAGCGCAAGCGCCTGGGGCTGACGAGCAAGGCTATGATCGTGGTGCCGAACCACTTAATCGGACAGTGGGCCAGCGAATTTCTGGCCCTGTATCCGGCTGCCAATGTGCTTGCCGTAACGAAAAAGGATTTTGAAAAGTCAAAGCGTCGGGAGTTCTGCGCAAGAATTGCTGCCAGTGATGTAGATGCAGTAATCATTGCACATTCGCAATTTGAAATGATTCCGCTGTCGAAGGAACGGCAGGTGCGCTTCCTGACGCAGCAAATTGATCAGATCCAGAGAGAAATCGAAGAATCCGCAAAAGAAGATGACAGGAGCTTTACGGTCAAGCAATTGGTGTCAATGGAAAAGAAACTGACCAAGAAATTGAAAGACGCCCTGGGGGCATCCAGAAGGGATGATGTCATCGACTTTGAAGACCTGGGCATTGACTTTTTGTGCGTGGATGAGGCACACGGATATAAGAACCTGGCCCTGCAGACGAAGATGCGGAATGTAGCGGGCGTTTCTACAGGTGGTGCGAACAAATCTTTCGATATGTACGCCAAGTGCCGGTATATGGACGAGATTACCAGCGGTAAAGGGATTACCTTTGCCACAGGGACGCCCGTATCAAACTCTATCGCCGAGCTTTATACCATGCAGAGATACCTGCAGTACGACGTTTTGGAGAGCCTGGGCATGGTGACCTTTGACCGGTGGGCTTCAACATTTGCAGAAAGCACTACGGACTTTGAGTTGGCACCAGAAGGCAACAGTTATCGTCAGAAAACTAGATTTGCCAGATTTTTCAATTTGCCAGAGCTGATGAGCAGCTTTAAGGAGTGCGCAGACATTTTGCCGGCGGATATGCTGGATTTAGATGTGCCAGAGGCAGAATATGTTAACGTGGTGTTAAAGCCATCAGAGCGGCAAAAGGCTATGATCTCAGCCATTGGTGAGCGGGCTGATGCAGTACGGGGCGGAAATGTGGACGCCCGGGATGACAATATGCTGAAGATCACCACGGACGGCAGGAAGCTGGCCCTGGATGAGCGGCTGCTGCCTTTTGATGATGACGCTGCTGGATTACAGTTTGATTTGGAGCTGCATCAATCTAAGGTGGATGCCTGCACAGAAAAATGTGTGGAAATCTACAGGCAGACCATGGAGAAAAAGTCTACCCAGCTCATCTTTTGCGATCAAAGCACGCCAAAGGCAGACGGCAGCTTTAATGTATATGGCGATCTGAAGGAAAAGTTAATGGCAGTGGGGATCCCGGAAGACGAGATCGCCTTTATCCATGATGCGGATACTGATGCAAAAAAGCAGGCGCTTTTCGCAAAAGTACGAAATGGCAGCGTGCGAATCCTGATTGGATCCACATCAAAAATGGGAGCTGGTATGAATGTGCAAAACCGACTCATCGCTCTGCACCACTTAGATGTGCCTTGGAAACCATCTGACATTGAGCAGCAGGAGGGTCGCATCCTGAGACAGGGAAATGAGAACGAGAAGGTACAGATTTACCGCTATATTACGGAAAATACTTTTGACGCATACAGCTGGCAGCTGATTGAAAATAAGCAGAAGTTTATCTCGCAGATCATGACCAGCAAAGCGCCAGCCAGGAGCTGCGAGGACATAGATGATGCAGTGCTATCGGCGGCAGAAGCCAAGGCACAAGCGACGGGAGACCCGTTAATCAAGGAGCGAATTGAGCTGGAAAATGATATAAGCAGACTGCGGCTGTCTTTGGGCAATTACAACAACGAACATTATCAAATGAAGGACCAGTTTGATCGAATCCTGCCGGCAAAAATTGCTGACCTTGATGAGCGGATTACTGCTGTGAAAAAAGATTCTGTTTATCTGGAGGACATCGAACTTCCCGAAGGAGATAACTTTGCGATTACTGTGGAAGGCAAAATTTATTCAGAGCGCACAGAGGGCGGTGAGGCGATTATGAAGGCAATTATGCGAAACAGCAAGGAAGAAAAATTTGTGAAGATTGCAGAGTATGCCGGATTTGAAATTCTTTCCCGGATACATGCCTTTGATACAGAAGCCGATCTAAAGATTCAAAGAGAAAGTAGCATGGTGATTGAAAGCGGAGATAGTCCTTTAGGCGTTACTGCCAGAATCAAAAATGTAATTCAAAAGTTGCCGGAGCGCCTTACGCACATGGAAGAAAGCAAAGCTGCCTTAGAAACTGACATGGAGCGGATTAAAGCGCAGCTTAACGCACCATTTGAAAAGGCGGATGAGCTTTCTGAAAAAGAAAAAAGACTGGCGGAGCTGAAGAGAAAGTTGGAAAGCAGACCGGCAAAAGAAGAAAAGAACAGGGTGGCAGCGGAAGAAAGAAACACGCTACATATATAATGGATTATGCGGTAGAACTGAAGAAATTTCAGCTCTGCCGCTGTTTTCTTTTTTTGATGAAATTTTCATTTTTGCAAAATGCAAAAAATGAAAAAAGTCACGCCAAAGTCACGAGGGGTGTTAGGGGCTAAGCCCTTAACAAGCAGAAAAACAGACCTGTTTTTCTATGCTTGCCGTTCTCAGGATTATCGTTTTCACGAGAAAAATGGGAAATCATGGGAAAATCTATTTTAAGGGGCAGTGAAGTGAAAAAAATGTCTTTTCTGATAAAAAGTCCGTGACCTGTTTCTTTTAAAAAGTTCGCTTGCAAATTCGATACCAATGTTTTAGAATATGGATAGAAAATTTTAAAATGAGGAGGAAATGAAAAACATGATCGAAGAAAGAAATATGCGGCTCATTATCGTAAAGGCTGGAGGGACGGCGGGAAAGAATTCTTTAACATATAAAATTTCATTGCCGTCGAAATGGGTAAAAGAAATGGGATTCTCTCTTGAAGATCGAAATGCCGTTATTGCTTTTGACGGTGAACAGATTACAATCAAAAAACAGAGTAATCCGGAAGAAATAATATAAGGAAAAGAAAAAAGGGAGTATTTTTATGGATGAGAAAACTGCTTTGAACACAGAAAAAAATGAAGAAAAAAAGAAACGATATAAACATCCTGACTTGAATTATGCTGACCGAATTAAAATATCAGTTTTAAGAAATCATCATGTGCCGGTTTTG
>JAETQH010000167.1 GCA_021770785.1 Lachnospiraceae bacterium
CTGGTCAGTGATGGTGCTGATGTCGAAAGCACCGGACTGGATTTTTGCAATCCATTCGTAGGACAGGCCGATTTCGTTTAGACGCTGTTCATAGTAGGCGATGGCGGTGCTGTTGGTGTCGATTTCTTCCTGAATGGCGGAGAGATAGTTGAGGTAGGCTTCATTTTTGGCATCAAGACCGTAGGCGTTGGAGAAGGCATCGCCGAGGTTGGAGGTCTTTCTGCTTAGGACGTCGAGCCTGGTTTCAATCCAGTCGAAGGTCTGGGAGGTTTCTGCCGGGGTGGAGGAAGGGGTAGAGGGTGCGCTGGAAGAGCCGGAAGATGGGTTGGAACTGCCGGAGGTACCAGGAAGGTTAGGGGTATAGTTGGCAGAAATAGTTCCGAATTTTTGCTGAATTTGTTTCTGAATTTGGGAACTCTTGACAGCTAAAACAGCCTCGTTGATTTCCTCCTGGGATAAGTGATATCCGTCAGCAGAGGTAAAGGATTTGGAAACCATGGAACTTATCTGTGCAGCGGAGACTGCGGAATCTGCGGTGATACCGAACGCTTGGGCAAGTCTTTCCAGTTCTGCGATTTTCTGTGAGGTGTTTAGACTGCTGTTTGAGAAAATGGTTTCTTGTGCAATGAGCTGGTACAGGGCTGAGGCTGTGACACCGCAGATTTCTCCCTCGGCAACCAGTGCGGCAATGCTGTCGTAGGTGGTGTTGATGGCGGCGATGCTGGAGAGGTTGAGGCTGTCTAAGCCCAGTTTTAGGGCTTCCTGACGTGCTGCTAAGCGGGCATCAACGATATCCTTGGCATTTGCTACGCCCATCTGCTCTAACATGGCAATGGTGGAGGCTTTGGTTTCTTCCGTCAGTCCATCTAAAGCGTCAGAATTATAGAGGTATGAGGAGGCAAGGGTATGGAAGGCATCCTGACAGGCGGAAATATCGTCCGGAGAATTGCTGATTGTCTTGATAAAGTTATCATAAGCGGAACGATAGCTGCCGGTTGTGTCTTCCATGCTGCCGAAGGTAGCTTTGAAAGAAGCGTTGTTTAAGATGGAGGACCAGTTGAAATCGCCTTTGTCGGAAATATCGTCATAGATAGAAGAAAGCTGTTTGAAACCTTCGGAAAGGGACTGAACTCCGGAGAGAGTGTCGGCAAAGGAGGGTGTTTTATCCGGGAGAGTGTCCGTTAACTGTTCTGCTTCGTTGGCACAGGCAGTGATTTCGTTGCAGAAGGCTTCGGCGGCAGTTTGACCGTCTTCTAAGAAAAGTTCGCTGTTTTCAAGGGCAGCATTCAGATTTGTATAGTTGCTGATTGTCTCTGGTGAGAGCGTTCCGGCATTTGCCATTGCGATTAATTCTTCTTTGGTTTTTTCGATATCATTCGTAGAAAAGATATTGGAAATTTCCATGCTGTTCCAGGTATTTGGGTCAGTATATTCATATATCATTTTGATGGCATCTGCAACAGCTTCATATGTTTGTATGGTGTCTTTTTCGGAGGTAGTTAAGGGGGAAGTGCCGTCTTCTTTCTTTTCAATAGCTTTTGTGTATTCATCTTCTAAAGCCAGTTTTTTCTCCTGTAAATCAGAAATGTTATTGTCTAGCAGCTCACGGTAATCATTGACGGTATCTATGGAGAATTGCAAATCATGTTCCTGCCATGTGGCAACCGTGCCGTTCTCCATGGCGGTATCGTATTCCTGTTGGGCATTTTCTAATGCTTCTGTGGCATTCAGGTATGCGGCTATATTTCCTGTCACATCATTTTCATCTTCGGGAAGAAGAAAGATTTTGTTTGCTTTTTGAAAATCCAATTTTTCGTTAAGATTTTCACGTGCGATATCGTAATCGCCGTATTGCTTTTCGTAGGCATCAATGGCTTTATCGGCAGCTTCTTTGGAAGCTTTGTCGACACGTCTTTCTTCAATATCCTGTTGGAGCAATAACTCTTTTGTTATTTTTTGGAGTTCTTCAAGTTCGCCTTTTTCTGTGTAGGTGAGTTTATCTTTTGCAAGTAATTCATCTATTTTCTGGCTATTGGTTTCTAATTCGCTGTTAATGCTGCTTAGTTCTGATTTGGCGGATTCGTATTCTGATACAGCGTCATTCATGGCTTCATTTGCGTTATCTACACGGTGAACCCAGTTATCAATAGCTGTAGCGGCAAGCTCAATGCCTTTTCCGATGAGGGCAAAGGCAAGCATGTTTCCGGCGGTGGCAAGTCCGTTGAGAATTGTCTGACCAGCTTTGGCAGAGAGTGACATTCCTTCTACTGAGGTTTTGAAACCTTCGGTAGTCAATTCGCCGTTCTTGCATGTTTTGGCATAGTCAATTATTTTCTGATCAACATTTTCCATTTGTTCGGCTAATGCTTCGGCGCTTAAGGAAGAACTGTTGAATTTTTCTTTAAATTCTTCAAATTGGGATAATACTTCTGGTGTTAAAATATTAGATTTTTGATTACTGAATAAGGAGGCAAAAGCACCGTTTTCGCCAAGTAACTTACCATCGCTTTTAGCAATTTCTTTTTTAAAATTTTTCCACTTTTCTTTAACATTAGTTATTCTTGAGAGTTAAAACTTCTCATGATTGCTTGTAGAAATTTTTTACATAACAAATAACCCTATTTTAGAATAGGGCTTGCATATTGGAACATTGAAATGTATTGTATATGTAGGAAT
>JAETQH010000168.1 GCA_021770785.1 Lachnospiraceae bacterium
CAATGTGTGTTCCATGCCCATGACCTCCATTTCCGAGGGTTTTCACAGCACCCTCTGGCATAAGCCATGGGCGGACACATTTTCGGACGGTCAGAAAAAAGTTTTTTTCATTTTTTTCAGCGCCCTTTTTACTGCATGGCGGACTGCTGACTCATCCTTCCCTTCCTGGGCGGCTATTTCCGTGTAGCTCCACCCTTCAATCACACACCGCCGCACAAGTTCCCTCTGGCGGTCGTTCAGGCAGGAAAGCAGCCGCTCCACCTCACAGTCTTCCACGGCCTCCTGCATGGGGTTGGACGGTGCCGTGAAGAACCGCTTGTCCTCATACACAAATGATTCCAGGGACGTGTGGCGGTCCGGCCTGGTATTCCTCCTGTCGCTCTTTTTTGCCTCTTCCACGGAAGAAAGGTAGAACTGCCCGATCTCATCAGAAACCTCCAGCTCCAGTACCCTGCCGTCCGCATCCTTGTATTCAATTTTCATTCAGTTTCCCTCCAGTCTTGAAATTTGGTTAAACAGCTTCAAGACTGGAATGGCGGCGCACGGCTCCTGTAAGGCGGGCGCACTAAGGCGCAAAAAAAGCGCACCTGAAAAATCCCAGGTACGCCCGTAATGAAAATCATGTATTCTTTTGTAATATGTCTGGGAATAAAATAGAAATGTGTCGAATAAAAAAAGCCCGCAGCCCCCTTGGAAGGAACTGCGGTATGTACAGAAAAAATATGATGTCTTGTTGCGGGTGGCGGGAATCCGTTCCCTGCCCGTGCCATGGCCATGTTATCCCCTTTCCTGGGGACAGCATTTCGTTCCGGCTTCCCCGGCAGCCCTGCCCGCGCCTCCCGCGGAACAGTCCTGCGGGATGGCCTGTCCTTTCTCTGAACAATAGAAAACACCCAGCATAACGCAGCCGTCCTGGCTGCTTTTATCGGGTGTGTGTCGTCCTTATGCTTTTACTGGCATCCCCGCCTAAAGAGGCGGCATTTTATCATCCATAACCAGAAAAAGCGGGCGCACTGCAATCCACATTTATCGTGAAACGCAGCACGCCCGCCAAAATGTATGTATCGCTTTTGTTTACCGTTCTTTTATGTATTGTAAGTTTTACAGCACCGTCTCGCCCGGCGGCATCTCCTCAATGTCAAGGATGTGCCGCCCGCATTTAGGGTTCGGGCATCTGATCCTTTCCACTGACAACCGCCTCCCCGCACTGATATATAATGAGGGAACCAAACATGAAGTGTTCCTGCTTGGTTCCCTTTTATCATTTGTGCTTTAAGAATCATTCGTAATAATCTAACTGATGGAAGTTATTGGGGAAAATGTAAAATTCCGTTCCAGTTTTCCCGTCTATCTGCTTCCAAACAATCACCTTATAAGTCAGGGATGTATAAGTCTGCGTCCCACCATCCTCATAAACCTTTCTGACCGGAATCAGTAACAGAACTGTTGCTATTACAGCGAAAATAATAATGAGTTTCTTTTTCATGCCATGCCTCCTCATGCCCTCGCATCAAATCCGCCCTGCACTTCCATCCCTGCAACGCCAGTATTTATCTCCTGCCTTGCCGCCCGGAACGCATCATAGTAAGCCGCTTTCAAAGCCCCATGTACTTCCGTCTCCGCTTTTGATTCCTTCTCATGCCAGCCCACGCCCGCAGTATAGGTCAGTATCTCGTCACCGTTCCCGTCATACACATGGACGGCGGAGCCCGTACCCTCAGACTGGAACTCTGCTTCATACGGCTCGCCAAACAGGAGGCGCAGCCACCTCTCGTCCGCCTCCCGTATCTTCTTCATATCCGCCATGTTTTGATTGAGTTTCCCCATCAGCGCAGACCTGTTTGGCGCAACTTTTGCGACCTCGCTTTTCCGCAGGGCGAGGAACTTATTTCCCATATAAACATTCTGCGCCGCATCCTCCCTGGCGTATTCCGTTATCTTCTCCCGGAGGGAATCAGACAGCTTCCAGTCCTTCTTGGATGATTTCTTTCCTACAGCAGTGCTGTTCGCTTGATGACTTTTTGCTATTCCTGTAATATCCATTTAAGTCTCCTCCTATCCGGTTGGAAACCGGACATCTATGAACACAACACTCCTAAAAGTGATTTGTACCTTTCCGTTTCATTTTTTATATCTTCGGCAGTAACACCGTAATACAAATATATCTTTTTATACAGTTTCCTTAACTGTTTCATGGTTTTCTTATCCCCGCTGAATGAACCGTCAAGCACCTGCCAGACAATTTCCACCCCTATCCGCATACGGTCGTTTTTTGACCATTTAATCTCATATATGTGAAAATCTATGGGAAAAATATCATCTGCAATTTCCGCCGCCCTATTGCGCCGCTCCTGAATCTTCTCACAAAATGCTTTTAATGCTTCGACATCTTCCCCTTCGGGCGGCTCCAAATTTATCAGCTCCCCAAGCAAATCCGGGCGGTGACGCATAATAAGGGATGCCTTTAGGGACTGCTTCTGCTCCAGATAATTATGAGACTGCTGCGAAACCTCCACAGCGCCATGCTCTTGTTTCAACCATTCCACGACTTCCTCCAGCGTATGGGGATTGGCAGTAATCTGCTTTTTTATCCTGTTCCTCTTTATTATTCGGAAATAATTCTGTATGCGTGTTGTGAGCTTTACCCTGCCGCCTTTTCCTACAATAAAA
>JAETQH010000169.1 GCA_021770785.1 Lachnospiraceae bacterium
AAGGTGTCGTAAACAGAAGCGAAAGACCCGTAAGCATTGGATTTATAAGAATTTTCCATAGTTCAAAATCTCCCTTTACTACAAATTTACTACAGTTTGCCTTTACTGCTTATACCTGGTCCTACATAAACCTTACCATACGAACCAGAAGCTAAACCGGAAGGTCTTGTTAAGAACTGCATACCGGCCATACTTCCAGATACAAACGGGTTCCCTTCCATAACTTCCCTTTCACGTATTCGTTTTATTTCTTCCTTATTCACAAAATAGTAATCGCCTACAGGATTATTATTTTCCATATCTGTACCTACCTTTCTATACGTCGTCTAAGTTTACGATCGCTATACGCTTCGCGTCCGACCAGGCAGCATTATCCTTTCTTAGAATGTCCAGGACACGGTTAAGCTGTTCGCTTCCTGGGTGGAACGCTTTTACAGCGTCGTCGTAATAAAATCTATCTATTTCCTTTTCGTCCATGACAAGGTTAATAACAGATACGCCCAGGGCGTCAGCTATTCTATACATCATTTCTACACTGGGCTGTCTGCTTCCTTTCTCTATATGGGATAAAGCGCCGACGGAACACCCGACCCTTGCGGCCAGGTCTTTACCCTTCATTTTACGAAGTTCGCGGTAAAATTGTATATTCCTACCTATCACTGTTTCCGCCCCTTTCTGTTTTTGTCCTACAGACAATTATAAACAGCGTCGGCGCTTTTGTCCACTATTTAATTTTACAGGCGGCAGACTTAAGCTTGCGTTCTTCCTGGGAAGGAAAGCTGATAGTTTCCGCTTTTTCCTCTTCTGGATTTCTGGCTTTTTCCAGCCGTTCCCCAAGCCTTACCGCCGCGCTGTTTCTCATTTTTGCAGTAACGTGTCCATACCTGGAAGCTGTAAATCCGGCGTCGTAATGTCCCAGCTGTTCCTGTACCGTATTCATGGCTTCCCCTTCTTCCAGCATAACTGTAGCCACCGTATGACGTAGATCATGGAAACGCTTATGTTCAATACCCATAGATTTAAGGTTTTCGCCCCATGTTTTCGTAAAGTTCCTGGGATAAATATAGGTACCCTTTCTGGTACAGAATACCAGGTTATCCGGGTTATATACTTTTCCTTTCTCTGTGGCTTTCCTTTTTTCTCCATTCTGTACCATACGCCAGAAGATCAGAAGAAGAACCATTTCTTCGGTAATCATAAGGGAACGCCTGGAAAGGTCCGTTTTCAGTTCGTCCAGAAGCGGCTTACCTTTGTCGTCGGCCATCTGGTACACGATCTGTACATATCCGTCGCCCAGCTTAATACTGTGGTCTTCCAGAAGCTTCTTAAGCGCCTTTGTATCCCACAGCTGTAGCTTTCGCATTTCTCCCCATGGAAAATACCGATCTACCGTAGCCCATGGTATCCCTATGTCTACGTGCTTCCAGCTTAACCCTAAGATTTCCCCACGCCTACAGGCCGTGGTAAGGGTAAGCATATACGCCGGATAATAGCGGTACTTTGTTCCCTTAGTAGCCAGTATTTCCATATCTTCGTCCGTAAGTATATTATCTGTCTTCGGTTTACTTTTCGGCCGCCTGGTCTTCTTTCCCGGATTTCTGGCTATCTTACCTTTATCTACGGCATATTCCAGGGCAGCTATAATAAGTCGTCGCTGTTGTATGATAGAAGAAGCTGCTACTGGTCCGTGGGAAGGTTCCGCTTCCCCAGTATCTTCGTTTATTTCCAGTTTAAGGTTCCCGTGTTCCCTCTGATCGTTAAGGAATTTCTGTATTACGTCGTCTGTAAGGTCCTTAAGCCTGTAATTTCCTATCCAAGGTATGATGTGCTTTTCTATAGCAGCATTATAATTTTTATAGGTTCTTTCCTTTATCCCTGGCTTAATAACGACTTCCAGCCAGTTCCTTATCCATGCACTGAATAGCACGTTATCGCCACCAGGTATAACGCCGACGTCAAGCTTATTTTGCGCTTCCCTAAGTTTATCAGCTACTTCCTTCCTGGTCTTCCCATACAAAAACTTGCGGTCTGGCTTTCCATTTTCTTTCACGCCGATGGTAATAACAGCCGCCCATTTTCCGTCTTTTCTTTGGTATATGCTTCCTTCCCCATTTCCGCGTCTGTGTTTCTTCGTATTTCCTGGCATTAAAACCACCCGTCTTTCACTCTTTTTCTGGCCATTTCGTAAGCTTCTTTAGAATATTCCGATACCACGACATACGTAAGAGGATTTCCGCCGGCCGGTCGTATCCTTACATAAACCCTGTACTTATCAGACTTCACGTTATACAGCGCCTTAGAAATGCTGTAGGAAGCTTCAAATTTTACGGTACAGCCGTCTTCCTGTATAATTCCGTGTGATTGTTCGGCGAAGTCTACAGCCTGTTCCTTCGTAGGAAGCGTCCTGTAAAAAGTTTTCTTATCCAGCATAACCTACCTTCCTTTCATTGTCTTAAAGTATAAATTTGTCTACAAGACAAGTATATGATTTATCTATTCATTTGTCAATAGGACAACTTTTTACTTTTAGACAATAAAAAAGAAGGCGGCTACCGAAGTAACCGCCCGCTTATCTTATTTCTTTTTCAGATAGTCTTTACTGCTAAATCCGGTGTACTGTACACCGTCGATAGTAACCTGGATATACAGCCACTT
>JAETQH010000067.1 GCA_021770785.1 Lachnospiraceae bacterium
AGCCCCGGCAGTTGCCACCTGAGCCTGTCAGCGAAGTTCAAAAAGAACCTTTTAAAGCTTGATAGGGGTAGTCTGCGCTTTTTGGGTCACCTGGAAGGTTTTGTTTCACAGTAAAATCATTATAATAATAGCGTTAT
This sequence comes from Lachnospiraceae bacterium, assembly GCA_021770785.1. Lineage (GTDB taxonomy): Bacteria > Bacillota > Clostridia > Lachnospirales > Lachnospiraceae > Roseburia. Next base: position 138 of record JAETQH010000067.1, read on the forward strand.
CAATTCTGATATCAAAGCAATTATCCTATCAAATTTGCCTAATACAGCATTTTGTAAATGACTTGAAAAACACTATGCAAAAAACAGGCAATGACCGGGCATATCGCCCAAGTGATTCAAATCTAAAACATCATAAAAGGGGGAATTTTATGTCAAAAGAAGAACCGTTTGTAACGAATGCGGCAGAATTTTATCCAGAGGGCTACGCATTTAACCTAAGTGACTTTGCCTTGTTTTTATCGGTAATGAAAAATAAGCACGCCTATGAATGTGTGCTGAGTATCATTTTAGACGAGCCGGAAATCAAGATGGCGGAGGTTAAAGTGGAACAGGTGATTTTAAACAAATACGGAAAACGTGCCATCCGCCTGGACGCATGGGGAAAGACCACAGATGACAGGCAGGTAAATATGGAGATGGAAAATCATGCTGGTAATGACAACGTGGTAAAGCGTTCCCGGTATTACCAGGGACTATTGGACAGCCCAATACTGAAATCAGGAAAAAAGACAAAATATAAAGAACTGCCTTCCACAATCATTATTTTTATTACCCAGGAAGATATTTTCGGAAAGGACAGGACAAAGTACACTTTCACAGAACAATGCGAGGAAATAGAGGGGCTGCACCTTGAAGACGGCACAACAAAAATTTTTTTGAATATGAGCAGTAAAAATGGTTCCAAAGAGCTGGTAAGTCTGTTACAATATATGAAGAACACAAAGTTGGACAATCCTGAAATCCAGGTGAAAGATGAACGAATTGTAGAACTGGACAAGATTGTATCAGAAGTAAAGGAATCAGAGGAATGGGAGGCAGTGCAGATGAACATTCTTGAGGTTGGAATTAGCAGGGGAATTAGCAGAGGGGAAATGCAAAAACTTGTCAGCCTGGTATGCAGGAAATTAGAAAAAGGCAATTCTGTAGAGGCGATTGCGGACATGTTGGAAGAAGAAACGGAAGTGATTCAAACCATATGTAATATAGCAGCGCAATATGCGCCGGATTATGACATCAACAAAATCACAAACGAATTCATGAAATAGTTTTTCAAACACTTCAACCCACCCCATATTTCTATAAAATATCTTACAGAAATATGCAGTGGGTTTTTGTATAATTTTCATGAAATAAATGGACATAACCCTCAAATTTTTTTTCAACAATTTCCCTTCGAACATTTCAAAAAGATATAGCATTATGACGCAAAATGTTATATGATAAATAATAGAAACAGTAGAAATTATTTTAGAAGTTCCTACTGTCACAAATGAAAGGAATTTTTAAAAATGACAGACAACTACAGAATTGAGACAAAATGTATTCAGTCCGGCTGGAAACCGAAGTGCGGAGAACCGCGTGTACTTCCGATTTATCAGAGTACAACTTTCAAATACGATGACAGCGACCAGATGGGCAAACTATTCGACTTAGAGGAGGAGGGTTATTTTTACACCAGATTACAGAACCCTACCAACGATGCGGTGGCAGCAAAGATTACGGAACTTGAAGGCGGCGTGGCAGGTATGCTGACATCCTCCGGGCAGGCAGCAAATTATTATGCACTGTTTAATATCTGTGAAGCCGGGGATCATATTGTATGTTCCAATTCCGTTTACGGCGGAACCTTCAATCTATTCGGAACTACCATGAAAAAACAGGGCGTGGAATGTACCTTTGTAAATCCGGATGCTTCTTATGAGGAACTTGCCAAGACAATCCGTCCTAATACCAAAGCGGTATTTGCAGAAACCATTGCCAATCCGTCTATTGTAATATTAGATATTGAAAAATTTGCAAAGCTGGCACATGACCACGGCGTACCGTTGATTGTGGACAATACTTTTGCCACACCCATTAACTGCCGGCCTTTTGAGTGGGGGGCAGACATTGTAACTCATTCCACCACAAAATACATGGACGGACATGCCATGGCAGTGGGCGGGGCAATTATCGACTCCGGTAATTTTGACTGGGATGCACATACGGATAAATTTCCCGGTCTGACAACACCGGACGAGTCATATCATGGAATTACATACACAAAGAAATTTGGAAAAGCAGCTTACATTACAAAGGCGACCTCACAGCTGATGAGGGATTTAGGCTCCATTCCCTCCCCCATGAATGCGTTTCTTCTGAATGTCGGGTTGGAAACTCTTCATCTGAGAGTGCCGAGACACTGTGAAAATGCCAAAAAGGTGGCGGAATTTTTAAATCAGCATGAGAAGGTAGCATGGGTGAATTATGCCGGGCTTCCGGATAATAAATATCATGCCCTTGCAGAAAAATATCTTCCAAACGGTATCTGCGGTGTGTTATCCTTTGGATTAAAGGGAGACAGGGAAACAACAGTACGTTTTATGGATTCTTTAAAACTGGCGGCTATCGTGACCCATGTGGCAGACGCCAGAACCTGTATTTTACACCCGGCGAGCCATACTCACAGGCAGATGACGGACGAACAGTTAGCAGCGGCAGGAATCGCACCGGATTTGATGCGGTTATCTGTTGGAATTGAACATGTAGATGATATTATTGCCGACTTAGAGCAGGCATTAGCGACAATATAAGAACCGAAAGGGAGGTTTTACTATGAAAAAAATTCTTTTTGCAGCATCAGAGTGTGTCCCGTTTATTAAAACGGGAGGATTGGCAGATGTTTGTGGGGCATTGCCGAAGGAGTTCGACAAAAATGAGTGGGATGTACGGGTAGTTATCCCCTATTATAGTTGTATTCCCGAGAAATTCCGCAGCCAGTTCGAATACATTACTAATTTTTACATGGGGACAGGAACTTATATCCCAAGTAAATATGTTGGTATTTTTAAATATGTGTTGGATGGAATTACGTATTATTTCATTGATAATCAGGAATATTTTACGTGTGAAGTTCCTTACGGGGATATCCGCTACGATATTGAAAAATTCTGTTTCTACGACAAAGCAGTACTTTCCATGTTAAAACAGGTGAATTTCAGACCGGATATCATTCACTGCCATGACTGGGAGACAGGACTGATTCCTGTTTATCTGAGAAATGAATTTCAGGCGGATTCCTTCTACTGGGGAATTAAGTCCATTATGACCATTCACAATCTGAAATTTCAGGGTATCTGGGATATTAAAACTATGCAGGGACTTACAGGATTTTCTTCCTCCCTCTTTACACCGGATAAGCTGGAATTTATGAAAGATGCCAATATGTTAAAGGGTGGTCTGGTTTATGCAGACTACATCACTACCGTAAGTGATTCCTATGCACAGGAAATTCAGACCGATTATTATGGAGAAGGTTTAAATCCGTTGCTTTCCGCAAGGCATTTTGATATGCAGGGAATTGTAAACGGTATTGATTACAATGTTTACAATCCGCAGACAGACGAAAAACTTTATGTCAACTATGGCCCTGAAGATTTCCGCAAGAAAAAATACATGAACAAGGTAAAACTTCAGGAAGAGTTGGGCCTGGCAGTAGATAAGAGGAAATACATGATTGGTCTGATTTCCAGACTGACCGACCAGAAAGGTCTTGATTTAATCAATTATACGATTGACCGGATTGTAGACGATTATACCCAGCTGGTTGTAATCGGAACCGGAGATCCAAAATATGAAAATATGTTCCGCCATTACGCTTGGAAGTACGGCGACCGGGTTTCTGCAAATATTTGCTATTCGGATGATCTGGCGCATAAGCTGTATGCAGCTGCGGACGCATTTTTAATGCCGTCCCGTTTTGAACCCTGCGGACTGACCCAGCTGATTTCCTTCCGCTACGGCACAGTACCCATTGTCCGTGAAACCGGAGGCTTAAAGGATACAGTCAAGCCTTTCAATGAATATGAAAATACCGGAGACGGTTTTTCCTTTACGAATTATAACGGAGAAGAGATGCTCGGTATCATCAATTATTCCAAACATATCTTCTTTGACCGTAAGAAACAGTGGAATCAGATGGTGGACAGAGGTATGGCAAACGATTATTCCTGGGGAGCTTCTAAATGGCGTTACGAGGGACTTTATAATTACCTTATGGGTTGCTGTTAAAAAACGTATAAAAATAAAATATAGTGTAAATATTAAAAACAGGATGCAGGATTTTGCATCCTGTTTTTTTGGGGGAATTGATTCGAGAGTTAAATGGGAGCGATTCGTAAGGGATGAGGCAGCCGGCACAACGCAGGTTCTGTTTTTGCTCCGATGTCCAGAGATAAGATGTTCTAAGAAATCTGCTGCCGAGGTGACGGGAGAGGGACGTAAACGGTCCAAAGGCGCCGTCCCTGGCACCGTTGGACCTCGCCCAGCCGTCCGTGGCTGGGCGTTACTGGGTATCGGGCAGATTTCTAAGAACATCTTATCTCTTCCCATAGTCGCAAAAACAGAACCTGCGTTGTGCCGGCTGCCAATATCAGTTATCGAATGCTCCATTTCACCCACGAATCAAAATTTCATACGAACCAGAATGCAAAAAAGGATGCAGTAGAATAGAAACGCGAAAAAAACAAGAAGGTAAAAAAATATAAGGAGGTCAGGAGTTTTATGGGAGAAAACCAGGAAAAGAAAAATGAACAGATTCGGGAATTTGGGCAGATAGATTTGAAAAACAACCGGGAGAACAACAAAATTTCTCTGCTGACGATTATCGGAGAGATTGAGGGGCATGACTGTCTCCCGGCGACTACGAAAACAACAAAGTACGAACATGTGCTGCCGAAATTAGCGGAAATTGAGGATAACCAGGATTCGGAGGGACTGTTGCTTCTATTAAATACGGTGGGCGGTGACGTGGAGAGCGGGCTTGCCATTGCGGAGATGGTGGCGTCTATCCATAAACCCACCGTGTCCCTGGTGCTTGGCGGCAGTCATTCCATCGGTGTGCCTTTAGCTGTGTCGACCGATTATTCTTTTATTGTGCCGTCGGGAACCATGGTGATTCATCCTGTTCGTATGAACGGCACGATTATCGGGGCGCAGCCCACTTATGATTATTTTAAACAGATGCAGGACCGCATTTTAAAATTTATCAGCAGCCATTCGAAGGCGGAAGAGGACAGGCTGGAAAAACTGATGATGAATACCGGAATCCTGACGAAGGATTTAGGGACTATTCTGGTGGGGAAAGAGGCAGTGGAGGAAGGGTTGATTGACGAAGTCGGCGGAATTTCCCAGGCATTTGAAAAACTGCATGCCATGATAGAGGAAAATAAGAAATATTTTTGAAAATAAATCGTGACAAAATCGTAAAAACCAGTTAATGACAATCTGCCTCAAATATGATATGATAATAAGAACGCAAAAACAGCGTTCTTATCCAAGTTTCGCAAAAACTTGAGATGCGCAAAAAGCGTGCGCAGTAATTTTGATAATAAGAACGCAAAAACAGCGTTCTTATCCAAGTTTCACAGAAACTTGAGTTGCGCAAAAAACGTGCGCATAATTAGGATAAAACGTGTATGTAAAAAGAGACAAAGGAGGCAGAAATGTCATTATTACAGGCAATTTTCATGGGAGTAATCCAGGGATTGACGGAATTTTTGCCGGTGAGCAGTTCCGGGCATTTGGCAATATTTAAAATTATATTTGGCGTGGATACGGACACCGGTATTTTATTTGATGTGCTTCTCCATGTGGGAACCTTAGCGGCAATATGTGTGGTATACTATAAAGATATCTGGAAATTAATTGTGGAGGGGTGCTGTATTGTCCGGGACTGTGCAATCAATGTGATCTTGTTTTTTAAAAACAGAGTTTCCGGCGAAAAAGTGCCTTACCGCAGAATTGTAAACAGCAGCTACCGGAAATTTGTCATGCTGGTGATTGTATCCACCATACCTACCGGAATTATTGGTGTAGCGGGCGGCAATGCAGTGGAGCTGGCATCGGAGATTCTGATTGTGCCGGGAATTTGCCTGATTGCCACAGCAGTTTTACTTTTTATTGCAGACCGGACGAAGGACGGAGATAAGTTACCGAAGAACGTTACATATACCAATGCCTTTGGGATTGGCATTGCTCAGGGAATTGCGACTCTGCCGGGACTGTCACGTTCCGGAACTACAATCACGGCGTGCCTGCTCAGCGGCTTCAACCGCAATTTTGCCGTGAAATATTCTTTTATCATGTCAATTCCGGCAATTTTAGGCGCACTGGTACTGCAGTTAAAGGATTTTAAAGAGATAAATGTCACAGGGGTGGAAGTGGGCTATTATATTATCGGTATGATAATTGCGGCACTGGTGGGATACGTCTGCATCAAGACCATGCTGATTATCGTGCGGAAAAAGAAATTTACAGGATTTGCCATCTATTGTCTGCTGGTTGGAGCACTTTCCATTGGCGGATATTTCTATATGGCATAATGGCGGAGAGAATCAGGGACATCATTAGCGGAAATGCCATGTATAAAACGGCATGGCATACCATGATATATCATGGCATAGACAATTTGGAGGTTAAAAAGTTTGGCAGCAACGAGTAGTAAGAAAAGTACGTCAGCCAGGAAAAAGACAAGCTCTGGCAGAAAGGCAAATACAGGACGTAAAGGAACTTCAAAAAAGCAGCAGGCACCGGAGGATACATTTACCAGGGAAGTGGTGCTCTGGATTGTGGTAGCGGTGTCGTTGCTTTTGTTTATCAGCAATTTTGGCGTGGGCGGAACCATCGGAAATGCCGTGAGCCGGTTCTTTTTTGGGATTTTCGGTTTGATTGCCTATATCTTTCCTATTGTATTACTGGTGGGAACCTTTTTTGCCGTTTCCAACAAGGGAAATAAAGTGGCGGTGGTGAAAATCATTGCCTCTTGTCTGTTTGTATTATTTTTGTGTATGCTGATTGAATTAATCACAGATAAATCCGAAGTCAAAACGGCAATAGAGGCATATTTTTATAGCTATGAAACAAAATTCGGCGGAGGCCTGCTGGGCGGATGCCTTGCCCATCTGCTGTATCCTGCATTCGGCATGATTGGAGCATATGTAATTGATATTATTGTTTTGATTATTTCTTTGGTTTTGATAACGGAGCGTTCCGCTTTAAAGGGAATGCAGAAAGGCGGAAAGAAGGTATATGAATCCGCAAAAGTCAGCAATGAACGCCACAGAGAGCGGGTGGAACAGCGCCGGGAGGAACGGGAGCTGCGCCGTATGGACCGCAAGGTGGAGGGCGTTGCCATTGATACCAGAATCATTCCCCAGAAACCGGCAGGACGTTCTGAGGAAATCAGCGAGATACATATGGACAATGAAGTGGATTTGCCGGAGGTAAAGGCGGAAAAACGGGTGACGCTGACGGCAAAGGGCAACGGAACGCCTGCCTTTTCCGAGGAGGTGTTAGCTTCTTTTGCGGAACCGGATATTCCGGCCGATGAGCCGGAACCACAGATGACCGGATATGCAATGAAAGCGCCTTTCATGAAAGAAGCTTCTGTGGAAAAAGCAGAGATGGCACTGTTTATGGAAGAACCGTCTGTAGAAGAGCCGTTTATGGGCGAAATTTTCATGGAAGATCCGGTGACAGCGGACGCTATGCCGGAAGATGCGGATATGGAACAGCTTCTTGCGGCAGAGGCACAGCAGTTTATGGAACCTGCATTTGACGCAGAAGATAGTTTCGCGAAAGAGAACGATATTGAAATGAAACCGGAGGAAGTGGTGCAGCCTCCGAAGGAATACCGGTTTCCACCGGTGGATTTATTAAAGAAAAACGAAAAACAGGCAGGAGAGTCCAAAAAGCAGCTACAGGAGACAGCCTCCAAATTACAGCAGACCTTGAAGAACTTCGGTGTCAATGTCACCATTACCAATATCAGCTGCGGCCCCACGGTTACCCGCTATGAGCTGCAGCCGGAGATGGGGGTTAAGGTCAGTAAGATTGTAAATCTTTCCGATGATATCAAGCTGAATTTAGCGGCAGCGGATATCCGTATTGAAGCGCCCATTCCGGGAAAGGCAGCCATCGGTATCGAAGTTCCCAACAAAGAAAATGTAATGGTATCTTTCCGGGAATTAGTGGAGGCGGAAGAGTTTCAATCCCATCCTTCCGGGATTTCTTTCTGCGTAGGAAAAGATATCGGCGGAAAAGTTACCGTAGCGGATATTGCCAAAATGCCCCACCTTTTGATTGCAGGTTCTACCGGTTCCGGTAAATCTGTCTGTATCAATACCATTATTATGAGTATTCTCTACAAGGCAGACCCGAAGGATGTTAAATTAATCATGGTGGATCCTAAGGTGGTAGAACTCAGCGTTTACAACGGCATTCCACACCTGATGATTCCGGTAGTCACCGATCCGAAAAAAGCGGCGGGAGCCCTGCGGTGGGCGGTGGCAGAAATGGATGACCGTTATCAGAAATTTGCCCAGACAAATGTCCGGGACTTAAAGGGCTACAATGCAAAAATTGAAAGCCTGCCGGATGCAGCCGGTGAAGCAAAACCAGAAAAGCTGCCGCAGATTGTTATTATCGTGGACGAGTTAGCTGACCTTATGATGGTGGCTGCGGGAGAGGTGGAGGAAGCCATCTGCCGTCTGGCACAGCTGGCGCGTGCGGCGGGTATCCATCTGATTATTGCAACCCAGCGTCCTTCCGTAAATGTCATCACCGGACTTATCAAGGCAAATATGCCCAGCCGAATTGCTTTCGCAGTGACTTCCGGCGTAGATTCCCGTACCATTTTAGATATGGTGGGGGCGGAGAAGCTTCTGGGAAAAGGAGACATGCTGTTTTATCCCCAGGGTATTCCAAAGCCCATCCGTGTACAGGGGGCTTTTGTATCTGACAGGGAAGTTTCTGATGTGGTAAACTTTATTAAAGAGGAAAACGGTTCTGTGGCTTACAGCTCGGCAGTAGAAGAACACATGAACAATGCGGCTTCCGGCAATGAAACCATAAGCATTGATTCAAACTCCGGCACAGGAGACGGAAGAGATCAGTATTTTGCAGATGCCGCAAGACTTCTGATTGAAAAAGAAAAGGGTTCTATCGGTATGCTGCAGCGCTATTTCAAAATCGGCTTTAACCGGGCGGCGCGGATTATGGATCAGTTAGAGGAAGCAGGAATTGTCGGACCGGAGGAGGGCACAAAGCCAAGACGAGTGCTGATGACCCCGGAACAATTTGAACAATATGAGGAAGAATATCTTTAGAAAAGGAGGAGCAATTATGAAAACAGACATTCAAATTGCACAGGAGGCTCAAATGCAGCATATCCGTGAGGTGGCAGCGCAGCTAGACATTCACGAGGATGAACTGGAGCTTTATGGAAAATATAAGGCAAAGCTTTCCGACGAGTTAATGAAACGAGTAGAAAACCAGCCCAATGGAAAATTAATTCTGGTAACGGCAATCAACCCCACTCCTGCCGGAGAGGGAAAAACCACCACCAGCGTGGGTTTAGGTCAGGCATTTGGAAAATTAGGGAAAAAAGCCGTGATTGCACTTCGCGAGCCGTCCTTAGGCCCCTGTTTTGGCATTAAGGGAGGTGCTGCAGGCGGTGGTTACGCCCAGGTGGTGCCGATGGAGGATTTGAATCTGCATTTTACAGGAGATTTCCATGCCATTACTTCCGCGAACAATCTTCTGGCAGCTCTGTTAGACAACCATATCCAGCAAGGAAATGAGCTTGGGATTGACCCAAGGCAGGTGGTATGGAAACGCTGCATGGATATGAACGACCGTGTGCTCCGCAATATTGTGGTAGGCATGGGAAGAAAAATGGACGGTATGGTGAGAGAAGACCATTTTGTCATCACCGTGGCTTCTGAAATCATGGCAATTCTCTGCCTTGCAGATGATATGCACGATTTGAAGCGCCGTCTTGGAAATATCATTGTGGCATATAATTTCAAAGGGGAGCCGGTGACGGCAAATGATTTAAAGGCAACAGGCGCCATGGCTGCCTTGTTAAAGGACGCATTAAAGCCGAACCTGATTCAGACCTTAGAGCATACCCCCGCCATCGTCCACGGCGGACCTTTCGCTAACATTGCCCATGGCTGCAACAGTGTCCGCGCCACAAAGACAGCCTTAAAACTGGCCGATTATGTGATTACAGAGGCTGGTTTTGGTGCAGACTTAGGAGCAGAGAAATTTTTTGATATCAAATGCCGTAAGGCAGGCTTAAAACCGGATGCCGTGGTATTGGTGGCAACGGTTCGCGCCTTAAAATACAACGGCGGTGTGGCAAAAGCAGACTTGGGAACGGAAAATTTAGAGGCTTTGAGAAAAGGCATTGTAAATTTAGAGAAACATATCGAAAACTTACAGAAATACAAAGTTCCGGTAGTGGTAACCTTAAACTCCTTTGTGACGGATACCAAAGCGGAAACGGACTATATTGAGCAGTTCTGCCGGGAGCGGGGCTGTGAATTTGCCCTGTCCGAGGTATGGGAAAAGGGAGGCGAAGGCGGTGTCGCCTTAGCAGAAAAAGTATTAGAGACGATGGAGCAGAAGGAAAGCCGCTTCGAGCCGATTTATGCAGATGACTTGTCTTTAGAGGAGAAAATCGAGACGGTGGCAAAGGAGATTTACGGGGCAGACGGTGTCACTTACTCTCCCGCAGCGGCAAAAGAGCTGAAACGTATCGCAGATATGGGAATGTCCCATTTCCCGGTATGTATGGCAAAAACCCAGTATTCCCTGTCCGACGACCAGACAAAATTAGGCAGGCCGGAAGGATTTACTGTCAATGTCAGAGAGGTTTATGTTTCTGCTGGAGCAGAGTTTGTGGTGGCAGTAACCGGAGCCATTACCACCATGCCCGGTCTGTCAAAGGACCCTGCCGCTTATCATATTGATGTGGATGATGACGGCGTGATTACAGGTTTATTCTAAGGTTATTTTAAAACGCTTGTTGTATAAAAAGGGAGGAAAAACATGCCGCAGATAATCGATGGAAAAAGAATTTCACAGGAAATCAAGGACGAATTAAAAGAAAAGGTTGCCGCTTTAAAGGAACAGGGGATTGAGGGAACACTGGCAGTAATCCAGGTGGGAAACGACCCTGCTTCTAGCGTTTATGTCAACAATAAGAAGAAAGCCTGTGAATATATCGGAATCGGTTCTTTAGCTTACGAACTGCCGGAGGAAACCACAGAGGAAGAGTTACTGGCATTGATTGAGAAATTAAACAGCGATACCAAAGTAAACGGCATTTTAGTACAGCTTCCGGTACCGAAGCACATTGATGAGGAAAAAATCATTAATACCATTTCCCCGGAGAAAGATGTGGACGGCTTTCATCCTGAAAATGTAGGTAATCTGGTAACTGGCGGAAAGGGCTTTGTTTCCTGTACCCCTGCTGGAATTATCCAGTTGCTCAAACGTTCCAATGTGGCAATCGAGGGAAAAAACTGTGTGGTAATCGGAAGAAGTAATATTGTAGGAAAACCAATGGCGCTTTTGATGCTCCGTGAAAATGCCACCGTAACCATTGCCCATTCTAAAACACAAAATTTAAAAGAAATCTGTAAACAGGCAGATATTTTAATCGTAGCTATCGGCAAACCTCGTTTTATCACTGCCGATTATGTGAAAGAAGGAGCCGTTGTGATTGATGTGGGAATCCACAGAGAACCGAAGGAAGTGGAAGGAAAAGTAGTCAGCAAACTCTGCGGTGATGTGAATTACGAGGAAGTGGCAGAGCATACCTCAGCCATTACGCCTGTCCCCGGCGGCGTCGGGCCTATGACCATCGCAATGCTGATGAATAACTGTGTGGAATCTATGAAAAAATGAACGCAAAAACAGCGTTCCTAAACAAGTTTCTGCGAAACTTGGGATGCGCAGAAAGCGTGCGCAGTAACGCTGAAAAAATGAAAGAGGTTTTCCTATGAAATGTGTAAAGTGTGGGGCAGAATTGAAACAGGGCTGTCTGTACTGTTCCGTTTGCGGTCACGAATCGCAAATTCTCCCTGACTATAGTGTGCTCGAGGACGATTACCTGCGTTCTCTGCTGAAAGAGGAAACGAAACCGAAGGCGGAAGAGGAAAAGCAGGGCACGCTCCCGGAAAAGAAACAAAAGAAAAAGGAAAAAACTTCCCATCTGCTTTTGATTGTATTCAGCTGCCTGCTTCTCGTCGGCATTGGAATTGGGATTGGCGTAAAACTCTATGTGGACGAGCAGAATGCAAATTCCTACGATTACCAAATGGAAATGGCGGAAAAAGAGTCGGCGGCGGGAAATTATGACGAGGCTCTGGACTTTTATAATGCAGCTCTTGATATCAAGCCGGGGGATTTAGAGGCCCGGGCCGCCATGGCGGATATTTATCTCGGACAACAGAATTATGATTCTGCCATGATTCTCTTAATCGAAATCATTAAGGCAGACGCGACGGATAAAGAAGCCTATGAAAAACTGATTTCTATTTATGAAGAAAAGGCAGACTACGACAGTATTCTGGCATTGGCGGACGAGGTAACGGATCCAGAGATTTTAGGACTGTTCCAGCCGTATCTTGTAACCCCTCCGGTGGTTTCTCCTTTGGGAGGGACCTACGAGGGAGAACTGGTGGTAGGGTTTTTCTCCATGAAAGGATATGATATTTATTATACCTTAGACGGAACAACGCCGGATAAGCTGAACGGGATTCTCTACCGGGGCAATGAGTTAAAATTCAGTAAAGCCGGAGAATACCAGCTAAAGGCAGTGTGCGTCAATGATAAAGGCATTTACAGTGAACTGGTGGAGGAAACTTATCAGGTAAGGGAAAAGGCACCGGCTTTGCCGACTCTGACACCGGATGGCGGTGAAATCTGGGGAGAAACCTATGTTACCATCACAGCGGAACCGGACTGCAGTATTTACTATACCTGGGACGGCACAGATCCCACAGAGCAGTCTGCCAAATATATGGAACCTATCTATGTACCGGAAGGAGAAAATGTACTATCCGTATTGGTGGTAAATGACAGAAACGGACTGAAAAGCGACATCTACCGCAGCAGTTATCGCTATATTCTACAATAAAATTTAACAGGACAGCCTGGAATTTTTCTCATGGCTGTCCTGTTTTGGCGTTATAGGAACTTATTAGACAGATCCTAAAACTCATTCTTCCGGTATAAATTCAATGGTGTCTTTGCCGAGCCCCGCGATGCGGGCGAGGGAATAGACCTCAAAGCCCTGTTCCTCTAACTTCTGCCTGCCGGGCTGGAAGGATTTTTCAATTAAAATACCAATCCCTGCCACAGTGGCGTGGGCAAAACGAATAAGCCGGATAGCTCCGGTGGCGGCTTCTCCGTTGGCAAGAAAATCATCAATAATCAGCACATGGTCGTTTTCATTGATGAAGTTCCGTGACATGGTCAGCTCATAGCTGGTTCCCTTGGTAAAGGAAGTAACTACCGTCTGGTAAAGGTCATCATTTAACACCTTAGAGGGCTCTTTTTTCAGAATAATCATAGGAACACCAAGGGCGAGGGCAGTCATCAGCGCCGGGGCAATGCCGGAGCTTTCGATGGTAACCACCTTGGTGATATGCCTGTCCTTAAAATGTCCGGCAAAATGTTCGCCTATCTCTTTCATTAAAAGAGGCTCCACCTGATGGTTGACGAAACTGTCCACCTTTAAAATGTCTTCATTGATGGCTCTGCCTTCTGCAAGAATCTTTTCTTCCAGTAATTTCATATATTACTACCTCCCTCCTAAAATAATCATTCATAATGATTTATTTTGTCCGCTGTTTTCTGTTGTAAAATTTTTTTGTTTCTCAAATATAAGCCTTACAAATTATCGGGAAACAATTCCGCATAAAGCGTCTCTATGATATGATCTAAAAACGCTTCGTCTAAGCCGGGATATTTTTCAGAAATAGCTTGCTGTATGGCTTCATACCGGGAAAAGTATTGCTGGTTTTCCTCTGTATTTTCACTGTCACTTTCCATATCTTCTGGGGTAAAGCGGCTGCAAAACCATTCCGTAATTTCAGAAAAAAGCTGTTCTTCCTCATCGGCAGCATAGGAAACTGTCTTGATTTCCAAAAAGGAACGAATCCCGATGATAAGGAAAATAAGAAACATAATCCCCATGACAGCGGAAGATAGAATTTTCATATGAAATTCCGTTTCAAAGGGCAGCACATCGAGCAAAAATAAAATCAGAAAAATGATACCGACAATGCTTACTAAGGTAAAGGTATATGCCGTGGATTTTAAATCGGCAGCTTTGGCTTTTTTTGAGACGTAAGCGTGGAGGGGAGCGGTATTTTTTTCTTCCGTTCCCTCCACGGCTGTGAGGGAAACCTGTTCCGGGGAGGGGGCTTCTGAAAACCCGAAACTATCTACCGTGTTTTCCGGTTTCTCCGGTGAAAAGCCAGAAGTATTTACAACATCCTCTAATTTCTCCACCAGACGGACACCGCAGTCTGCGCAGGTTGTAATTCCTGCCACATATTCATTTTTACATTTTGGACACCACATGGTCTGTTACCTCGTTTTTTTATTTTGATTATCTTCGGTGCATTGCGCCTATAAGGTTACTGTTCACACGGCACCATGCACTGCGCTGCATGATGACGGATTAATAACCCTGTAAGATTGTATTTAAGAAAATTATAGGTGATTAAATAGACGGTGGCAAGAAAATTTGGTATACTTTTTTCAGAAAATATCTTTTGCAAAGAAAACGAGGAAATACGCCCTGCTTCAGAAGGGCTTCGGAGGGCAGAATGAGAATTACCATAGCCTGCGTGGGAAAAATGAAAGAAAAGTTTTACCGGGACGCCATAGCGGAATATGAGAAAAGGCTGAGCCGCTACTGTAAGCTGGAAATCGTGGAGGTGGCAGACGAAAAGACACCGGATAACGCTAGCGAACTGGTGGAAAACCAGATTAAAGAAAAAGAAGCGGAGCGGGTATTAGCGCGGCTGGAAAAACCTTTAAAAGAGGGGGCGTTTGTCTGTGCCCTTGCTATTGACGGAAAACAGTTAGATTCTGTGGAACTTTCGGAAAAAATAGAAGCGCTGGGTATCTCCGGAACAAGCCATATTATTTTTCTGATTGGGGGGTCTCTTGGAATGTCGGAAACGCTTTTAAAACGGGCGGATATGAAGCTTAGTTTTTCTAAAATGACCTTTCCCCACCAGCTGATGCGGGTGATTTTGTTAGAGCAGATTTACCGGGGGTACCGGATTATGAATCATGAGCCATATCACAAGTAAGGGCGTATTTTGGAAATTGTGTTTGAAATTCTTTGAAAAGAATGATTATTTTCATAAATCCGGAGGTGGACAAGCGACATTATTAGATACAATGCAAAAAGCGATACTTACCAAATGGGGCTGGATACTCTATTTGATTTGCGAAATCAGTTAATGAATACCGTAACATCATTTAAGGATGAATTAAGCAGAGAAGAATTTAATGCAATTCCCTTTATAAATGCAAAGGGTTATCATAGCAAGACGATTGCTTATTCCATCTGGCATGTTTTCCGTATTGAGGATATCGTTGCCCATACATTGATAAACGAAGATGAACAAATATTTTTTGCAGGGAACTATCAGGAACGTACAAACTCGCCTATCATTACAACAGGGAATGAACTTAAAAAAGAAGAAATAGCAGAGTTCTCAAAGCAGATTGACATAACAGAACTTTATTCATATATTTTTGATGTGAAAAATAGCACCGAGAAGATAATCAGCAGCTTGTCTTATAGTGATTTAAAAAAGAAAATTACAAAGAACAGAAAAGAATACTTAAAGTCACTGAATGTTGTAAGTTCGGATGAAAATGCAATCTGGCTGATTGATTATTGGTGTGGAAAAGATATTCGTGGGCTAATCCAAATGCCCTTTTCAAGGCATTGGATCATGCACATAGAGGCAAGTCTGCGTATCAAAAATAAGATACATGCTTAATAGTGAAAATATTACGGTTTGTAAAATTTGTGCCGCCGACCTGGCGGCGGAATGGAGAATTTTATGAAGAATAAAATAATTAAAATATTAGGAACCGCCACGGCGGCATTCGGTGTCTTTATGGCATTTGGCTGGTCTTTTTTTGACCTGATGATTCACTGTAGGAACAAAAAGAATCCGGCGAAAAAGAAATGGTTTCAGTTATCCCATACAAGGATTAACCACCCCAGAGATAAATTTGAAAAAGAGTACGAAGAGGGCAAAGCCTGGTGCAGGCAGCAACACATGCAGGACTGCTATACCAGAAGCACGGACGGACTGCTGCTACACGGATTTTATCTGCCGGCGGTAAATGCAAATCGGTATGTTTTGTTAAGCCACGGATACAAGGGCAGCGGCTTCGGGGATTTTGCCTATACGGCAAAGTTTCTTCATGAAAACGGGTGCAGTCTGCTCTTCATTGACCAGAGGTGCTGCGGATTGAGTGAGGGAAAATACATTACTTTTGGGTCAAAAGAACAGTGGGATGTACAGGAATGGGCGTATTATATTGCCAGGAGAAATAAGGAAAAACTCCCCATTTATCTCTACGGAGAATCCATGGGGGCAGCAGCGGTGCTTATGGCATCGGGGCACAATCTGCCAAAAGAGGTAAAAGGGCTGATTGCGGACTGCGGTTTCCATTCCATGAAGGAACAGCTTCAGGATATTGCCGCCAACTGGTTCCATCTAAACAGGGTGGAGTTATTGCTGTTTAGGGTGGATCTATTCTGCGGGCTTTTGGGAGGCTTCCGCATGAAGGACGCAGACACAACAAACGCATTGAGAACGAACCAAAGACCTGTTTTATTTTTCCATGGAGGAAAGGATACTTACGTAGAGCCTAAGAATAGCCGGTATAATTACGCATTGTGCCGGGCGCCCAAGGAGCTTGTCATTATACCGGAGGCAAGGCATCTCTGCAGTCCTTACGCAAATCCGGAATTGTACAGATGCAAGCTTTTGGAATTTTTTGCAAAATATGATGATTAACCATACAATTTTATGTAAAATGTTTGTTAAATCGCCGCAGGGGTAGAAATCCTCCCAAAAATGTGTTAATTTTTCAAAAGGACAAGAAAACAGGAGGTTACCAATGAAAGAATATTATCCCTTAACCGCAGCGCAAAAGCTGCACTATAACTGGATGAAAACTTATAAAACACAGCAGGTATCGGGAGTCAGTGTTGTGGCATCTTTACAGGCCGAGCTGGATTTCGGGCTTCTGAAGAAATGTATCCAGCTGGAATTCGAGCGTTACGGCTGTATGCGAATCCGCTTTACAAAGCCGGACAAAAAGGGCGAAATCAAGCAGTACCTTATAGCAAAAGAAACAAGGGATATTCCCATTAAGGATTTATCCGGTATGAGTCTGGCTGAGGCAGACAACCTAATGCAGCAATGGGCTTACGAAACCTTTGACGGGGATGATATTCCGCTGTGTGATGTAACCATGGTAAAACTTCCTGAGAGATATAACGGATTTTTCATTCATATGGACCACAGGCTCATCGATTCCTGCGGTCTGGTGGTGATGATTAACGATTTGATGCAGCTTTATACCCATTACCGTTTTCAATCCCCTTATCCGGATGATTTGGCGGATTTTGAAGAGGTTCTGGCAAAGGATTTAAAGCGGGCAACCAACGAAAAACGTTTTGCCAAAGATAAAAAATTCTGGGATGACCAGTTAGACGCATTAGGAGAGCCGCTGTATTCCGATATTCAGGGACCTTCGGTTTTAGAAGAGGCAAGAAAGGTTCATGGCAATCCACGATTAAGGGCGGCAGATATCGAATTAAAAAATTTATTTGTGGAAGTAAAGGATTATTATTTAGAGCCGGAACCCACGAAAAACCTCATGGATTTCTGTATGAACCATCAGCTTTCTATGACCAACCTGTTGCTGTTGGGAATCCGGACTTATCTGTCCAAGGTAAATAACGGACAGGAAGATATTACCATCGAGAATTTTATTTCCAGACGCTCTACCCATGACGAGTGGACCTCCGGCGGCAGCAGAACCATTATGTTCCCCTGCCGGACCGTGATTTCTCCCGAAACCGATTTTTTATCAGCGGCATATGAGATTCAGAACGTACAGAACCGCATTTATATGCACAGCAATTACGACCCGGCGCTTATCAAAGAGGAAATGAGAAAACGCTACCATACACCGGAGCACACCGCTTATGAAAGCTGCTACCTTACCTACCAGCCCATGCCGGTGAAATTGGAAAACCCGCACCTTATCCATGTACCGCAGCATTCCAAATGGTTTGCCAACGGTGCGGCTACCAAAAAGATGTATTTGACTGTATCCCACACCGAGAACGGCGGTATGAATTTCTCTTATCACTACCAGACGGCGCATTTAGAGGAACACGACATGGAGCTGCTATATTACTATATGATGCGCATTCTCTTTAAAGGAATTGCAGAGCCGGATATGAGTATCGGGGAAATTATGGAACAGGTCTAAGTTGAAAAATTCAGGAGGAAAATGATATGACAAAGGAAATGCAGTTTAAAACAATCGTTGCACAGTATTGCAAGGTAAAACCGGAGGAAATGACAAACGATATGAGATTCCGGGAGGATTTAGGGTTTAGCTCCCTTGATTTTATGGCTTTTTTAGGAGAGTTAGAGGATACCTTTGATGTGGAGTTAGAAGAGGAAGATGCGTTACACGTCTTTACCATTGGAGAGGCGCTTGCATTATTAGAAACATTACAGTAGTAAAGGACAGCAATAGGGCTGTTTTCCAGAGAAAATGGAGGTTTATGATGGAAACGTTGATTCGGGATATCTTAGAAGAAAGCGAAAAAAAGTTTTCGGAAATAAGTGCGGTAAAGTGGCTGAAAAAAAAGGAAATCTATGAGAGAAGCTACCATGAAATGATGGAAAATGTCAGATCTGTAAGAAAAGGACTTTTGGCGGAAGGCTTTCAGGGAAAACACATCTCCCTTATCGGCAACAGCTCTGTAGAATGGATAGAGAGCTATCTGGGAATTATTACCGGAAAAACCATCGCTGTTCCGTTAGACGCAATGCTACCGGTGGAGGACTTAACAGACCTCATCAACCGTTCCGATTCCGAAGCACTTTTTTTAAGCCCGAAAAACCAGAGGCTTTTGGATGAGATTTTAGCAGAATGTCCAAAACTCAAAAAAATCTGGCTGTTACAGGAAGAAACAGCGGAAATTGCCGATGAGAGAATCTCCTGCCTTGGCAAATTAAAAGAACTCGGCAGGGAAAAGGAAGCAGATTCCGAGCGGCCGGAAACCGGGGATACCGCAACCATTATTTTTACCTCCGGAACCACAGGAAAAAGCAAGGGCGTTATGCTGACACAGGAAAATCTTGCTTCTAACGTCCTTTCCGTGGATTTTCCATTGGAGCCCGGAACGGTGATTCTCAGTGTGCTTCCTATTCACCATGCCTTCTGTCTGGTGATGGACTGGTTAAAAGGCTTTTCTCTTGGGACAACAGTGTGTATCAACGATTCCCTCATGCATATGGTAAAAAATATGGGTATCTTTAAACCGGAGATTATCCTTATGGTTCCTCTGATGGTAGAAACCATTTACAAGAAACTTTCGGCTGCCAGCCCCCTCATTCCTAAAAAGCTGGTGGCGGCAAAGGCGTTTGGCGGAAACCTCAGGATTATTATTACTGGAGGCGCCCATCTGGACCCATTTTATATTGACAAATTTGCCGACTATGGGATAGATATTTTTGAGGGATATGGGATGTCTGAATGTTCTCCGGTTATCAGTTCGAATACTCCGGAAACCCATAAGGCGGGCTCTATCGGAAAACCGCTTCCAAACGCTGAGATTTCCTTTGAGGACGGTGAAATTCTAGTAAGGGGCAGCAGCGTCATGAAAGGCTACTATAAAATGCCGGAAGAGACAGCAGAAACCCTGCGGGACGGCTGGCTCCATACAGGAGATAAGGGTTATCTGGATGAGGACGGTTTCCTGTTTATCAATGGACGCATTAAAAACCTGATTATCCTTTCCAACGGAGAGAATATTTCCCCTGAGGAAATTGAGAACAAATTAGCTTTAGGCAAGTTGGTGGGGGAAGTGGTCGTGACAGGGGAAAACAACGGCCTTACCGCAAGAATTTATCCAGATCAGGATGTGGTGTCTGCGAAACATATGAGTGAGGAAAAAATCAGATTGGAGCTACAGGCATTTCTGGATAAATACAATAAGTCCCAGCCTACCTACCGCCAGATTACAGGACTGGTGGTACGGAAAAATCCGTTTATCAAAAGCACCACAAGGAAGATTAAACGTCAGGAGGCTATGATTGACGAGGCATAAGCTTTTAAGCACTGTCTTATCTGCATTTTACCGCCAGGACGGCACTTTAGTACATAAAAGGAAGCATACCTGCGATAAAAGCCTGCGTCAGAATGTCGGCAACGGCTTCTGCAGGTATTGCGAAATTGTCTTTGGTCCATTTATGGAGCACCCCGAGGGTGCTGCCGATGGTACAGGCAACCATATAAGAAAGTTCCTCTTTGCTGTGGCAGGAGGGAGTGGTATTCTGTGTGATGTCTGCTACATAACGGTGGAACATCACCAGTGCTTTTTCAAAAAATTTATTTCCTCTGGGACTTCGGAGCAGGTTTGTTAAAAATGGATTGTTCATCGTGTAGTCACAAATCGTCATAAAAAATGACTTACAGATATCATTGTCATCCTTCGGATGAAAAGTTTCCATAAGGGAAAAGATGTCATCAATAGTCTTATCCTCAATGGCAGTCACAAGAGCCGGAATGTTTTCGTAGTGGTTGTAAAAGGTGCTTCGAACAATTCCGGCTTTCTTTATCACGTCAGATACGGTTATTTTTTCTAAATCCTTTTCCTTTAAAACCAGAAAAAACGCATCGTAAATGGCTTCATCGGCTACATAATATCTTTCATCCTGTATTTCATGCTGCATAACATTCTCCTTTACTTTATCAGAGGGGCTTTACCTTTTTTATCCAGAATATGTAAAGGTGTTCTGCCTTACTTGTATTTTACCATATAGATTGAAAAAATTGTAGCAAAAGGCTTTGATACTGTCAACCATAGTAACAGTTCAGCCTTCCGGCTGAACCAACGGGTATTGCACCGGCTAAAAAATAGCCGGTGTGCCCATAAATAACTTCCGTATATTCTCAATCATTCCCATATTTCGTTTTTTCAG
>JAETQH010000170.1 GCA_021770785.1 Lachnospiraceae bacterium
GGGAGCATGAACGCGCAAATAAAGCGGAGGCAATGCTCAAATCTAAATTCCCCGACAACTGACCGGAACATTGCTGGTTTCGGATATAAAAGATGTAGCGTAATGAAGTGCCAAAAGGAGAAAGGCTGCTGGAGCAGATTTTATCGTTTATACACTCTATTTTTATCATTTTTGCATTAAAATCAAGGGGTTTTGCGTGAAAGTTTAGTTTTGCCTGCGAGTATCCGAGTTTCCGTGATAATAGCCGACTTTTGCCTACGAGTACAAACTATCAGGCAAAACAACCCCAGAACAACTGTTCGCACCCGCGCTAATGTAAAAATGCCCCCAAAAGCACACAAAAATAATGTAACTTTCAAAGCTATGTAGTGCCGAAAGTGGCGGATTTACGGGCTTTCCCGGCTTTCCGTGTCTGTATCTGCCGGAAACTAAGACACCCTGACAAAATATGACAATATCCCCCATATTTCAACAGCATTTTTCTACAAACAGGCGAAACTCCATACTATCACGGAAACCCTTATACTTTCACACAAAACTCGGATACTATCACGGAAACTGCCGACTTTTGCGTGATAGTATAATTTTGCCCCAATCGCCATCCTATTAGCGGCATCAAAAACGCAAAAAAGAGAGGCCCACCAACCACTTCGGTGAACCCCTCTACGCTCAAAATTCCTTGATTTTAAGCCATTCTTCAATACTTTCGCCTGCAAGTACCCCAAATCCTATGGCATCAATTTGAAATAGCCGCCTGTGCCACTGTTAGATTTTGATGACTTTTACCCCTTTTACCCCACCTGTGAGGAATTTACCCCACCCAATTCGACATTCGGCAAATTGACAAATTGTGGTTTTGCTATGCCAATGTTATTTTACCCGGTACTGCTCGGCCTCCTCGTCCGTAAGCGGCCTGCCTAACGCTTTTACCGCATCAATCATTTTGCGCCATTCATAACGCTTGCCGTCTGACGGTTCCGTCAGTCTGCCGTCTTTCGCATAATCCGCTATATCCTCAAACAAACTGGTTCTTTTTCTTTCCATCGTCAACATACCACCACCTACTTTCTAATATATTTCTCTATGAGTATATCCGCTGCCGCTTCATCAATATACATACGCTGTCCTCTTGCCACCTGTGCATTTAAGACTTTTTGGTAATATGCAATCAGATCACTTTTCGCCGTAAATGCTACAAATCCGTCACATCCCGCTTCCATACTGACTTGACAGGCAATCGCAAACAAATGACCTCCTACACCTTGATATTTCCCCGTGTGACCATAGTTGTGCGGCGCAGTTTCAACAATATCCACATCTGCCACGCCACCGTCTATCCTTAGTGAGATTCTTCCCTGCACTATATCATCACCCGCTAAAAACAATTCATAAATATTGTAACCGTTTTTCTCCGTCCTACTCCAATCGAACTTCCAGCCCTTATAATCTTTCGGCTTAATTGGCGTTGAACGTAACTGGTACTCTGTTTCCACCTGCTCCCCGGTCTTTCTCTCTACCAGACAATCTGTAAATTCATCTATCAGAATATCTACTTCCATACCATTCT
Organism: Lachnospiraceae bacterium; assembly: GCA_021770785.1. Classification (GTDB taxonomy): domain Bacteria; phylum Bacillota; class Clostridia; order Lachnospirales; family Lachnospiraceae; genus Roseburia. Next base: position 1,568 of record JAETQH010000170.1, read on the forward strand.
TCCTTTCCCTTAAATTATAACATAAAATTCTATGCTTTTCTATCAAAATTCAATATTCCAGCTTTTTTATTTTTCCGCTTACTATCCCGCCAAAACAGAGGTAAGCTACAACACCACGGAAGGAGGAGATTGGATTGGAAAAGATTCTGCATTGTACCAGTCACAGTCCGAGCGGTAGCCAACCCGCCGCAGGCAATGAGGGCGGCTCTGTCAGAACGACAGTTGGCATCTATGAGATCGCCGGTTGCGCTCCGCTACACTTGGCGGTAAATACCCGTGACTGGACTTTCACCAGTAAGATTAGTGCCATGCTCGGCACACAAGAAAATAGCTTTGGGAATCTCGTTTTAAGATTCCCAAAACTATTAACTTTACCTATGCGCTTCTATCAGCTTTCAGTTGTTTGACTTCCTCAAGAGAAAGTCCTGAAATATTAACGATTTCCTCTAAAGCATATTTGCCAGCCGCCAACATACGGAGCGCAACCTCTTTCATTCCCTCTTTCAATGTCTGATTCCTCATATCTTCCATAGCACGGCACATAATCTCGATTCCCTCCTTGCTCTCTTTGAAAAATCTCACCCTGTCTGCCAGTGTCCCATAGTACATATCTGCTGCGTCTGTGCAGGAGAAGTCATGCATTAACTTCCCGATTGGCGTATCTCCACGGTAAGCGCCGTTCACATACAGTATGTGCGAACCGTCCTTAAATCTTTCTCCGGTTCCTAAAAAGCACCTCTCAATCGGATAGAGCGGCAGCCCTTTTCCCATTACGTCATTCTCTGTGATAAAGATTACCCACGTTTCCGGCAGCTTGTCGAAGTCCTCACCTTTCTTCAAAAGGTTTGCGTCCATCATGCTGCTGTTGTACCTAGCTCTTTTTCTCCCGGCTCCTTTGTCGGAGCGCTGTACCTCCACGTTCAGTTTTGCCCCTGTGCTGTCTGTAGCCAAGATATCCAACCTCACTGAACGGTTCAGCAGGTTCTCCACAAATACCTGGGTGCGGACGTCCAGCACCTTTAAATCCGGTTTTTCCAGTACAATCCGCAATACCAGTTCTATGCTTGCCGT
>JAETQH010000068.1 GCA_021770785.1 Lachnospiraceae bacterium
TGTCAGTCTTATAAAGAAATAATATCAGATGGAAGATAGATTAGAAAAGTGAAAGGTAGCCAAGATGTTTCATGACGCATTGGTGCCTTTCGCAGAAAGGCGGATTATAATTATGAGTCTGAACAGCCGAATCATAAAGGCATTAGAACCTATGAAACTGAAAGTGACAGTTTCGGAGCATCCGGTTAATGATGAGGAAGGAAAACCTCAACAACCGGATGCTTTTTTGGTAATCATACCCGGAACGGATGATTTCCCTGTATGTGCAGATGACCGACCAATCGTGGAGACAGAGGAAGTTGAACTGGCACTTTACTGCAAAGGAAATTATCTGAAGATGAGGGATGAGATTACCACAAGGCTCCTGGATGCAGACATTACGATTACATCCAGAAAATATATGGAGTTTGAAAAAGAAACAAAATACCACCATTACATTTTTGAAGTAATGGGAATAAGCGAATAGGAAGGAGGATTTGCCAATGGCAACCATCGGTCTTGATAAATTATTTTATGCGCCTATTACAGAGGATGAAAATGAAGAGGAAACCTATGGTACTCCGGTGCAGCTTGCAAAAGCGATTTCTGTGGAGTTGTCTGTAGAACTTGCAGAAGCAGTGCTGTATGCGGATGACGGGATTGCACAGATCATCAAGGAATTCAATTCCGGCACACTGACACTTGGCGTGGATGACATCGGACTTTCCGCAGCATCAGAACTGACAGGTGCAGAGATTGACAGCAATGGTGTACTGGTTTCCACATCGGAAGATGACGGTAAGCCCGTAGCAGTCGGCTTCAGAGCAAAGAAAGCAAACGGAAAATACCGTTATTTCTGGTTATATCGTGTGAAGTTTGCAGTTCCGGCTACCAATCTGGAAACAAAGGGGGAATCCATCAACTTCCAGACACCAAGCATTGAGGGAACGGTAATGCGTAGAAATAAGGTGGACGGAAAGGGCAGACATCCGTGGAAAGCGGAGGTCAGTGAGGATGATTCCGGTGTAAATACAACAACTATCGGAAGCTGGTATAAAGAGGTTTACGAGCCTGCTTATACAACTGAAGCGTCAAATGTATCGGAAGAGGATGCATAGGAGCCGGGTAACCGGGATTTGAAAGGAGAAGCAGTATGTACAGTTTAGAAGATAGAAGTCAGGTTATTACAATCGGTGGTGTGGAACACAAGCTGATTCTAACCACCAAAGCAACAAAGGATATTACCAAGCGGTATGGCGGTTTGGAGAAACTCGGTGATAAACTGTTAAAGAATGCAACGATGGAAGAATCGTTGGGAGAGGTTATATGGCTGATTGCATTGCTGGCAAATCAGGAAATCCTCATCCATAATTTACAGCACAGGGATGAACCGAGACCGCTTCTTACAGAAGACGAGATAGAACTTCTTACCAATCCGTATGAACTGGCAGAATATAAGGATGCAATCATGGCAGCAATGCTAAAAGGCACGAAGCGTCATGTGGAATCCATGCCGGAGAAAAATGAAAAGGGAAACGCACAGACCGGGCAGAGCCACCAGAAGTGAGCTTTGCCCGGTTCGTGTATATCGGAGTGACACAGTTACGGAAAACGGAAGAGGAAGTGCTTTTGACACCGCTTGGCGAACTCATGGATCAATGGGAACTTCACAAACAGTTTCTTGGAATTGCGAAGCCTAAGAGGGAGGTTTTCATTGAGGATATCATACCGGAAGGCATCTAAGGAGGTGTTTGGATGGCTGAGAGTTTCGGTGTCAAGATGGGAGTTGAGGGCGAGAAGGAGTTTAAAAATGCCCTAAAGGAAATCAACTCCGCTTTCAAGGTGCTTGGTTCAGAAATGAACCTTGTAACATCGCAATTTGATAAAAACGATAAATCCATCCAGTCCTTGAGTGCAAGAAACGGTGTGCTGACAAAGGAGATAGAAGCACAGAAAAATAAGGTGCAGACTTTACAGGCAGCACTTGAAAATGCTTCATCTTCTTTTGGGGAAGCGGACAGCCGAACCAGAAGCTGGCAGATACAGCTGAACAATGCACAGGCTGATTTGAATAAAATGGAGTCCGAATTGAAAGCTAATGAGGATGCCATTGACAGACTGGGACAGGAGATGGAGGAAGCAGAAGAACAGACGGATGATTTTGCAGAATCACTCTCAGACAGCGGAGATGTGGCAGAGGATTCATCCGGTAAGTTCGAAAAGGTCGGTTCTGTTGTCGCAGGAGTCGGTACGGCTATCGCAGCAGCGGCAGCTGCCATTGGTGCTGCCGTTGTGGCAGCAAGCGTGGAACTGGTAAAACTGGGTGATGAATATAATAAGGCTGTCAATCAGATATCCGCATCCACAGGAGCAACAGGCACGGAATTAGAGGAACTTGGTGCAATCGCACAGAAGGTCTATACCAATAATTTCGGTGACAGCCTTGAGGATGTAGCAGAGGGATTATCCGTTGTACAGAAAACAACCGGACTTGTGGGGGATGAGTTACAGAAAGCCACAGAGTCCGGTTTTGCTTTGCGTGATACCTTCGGATATGATCTGCAGGAATCGGCTCGTGCTGCCAATGCACTGATGAAGAACTTTGGTGTGACAGCAGAGGAAGCATATAACATCATTGCAGTCGGCGCACAGAATGGTGCAGACCAAAACGGGGATTTACTCGATACCTTAAATGAATATTCCGCACAGTATTCCGCATTGGGATTGTCAGCGGATCAGTTTGTTACCGGACTTATCAATGGTGCAGAAGCAGGTGTTTTCTCCATTGATAAAGTCGGTGATGCCGTTAAGGAATTTAACTTAAGGGCAAAGGACGGAAGCAATACAACTATAGAAGCATTTCAGGCACTTGGGATGAATGCAGATGAAATGACGAAACGGTTTGCTGCCGGAGGAGAGAGTGCCGAGGAGGCCTTCTTCGAAGTTGTGAATGCCTTAAATAATATGGATGACCCGATAGCAAAGAACACGGCTGCGGTTAATCTGTTCGGTACACAGTTTGAAGATTTACAGGCAAATGTACTTCCCGTGCTTGCTGGGATGAAAGATGGGGCGGCTGCAAGTTATGATGCCCTGTCACAAATTAATGAAATAAAATATGCGGATTTGGATTCTGCATTGGAGGGAACAAAACGCTCCATTGAGGGTGTGTTCCTACCAACGGTAAGCCAGATGTCCGCAGGAATAACAGATGTATTTTCCACACTGGGAAATGCAATCAATGAAGCAAACAGAGATTTCAGTCAGATAAGTGTGGCAATCGGAACAGCCATAGGAGATGTGGCAGCCATTATCACAGAGCAGATGCCGATGTTCCTTGAGTTGGGACTTAATATCGTGACCTCTATCGGAGGTGCAATTCTGGAAAATCTGCCGATTTTGATTGAATCTGCGACAAATATTGTGCTGACTATTCTGAATTCACTGATAGCTGCCCTTCCTCAGATAACCGAGGGCGCTTTGCAGTTGGTGCTTACACTGGTCAACGGAATTTTAGCGAATTTGCCACAGTTGGTCGAGGCTGCGATTCAGATGATTGTCACACTGGCAACCGGAATCGGAGAGGCACTGCCACAGTTGATTCCGACCATAGTCGATGCGGTGATTTTAATATGCACCACTTTGCTGAACAATATGGATAAAATTCTGGATGCCGCTTTTTCCATTATTACCGGATTAGCCCAGGGACTTCTGAATGCACTACCGAAATTGGTGGCTGCTTTGCCTCAAATTATTTCGTCCATCATCAATTTCATAACCACAAATCTGCCTAAGATTATTGAGATGGGTGTTAAATTGGTGGTTCAGCTGGCAGTTGGATTGGTTAAGGCGATACCACAGTTGGTGGCAAGTTTGCCTCAAATCGTGACAGCCATTATTTCCGGTATCGGAAAAGCTGCGACCTCTATTGTGAGTGTCGGAAAGAATATCGTGACAGGACTTTGGAGTGGTGTTTCTTCCATGATTTCGTGGGTAAAGAACAAGATTTCCGGTTTTGTTGGGGATATCGTTGGCGGTATCAAGAGCCTGCTCGGTATCCACTCACCATCTCGTGTGTTTGCCGGAATTGGTGACAATATGGCCAAAGGTCTTGGCGAGGGCTTTACGGATGAAATGGATAAGGTGTCAAAGGATATTAATAATGCCATTCCTACAGACTTTGACGTAGATGCAAGGGTAGGAGCAAATACACAGACTTCCGGTTCAGGAAGCGGAGGAACGGTGATTACTTATACCGGTCCACTTGTGAGTGTAGCACAGATGGTAGTACGAAGTGAGGATGATATCCGAAAGGTATCACAGGGATTGTATAACCTGATGCAGTCGGGAACGAGGGCACAGGGAATCATACCAATCACCTAAGAAGGAGGAGAAGCATGGGATTTTCATTTCAGGGAATTCATTCGAAGGAAAAAAAGCTGAAAGCAAGAATTACGGGATATCCCATGCTTCCGGCTTTTAGAAATAATACGGAAAGCATACCGGGAAGGTCAGGGATACTGGATTTTGGAATGGAGTATTCCGAGCGTATCATTCCGGTGGAATGTTCCGTGTTCCCGGAGCAGGACTTTTCTGCTCTGGTACATAGAATAGATGAAATCAATGGGTGGCTGAATCCGTACAGAGGGGTTCAGCCATTGATTTTTGATGAGTACCCAGACAGGTATTTCATGGCGAGACTGAATACGGAAATCAGTATGGAAAGGATATCACGGACAGCAGGTACATTTTCTTTGGAGTTTATCTGTCCTGATCCATTCGGTTATGCCGTAGAAGATGAAGTGTTTTCTATCGCAGCAGTGGGCAAGACCACTGTAAATAGACAGAAGGGCAATCTTATATCTGAACCGATTTTTGAATTAAAAGCGGTTATGAACAGCACTTCTTCTTATGTGGATATCGAAGTAAATGGGGAGTTGGTTCGTGTAAAAGGAAAACTTGCGGAGGGAGAAACCTTTGTGCTTGATACGTCAAAGCTGACAGCCAAAGTGGTGGATTCGAATACTGGGGAGACGTTGAGAAACGGTCTTTCACAGCTTGATGAGTTAGTGTTCCCGGAACTGAATCCGGGAGGCAATGAGGTTTTGGTTTCTGTAAGTGGTGCAACCTTTACGGAGCTTACGATACAGGGAAGGAGCAGGTGGGTGTAATGGGACTAAAACTGCTTGTAAATGCAACAGAGGATTTCACAGGCGAATTTCGGAAAACAGCCAATACACAGGCACAGTGGAAAATGAATGATTCACCGAGTGGTGATGATACAACTCTGCACGATTCGTCCGGTCATGCGAGAAATTTTACCATCAATGGCTGGTCGGGAACAACAGCATCTACCCGTGCCGGAAAACTTGGAAAATATTTTCGGTTCAATACTGTAAATCCGGCAACCGAAAAAACACATCTAAGGGCAACAAATACGGGGGATTTCTTTACCAAATTGGGAAAAAGAATGGTGGTAGGAGGATGGATATACCCGACTACTTATTCGATAGGGACAACATTTGTGCCTATTTTCAGTACCAGAAGCGGTCCTGGAAATCCTTTGTTTTATATTTCCCTTCGTTCAGGAAGATTACGAAATATGCTTTATGATGCTTCCGGTACGCTGATTCATGACGTTATTGAACCGGACCCGATGGGAGTGGTGCTTAAAAATAATGGTGCGTATTTTATTGGAACGGTCATTGATCTGGAAGCAAAGACAGTACAGAGCCTTGTTTGTGACAGAAGCACAGGGGATGTGTTTAAGACAGCAATCCGTTCTTTTACCGGGGAACTGAACCCTTCCTGTACTGCAGATATCGTCATGGGAATGTATGCAGACAGTTACTACTTTGCCGAAGGATTTGATGATTGGTTTTACGAAACAGATTCTGATCTGACGATTGATGATTTGGAAGCACACTTTCTTTCCGGCTTATTGGCAAATGGTGCAGATGTGGACTCGTCTGTGGATGCCATATCAAATCCGGGCAGTGTGACCTTAAAGCAGACGGATGGCGTATTTGCAGAAAGCGGTGTCCTTTATACAAGGATTTTAGATCTTGGGGAAGGTGGTCTTGCCGGAGCGGGAAAGATACAGCTTGTAGGTACAGTGGATGCAGGAATTACTTCTATTTCGGAAGTTAGGACAAGGACATCGGATTCCTTGGAAGCTGCATCTTTTTCAGATTGGGAAGCGGTCGGAACAGATGGGGTGATACAATCTCCAAACTTAAGATATATTCAGATACAGATGACGCTTTCTACAACAGATACTTCTATGACACCGGAACTGAGTGCAATTCAGATATATGAAACACCAAAGGCTCCTTATTCTAAATTGGGATATGCAAGGCCGGTGGTGTTAAGTGACAGTGGTATCAGGGAAGCAGTATTGGAAAATGCTTATGACATTATTGTTACGAGTGAATTGAATGGTTCTGACTATTTGGAATTTTCCATTCCATTCAAAGATGGGAAGCGGTCATATCTTGATAATGAAAAGAAACTGCAGATTACTAAGGACATTTACCGTATCCGAACAGTCACGGATGATAAGGGTGAGGACGGAAAGACGGTAACGAGCATTTATGCGGAAGCTGCGTTTTATGACCTTGCGTATTCTGAAAAGAAAAGTGAACAGACATATGAAGCGGAAACAGCAGAAAAGCCGATGGCTTATGCACTGCAGGGAACAGGATGGAGTGTTGGGAAAATAACGGTATCAACGAAACGTTCCTGGCAGTCCACGGATAAAAATGCTCTTTCCATGCTTCGTACCATTCAGTCCATTTATGGTGGTGATTTGGAGTTTGACAATGTAAATAAACAGGTCAGCCTTCTGACACAATCTGGAAGTAACAGTGGTGCTGTGTTTGCCTATCGTAAAAATATGAAATCCATACAGCGCGTGGTGGATACCAGAAGTCTTGTGACAAGACTCTATGCTTATGGTGCAGATGGTATGACCTTTGCAAGTATCAATAATGGAAAGGAATATGTGGAGAATACGGAGTATTCTACAGAAATCAGGGTATCAACGCTTGATTGTTCCTCTTTTACCAATCCCTATCAGATGCTTGAATATACCGAAATGCAACTGGCAGATTATTCTAAGCCGAGTATTTCTTATGTCATACAAGTAATGGATCTGTCTGTACTAACTGGGTGGGAACATGAGAGTTTTGGTATCGGAGATGTGGTAACTGTGGATGACAAGGATTTGGGAATCCGAATCAGTACGAGAATTATCCGCATGGATTATAACGTGCAGGAGCCGTGGAAGACCGTCATTGAGCTTTCCACCAAGTTAAAAGAACTGGGTGATTCTTCTGCTTCATGGGAGAAGGCAGCAGATACTCTTTCTTCATCGGATTTACTGGACAGACAGGAGATGAAGGATTTGGTGGTAAATAACCATCTGCTAAATTCAAGAGCAGATGATGGATTCAGCTATTGGCAGAATTCCGGCTTTGAGGTGGATGGAGAAAACGGTGCTTCCGGCAATGCAAGTTTTAAGTGTGTGGGAGCGTTGAATACCACAAAAACATTGTCGCAGGAAGTATATCCGGCTACCAGAAGCAGCTACACAGTATCTGCAAGCATAGCGACCGAGAATCTGAAAAAGGGAGCGAATGGAAGGGTTGGCATTGAGCTTATCATTGAATATGAGGATGGTTCGGAAGAAACAAGATTTGTAGAGTTGTATTAGGAGGAATGCACCATGTATTTTACGAGGTCGGCAGGAGCGGTCAGTGTTACCGGAATAGAAAAAGTGAAAAAACTGACGGTAAGAGTTGTGGTGCAGGACTGTACAGGCACCGTGCGTTTTACGGATGTTATGCTGCAGGGCGGTTCGGTAGCAACCGCATGGGTTTCCCATGTGTCAGAGCAGAGATACACCTTTGATGCACAGGAGGTGTGAGGATGGAGTTTATTCGATTTGCCGGAACAATCAATACACATGAAGAAAAGAAGGTGGCAAAGGCTACCGTAAATGTAATCTTAGAGGATTGTACCGGAACCTTTTATATAACAGATATCATGTTTCAGGAAGGTAAATGGCTGACCGGGTATGTGGTAAATAATCTGGAACTTTTGCAGAAAAATCGTGTGGATGGGGAGATAACACCTGTCCGCTTTTTTAATGGGATTGTCCGCTCCGGTGTTACAGCAGTGATCACTAATGACGGAGAAGTATCAGCCGGGCTGAATTATCACATCATTCCGAAAGATACGATGGCAGCAGGAGACATGAGTGTGGCTCATAATTACGGAAGCCACAAGCTGACTTTGCAGAGCATTTTTTTTGAAGATGATGTTGTTGAAATTAATGCTGATGCAAGGCTGGCAACAAGGAATGGAAGCCGGATTAAGGCTGATGGATTTTATTCTTATTCGGCAGCAGGGGACAGTAAACACCAGATTAAAGTAAAGGACAGGAAGTCAGCACTTGTGCGCATGTCTTTTCAGGAGATGGCATACGGGATTGGAGGAAAACGGATGTGAGAAGGGCAAGTAACAGAAATGTCATGGCATGGACATTCATGGGAAATACGAGAATGCATCAGGTGTTAAGAGAAAAAGGAAATAAGCTGTCTCATGTTGGTATTTTTACCTTTGAAGTTTCAGCAGATGGAACAATCAGCGAGACGGGAACTGCGGTCAGCACCATCCTTCCTTATGTAAAGAAATGGCCACATATTAAATGGCTTCTGACCATTATGAATCATGGTACTGCATCTATTTTTACAGCACTCAGAGAGAATACGAATGGTGCACAGGATACGTTCATTTCAGAAATCGTGAGAATTATTGACAAATATCCGTGGTGTTCCGGGATAGATATTGATTTGGAACGTGGAGGGGAGTTGGCGAACCGAACAAAGGCAAATGCGCTGTTCTCACGGATTTACTCTACTGTAAAAGCAAAGGGACCAAACCTTCATGTAAATATCTGCCTTCCGGGTATGACCAGTGTTGGCGGTTCGGTTGGCGGCGAGAATTGGTGCGTGTATGCCGATTTGGATGCATACTGCGACACAGCAGCAATCATGAGTTATGGTATGAGTTGGGCGGGTTCAGCACCGGGGCCGGTATCTCCGAGAAGCTGGCTTGAAGGCATCTACAGTTATGCTGCCAATGCAATGAACCCGGACAAAATAATGATGGGGCTTCCCGGATATGGATGGAGATGGCAGATATACGATACTACGGAGAATCTTGGTACGACCTATCGGGGAACAAGCCTTACCTATTATGCTGCTAAATATTGGATGGAGGGCTTATATAATCATACAGGTGATGCACCGCCACAGCCCTTTATTCCATTCTTTTCATATTGGGATTGGACGGATATGGTCCCTTGGGGACTGCTTCATGTATATGACTTTATGGAAGGATGGGATACGAGCAGGGAAACAGCAGAGCCGACAAAGCATGAAACCTATAGTGGCAGAAAATATCTCACAACTTATCTGAAGCAACAGAAGGTTTCTTTCGGAACAATAAGTGTTGATAGGAACGGTGTGCCGGATTCTTATTCAGGCAATGCAGTCATTGGAGAAGGATATGCATCTGTTTTGGATGAAGAAGCGGTGCTGAAATACACATTTGAAATACCAACAGCCGGAACATATGATGTGGCAGTTGAGATTGTTTATCCAAGATGGGATAAGAATAGCATCGGAATCAGTCTTGATGGGGACAGTCAGATGCTGTCGGAATCAAGGCTGTATTTTTTATATTGGAGAAAGAAGTTCTGGAGGATATTAAAAAGTGGAGTCAGCTTGTCAGCAGGAAAGCACACCATTACTGTGTCCGGTGGAGTGCCTGGAGTAGTTTTTTATGGCTTTCGGGTATGTTCGGATTTTTCACAGAAAGCGACTGCCGGGGAAGTGTACTATGGATTGAAGCCAAGAAAATTCATGGATGTGAATGGAGAAATGGTACAGCCCGACAGGGCATTTAAGATTACTGCAGAGGTGCTTCGTAGAAAGCCCGAAAGTGCGCTTGTATGGTATGAAGATTTCTGTGATTATTCAGAAATTCCGACCAACTATTTTACAGTGCTTGACGGTTCGTGGAAGATTTGGAAGGATGAAAGTTCTGACCGTGTCCGTAAGTATTCGCAGTTGGAAGGCAGCGGAAAACTGGCACTGGATTATACTGGATTTTCTGAAATCCATGTGAGGGCGAGATTTGCCTTTAAATCATCAGGAGGCGGTAAGGCAGGAGTCTTTCTTGGAAGCATTTTTTGCTGTATAAATTACGATACACAGTGTGTGGAGTTGTATCAGGGAAGCAAGAAACTTGGTAGTTATGCATCTTCTTTCAGTAAGACCTCAAATGCAGATTTACGGAGTGATCCAAGCCTATATACCGTGGAAATGAGAATCCGTGGAAATAAGGTGAGAGTATATTCCAGTGCTGCCTACACATTAAGATTTACAGCAACCATTACTGCAGAAACTGGATATGTGGGATTTATGGCGGAGAAGGGTGTGGTTTGTGATCTCCTGCGACTTGGAGATGCATGGTATTATGAACCCTACGAGTGTTTTGATATTATATTCCCGGATGGAAAGCAGACTACTTTTGGAAGATGTACTCGTACCGGAATTTCATGGGATAATGAATTTGAATTGTTCCGTGTCAATTCCGATGTGGAGGAAATCAGCATAAGAAACCAGGATATTTCTATGGATTACGACTTTTTCCATTCCCATGAAATGTCACTGGAATGTGGCAACGATTATGAAATGAAGGTAGTACCACATGATTTGAATGTCTGGCTTTCGAGGATGTATCTCGGAGATGCGGATGGTTTTTCTATTATGTATTACTCCGATGTGGACAGCATTGTCTATTGGGCAAATGAAGCAGCATACACCTATGGTGTGTCAGGGATTGCAATATGGAGTCTCGGTCAGGAAGATATGAGGCTATGGGACAGTATGCCAGATCAGATATAGTTTTGGAATCAAACAGCCTTTTGCGGGCTGTTTTTTTCATACTCAAAAATTTACGAAAGGCAGGTAACAGTTATGAAACAGGTAATAACAACAATGCAGTATGTATTTGCAGGAGTAGGAGGCTTTATGGGTTGGTTTCTTGGAGGACTGGATGGTTTTCTGTATGCACTCCTTATGTTTGTGGTCATCGATTATGCCACCGGACTTATGGCAGCATTTGTACAGAAAAAAATATCCAGCGAGGTCGGTTTTAAAGGCATCTGCAAAAAGGTAGCAATTTTCTGTCTGGTTGGTATTGGCCATGTGCTTGATACACAGATCATTCAGAACGGAAGTGTACTCCGCACCGCAGTCATTTTCTTTTACTTATCCAATGAGGGAATTTCCATTATAGAGAACATTGCCCTTATCGGACTTCCGGTACCAAAGAAGCTGAAAGATGTGTTGGAGCAGCTGCAGGACAAAGCGGATGAGAAGGAGGAAGAATAGCATGGCAGTAAAAGTATGTTTGGACGCAGGGCATTACGGTAAATATAACCGTAGTCCTGCGGTCTCTTCTTATTATGAGTCGGACATGACTTGGAAACTCCATAATTATCTTAAGAAGGAGTTGGAGGCATTTGGTATCGTTGTGGTAACCACAAGGACAAATCAGAATACAGACAGAGCATTGTATGAAAGAGGTGCTGCTTCCAAAGGCTGTAACCTCTTTATTTCTGTCCATTCTAACGCTACAGGGAACGGTGTAAACGAAAGTGTGGATTATCCGGTGGCATATGTCCTTTTAAATGGAAGCAGCACGGATATTGGTCTGAAGCTGGCAAAGGTTGTGGAATCAGTGATGGGAACTGCACAGAGCGGAAGAACCGCAACACGTCAGGGTACAAATGGAGAATACTATGGTGTGCTTCGTGGTGCGAATGCAGTAGGAACACCGGGTATTATTCTGGAGCATTCATTCCATACAAACACAAGAGCAACAAAATGGCTTTCCAGTGACAGTAATCTGCAGAAGCTTGCCAAAGCGGAAGCAGAATGTATTGCTTCCTATTATGGAATAACGAAAAAGGAAGAAAACACATTTACAAAGATTATGGGTAATGCAGTGGCAACGGTGGAGCAGATGACAGCCTATATTAAGGCAAAGAATCCTGATGTTGCACAGTCGGTTATCGACATGATTCCACTTTATCTTTCGGAAGGCAAGGCAGAGGGGGTCAGTGGTGATATTGCCTTTGCTCAGTCCTGTCTGGAAACAGGAAATTTTGGATTCTCTGGTTCTGCAGTAACGCTCGATCAGAATAATTTCTGTGGCATGGGAGTGACTTCAAATGGAATGAAAGGAAATTCCTTTGATACACCACAGCTTGGTATCAGGGCACAGGTTCAGCATTTGAAAGCCTACGCTTCCACAGAAGATTTGAAGAATGAATGCGTTGATCCACGCTTCAAGTATGTCGCAAGAGGCTGTGCGGAATATGTGGAGTGGCTTGGACAGAAAGAAAATCCAGCCGGAAAAGGATGGGCAGCAGGAGCCGGATATGGTGCAAAGATTATTACAATCTTAAATGCCATGATTGGAATTAAGAGCGAGGCTACAAAACCAGAGGAAGTCTGGTACCGTGTGCGTAAGACATGGGCAGATGCTGCCACACAGAAGGGTGCATTTCACAGTTTGGAAAATGCCAAGAGGTGTGCGGATGAAAATGAGGGATATTCCGTATTTGATGAATCCGGTAAAGTGATTTATTCCAATGATACATTCACACCGTATCTTGTGAGAGTATCCATCGAAGATTTGAACATCCGCAAGGGTCCAGGAACAGACTATGATAAAACAGGTAAGTATACCGGAAAAGGTGTTTTCACAATTGTGGAAGAAGCAGAAGGTAAGGGAGCGAGCCTTTGGGGACTTCTGAAATCTTATCAGAAAAATCGTGATGGATGGATTTCACTGGATTATGCCGAGAGGGTTTAAGGGCAAGCCGGACAGGGACAACAGGTTTCTGTCCGGCTGCTTTTTTCGGCTATTGACAAGTTTGGACAGAGTGGAAAAAGAGTGGGTGGAAACCGCAGAATTGCTTGACTTTACAGGGGTTTAGAGTGATTTATATACTACCAAAAACGAAAGGAGTACTTATTTATATGGTGATTGCAGGAACGATAAATAGGGTGGCTTTTTACTGCAGAGTCAACCATCGTGACAGAGATTATGAAAAATATCTGGACGATGTGATGAGGCGGTTGGAAGAAGAATATGGAAAACAGAAATGGGATTTGCAGATATTCTTTGAGGAAGCTTCAGGAGCCGACCCGAACAGAAAAGAATTTAATCGTCTGAAAGCGGAAATCGCAGCAAAGAAGATAGATGTGGTGGTTACCATGGGGGCTGCCACGATTGCCCGTAACTGGGGACAGTTTATGGAGTTCATGCTGATTTGCAGTAAGAAAAATGTGGATGTGGTGTGCATTGACAAGGTGGAAGATGCACAGGCCATTTTCCGAAGGATTCAAGAGTTTCAGAAAAGATTTTTTGAAGGAAGTGATGTAACGTGCGAGTAAAAGTGATTAACAAACGACCAGCTTCGGTCTTACAAAAGAAAAGGGTTTGTGCTTATGCCAGAGTTTCCACAGACAGCAGAAGACAGGAAGACTCTCTTGAAAACCAGATGGAAACCTATGAGAGACTGATTACTGGAAATCCGGAATATGAATTTATCGGAGTATTTGTTGATCAGGGTATCTCCGGTTATTGTGAAAACCGCCCACAGTTCCAGAGAATGATGGAGAAGGCAAGGGTAGGAGAAATTGATTTAATTATTACAAAATCCATATCGAGGTTTGCAAGAAATACCGTCACCGTTCTAAAATTCGCAAGGGAACTGAAAGAACTGGGTGTCGGTATTTTTTTTGAAGAACAGAACATTAACACTCTATCAGGGGACGGTGAGATGATGCTTGCCGTTCTTGCTTCTTTTGCACAGGAAGAAAGCAGAAGCATGAGTGAAAACAATAAATGGTCCATTCGGAAGAAGTTTGAGAGAGGGGAAGTGATGATTACCACCTCTCGTTTCCTCGGTTATGACAAAAACGAATATGGAGATCTGATTGTGAACCGAAAGGAAGCGGAAATTGTCAGTCTGACTTTCGACCTTTATCTGATGAATGTCGGCTCGTCAAGGATTGGGGAGCTGCTTGATTACCTGGGCGTGAAAACGGTGACGGGAACCACATGGGAGAGCGGGACCATCAACGGGATGCTTTGCAATGAAAAGTACAAAGGGGATTTCCATCTGCAGAAGTATTATACACCTGAAAACAAAAGAAACCATACAAGGAAAAACAACGGGGAAGTGCAGAGTTATTACATTTCGGAAAACCACGAGCCAATCGTATCGCCGGAGGTATGGGAAAAGGTTCAGGAAGCCAGGGAACAGCGGAAGCGTGATCGGAATATCGGGCAGGACAACACAATGAAGTTCCAGAACCGCTATCCCTTAAGTGGAATGCTGATTTGCCCCTACTGCGGAAAAACACTCCGGCGCAGACAGGTTTATAAGAAGAAAATCCAATGGCTCTGCAGCACCTACATTGAAAAGGGAGTCAAGGAATGCAAAGGGATAAGAATTGATGATGCAGAACTGCAGGAACTGAACATTACGGAACAGACAGTGGTTGAGGAGGTGGTTAAAAATGGCAAGAAGCATTACTGTTATACCAGCAAAGCAGATTTCGACTGCGGAATCAGGAACAGCACAGGCAGTGCAGAAGTTGAGGCTGGCAGCGTACTGCAGAGTGTCAACCGACCAAGAAGAACAGTTATTAAGTTATGAGAATCAGGTCAATTATTACACAAATTATATCAGCGAAAATCCTCTCTATGAATATGCAGGAACCTACGCAGACGAAGGGATTTCCGGGACAAACACGAAAAAGAGGGATGAATTCAACCGTATGATAGCCGACTGCAGGGCGGGAAAAATTGACATGATTATCACCAAGTCCATTTCCCGATTTGCAAGAAATACGCTGGACTGCTTGAATTATGTGCGAGAGTTGAAGGA
This sequence comes from Lachnospiraceae bacterium, assembly GCA_021770785.1. Taxonomy (GTDB): domain Bacteria; phylum Bacillota; class Clostridia; order Lachnospirales; family Lachnospiraceae; genus Roseburia. Next base: position 15,020 of record JAETQH010000068.1, read on the forward strand.
TTTGGGTATAGGTATTATTTTTGAAAAAGAAAATATCAATACCCTCGATGCAAAGGGCGAAGTGCTGCTTACCATTCTTTCTTCATTGGCACAGGATGAGAGCCGATCCATTTCAGAGAACTGTACATGGGGAATCCGCAGGCGGTTTGAAACAGGAAAGCACAAAATGAGTACCAAGAGGTTTCTCGGATACGATGCGGATGAGAGCAGCGGCAAGCTGATTATTAACAGAAAGCAAGCTCCGATTGTGGTGCGTCTGTATCAGGAATTTCTGGATGGGAAAACAACGGATTATATTAAGCGGATTTTTGAAAGAGAAGGGGTGCAGAATTGGAACGGCGGCACGAAATGGCAGGCTACGACTCTGATGAGTATGTTGGAAAATGAAAAATATAAAGGAGATGCCTTGCTGCAGAAAAGCTACACGGTGGATTTTCTTACCAAGAAACGGACGCAGAATACAGGCGAAATTCAGATGTATTATGTGGAAGATGACCATGATGCCATCATTTCAAAGAGAATTTGGGAATGCGTACAGCATGAAATAAAACGCAGAGCAAGGTATCTGGAAGAACATGGGACAAACTCCTATTCCCACCGGACGGAAAGCAACCCGTTTGCTTCGAAGATTATCTGCGGAGAATGCAATAAAGTGTTTGCACGGAAAGGCTGGCGAAGCAGTACGGGCATTGACCGTAAGGTATGGCAGTGCAGTGAACGGTACAAGGTAAAGGGGGTTATGGGCTGTTCCAACCGTCATGTGGATGAAGAAACGCTGATAAAGGCGTATCTGATGGCTTGGAATGCTCTGGTTGAGAATAGGGCAGCTTTTATGGAGCGCTGGAAGGAGCAGATGCAGAGTGAGAATCTGCTGGAAGGATACCGGGCAGAGAAGTTCATAGAATACATGGATGGCGCGGAGCCTTTGACAGAGATGGATACGGACTTCATGCTGAAAACACTGGATCATATCAAGGTCTTTGAGGACGGGGCGCTACTGGTGGTGTTTCTGGATGGGACGGAGATTGAATGTAAAAATGAAGAGGAGTAAGAAAAGAGGCCGATTGGGAGATTCACGATTCCTGATCAGCCTTTTTCTTGTAAATTTATGTATTGTTTACTTGTAATATTTTCCAGAGAGTGTTATAATTTGAATTAGCACTCGACAAAATAGAGTGCTAACAAAAAGGCTATTAAGTATTATGTATTGAGAGGATAGAACAAAATGAGTAAGCAAGTATATATAAGTGCAGATTATTCGATGTACGATGGTGATCGTGACGTTGTTGAAGAGTTAAACAAATGGGGAAGCGATAATCTTCACAAGGTGGATTTTATTGATATGTCTAAAGTGGCATCGGGGAGCGTTTCAAAAGATCCTGATTGCCGTATATGCGATTTAAAACAAGAATTCAATAGACAGATTAATGCTTCATCTGCAGTTATTTTTGTTGTTGGAGATAAGACTGCTTTGCGTACTGCAGGGAGTGCTTGCAGACGGGCTGGTAACGACCAAATGCTCTGCGATTGTACACCTTATAAACAAAATACAAATGGCACAAAACCATGTAAGGTGTATTTTACTTCCACTCCCGGTGAGAATGATGATGTAGGATGTATTAATTCGTTTTCATATTTGAAACATGAATTTAAACAGGCTGAAAAACGAAATAAAAAAATTATTGTGGTTTATAATTCTTTACGAAAAGAGTCAGATTGGCTTCCTTCTTATATGAAAAATTATGCAGATAGCGCAAGACCTTTTTGGACGAAAAATTCATGGGGAGAAAAAGTGGGAGATTATTCATACATAAAAGAGGTGCTTGGCTTTTGAGTGATTTATTAAAGAAAAGTGCGGCATATGCTTTTGCCGCCATTTCTGCAGTTTTTACTTTCGTACCGGAAGCTATATTTGGAAAGGTTATATTAATATCGGAAGGTGTTCTTAAACAACTTGGGTTAGGGGACTATACTTTAGAAATCAATATTATCATGAATCGTGTACTTACTTTTGCGATTATATGGTTTATTACAGCGATTGGATATAAAGTATATTTGCTTTTACGAAATAAAATTAAAATAAAAGGGAACAATTATAAGATTATAGTGGAATATGGGGATTTGTTCAAAACTAAAAACTGTAAAAGAGTAATTAGTTTTGATGAGTGCTTTTCTACAAAGGTTGGAAATAATCCCGCAGAAATAAAACCGACTTCGATTTGTGGACAATACTTAATTGCTCATCCTAATCTAAATATTCACTCATTGATATTGAATTCACAATTAAAGTCTCTTAACAGTAAATCGAAATATAATAATAATGAACGGTATGAATCGGGGAGAATAGTTCCAAATGGAGATGATCTGTTGTTGGCATTTGCCAGACTGGATAAAAATGGATTAGGTAGATTGACACGTGATGAATATCTGAAATGCTTATCAGTATTATGGGAAGAAATAGATAAGCATTATGGACAGAAAGATGTATGTATACCGATCTTGGGAGCTGGGGTGACTCGTTTTGATGGGGGATCAGGTGCCTCAATTCCCCAGCAGGAATTGCTTGATATGATGATTTGGTCTTACAAGCTCAGTTCACATAAAATAAAATCACCGTATAAGCTGCGTATTATGTGCAGGAGGAGTGAAGATTTTTCGTTGGATAAAATTGATTCTCAAGTATAAAGTAATAAGACATGACGAATAGAATTTCCTTCATCTGCTTTACTTGAAAATATTAAAATTCTAACAGAAGTCGATTGGGAGTTGCAATTCCTGATCGGCTTTTTGCTCTTTTGGTTATATAGCAGATGATGTGATAAATTGTGCATGAGCAAAGACGAAGGAGACAGGTATGGATTTCGCTAAAATAATAAGAGAATTAATATCATTAAAACAGGAAGGACCATATTGGGATTTTAAACGGGAATGGTATTCGCAAGATAAAAAAGCAGATTTGTTGCACGATATTATTTGCATGGCAAACAATTTGGAAAATAGAGATGCATATATTATTATCGGTGTGGATGAAGAAAGAGATTATTCTCTAATGAATGTAAAATTAGATGTAAACAGAAAAAATACACAAAAGATAGTTGATTTTCTCCGAGATAAAAAGTTTGCAGGAGGTGTTCGACCAGTTGTATATGTTCAAGAAGTAGAATTGTTTGGGACAGGGATAGATGTAATTGTAATAAAAAACAGTTATGAAACACCTTTCTATCTTATTGAAAATTTTCAAGGTGTAATGGCAAATAATATTTATACAAGAATTATGGATAGTAATACTCCAAAGAACAAATCAGCAGATATATTTCACATTGAATACTTGTGGAAAAAACGATTCAGATTGATAACGACACCATTAGAACGTATGAAGTATTACTTAAGGTTAAAAGAAGATTGGGAAAATTCACCGACTAATTGGGAAACTGATAAGAAATACAATAAACATTATCCAGAATTTACAATAGAGTACACTTTGGACGATGATGGTAATGGCTATCAGTATTATTTGTTTAATCAAACCGACAGCACTCCTCATTGGAGAAAAATTAGATTGTATTATCATCAAACGATGTTGGAGGAACTAGAAGGCGTGTCTCTGGATGGTGGACGATATTTTACACCTACACCGCTTACGGACGGTATTTCTTTAACTGAATATCATCATTGGGACATTGTTTATAAGTATTATACTATTGATACATTGCAGTATGTAGTTCATGAATTCTATTATGAACCTGATGGCGATGAAGCGACTCACGCCCATAGATGTTTTGTAGAGTGTGTGTTAATTTTTAAATCTGAAGAAGAAAGAGAAAAATTTAATGGCTATGCGGTGGAACACTGGCATGAAAAAGATAATTTTTCTGATGGAATTCACATTCCGTATATGCCGCCGGTTGAGGGCTATATAATGGATGAGTTTGAAAAGGAATATAGAAATGTTCAAATTTTAAAGCGGATGTTAGAACAATTTCGTTGTGAAAAGATATAAAAATAAGTTCTGGGCAAGAGTAAGCAAAGCGACCGATTGGGAGTTTCGATTCCTGATCGGCCTTTTTTCTTGCTCTTTTCAGATAGTAAAATGTAGGTGGATGTGATAAAATATTGGTGCTTGGTTACACTATGAGTTGTTTGAGCATTTTAGGATTATTTCATGAAAAAGAGGAAATATGATGTATAGAGAATATGATGAATTTATTGCAGGAACAGAGATTTTCGATGATATAAATAAATCGTTAGATAAAATTCAAAAAGAATTGTCAGAACTTATAACGGACGATATAGATGAAGAAAAAAAGCGTTTATTAACATGGGAAGGACAATTATTTATATGTTGTGAAATTCCACTAGAACAAAGAGATGAAGGGCAACAGTTTTTATTTCCACAAGCGGTATATACTAATGGGGTAAAAATACCAGATATAGATAACTTTGAGGCAGAGCGTTTAGATTTTTATAGGCATAGGTTTGAAATGATTATAAACGTCCCGGCTAAGATAAGATATGCGAATTATTGTTTCCAATATTGCGAGAAGAATCAAAAATATAAATATGCAATGCAAATATGCCAGTTATTATGTGAATATTTAAAGAATGTGACATTTGGGCATGAATGTATAGTAAGTTTTTCATGATTGTTTGAATTGGGTTTGTCTTTTTCTAACAAAGATATTATTCAGAAATTGGATGGCGTAGTTGATGAATTGATTTCAAGGGATTATTCACAAGAAGACTATCTCTATTTACTGTCGATATCAAGAATAGTGGCAGGAAATATTGCAAAAAACAAAAATAATTTTATTAAGGTTGAGACTCAGGAAAAATTTGTTAATATAATCGAAGAAATGTCGGATTATTATTTTCAGAGAGGCGATTATTCGCTTTATAGAAATTGTTGTCCGAATTATATGGATTGGCTGAAAATCTTAAAAAGACAGGACGAAATTGATGCTGTGTTATTAAAAATAGGGGAATCGTATGTGTTAGATGCAGATAAAGAGGGAAACTCCAATTTAGTAAAAGCAGAGTTTTATTGTTAACTTCCTGATTTTTTCTCACTCAAAATCGCATTATTCTCTATAAAACTCAGGTTTTGGTTTTTCTCCTGGTATTATAGGTAGTAGCAATTCCTTAAAAACGATAACCA
>JAETQH010000171.1 GCA_021770785.1 Lachnospiraceae bacterium
AATCACCCACAATTGAAAGCGGGGTTAATTATCCGAGATAATCGTTTTCAAATGCTGTATTCATCGGATTTAATCAATTTACCTCGGATAAGTTTTTATCTCGGATAATGCGCCCTATCCAAGAACTCGGATAGGGCGCAATTATACACCACCCAGAGGTTGGTGCATTGCGTTCTCCGAAGGCTCCTCGCCGGAGGGCTGTGATTTTCCGCAGTCATGGTCTGCTCCAAATCATACAGGGGACGCTACGCTTCCCCTGCGCTGGCTGCCGCCAGCTACCCTTTTGTGGACTTGCCATCTGGGGACACCTTGCCTTGCAAGCTGTTCCCAGCCGACAAGTTTCATAAAATATGCTATCTTTTCGATAGGCAATACAGTATAATGATGTTGATAACAATTTAAGTAAGGAAGATAGTGATGAAAGACTTATATGATATTGCCTTGTGTACGGTAAAAAACATAAATTTAAAGAAAAATGGTAAAGCAGGTCATGTGGCTTGTGCTTTAGAAACAGTAAGTGGTATTGTTTATACTGGCATTTGTATTGATGTGCCCTGTTCAATTGGAATTTGTGCAGAACAGGCAGCTATTGCCGAAATGCTGAAACATGGAGAAACGAAAATCAAAAGAATTGTATCTGTTTATGAAGATGGCAGCATCCTGTCGCCTTGTGGAAGATGCAGAGAATTGATTTCACAGTTAGATCTGGATAATGAAAATACAGTAGTTGCCATTAACAATGACCAAAAGGTTACATTGAAAGAATTATTACCTGAAAGGTGGGACAAAAAATGGGATTAAATAAATTAACCAACAGAATTTATTTTTTAGAACACGCCCCCGAAGTGGACAGACCGATGTTAGCTTATCTTAAAGGAGATAAAATTTCTCTGGCGATTGATGCTGGATATTCGGCATCTCATGTTCAGGATTTTTACAGGGCAATCGAAGCGGAACAGTTTAACAAGCCGGATTTTACGGTTATTACACATTGGCATTATGACCACACCTTTGGTATGCACGCAATCAATGGAATAAGTATTGCCTATGGCAAAACAAATGAGTTCCTCAAAGACCAGCAAGAACAGGCAAAAAACCTCAATTATATCGAAATTCTGAAAAAGGAAGATATTCATTTTAGAAAAGAATATTGCGGACAGGACAAATTAAGTATTGTGCTGTCCGACATAACTTTCTCGGATAAAATGACTTTGGATTTAGGTGGCATTACTGCACAAATCTTTCATACAATTTCGCCACATTCAGAAGATACTACTTGTGTTTATGTGCCAGAAGAAAAAGTTTTGTTTTTAGGAGATTCAACGAGTGAAGATTTCTTTAATAATGGATATATGGATAAGGATAAACTGTATTCTTTGGTTCAGACTATTCAATCTATCGATTGTAAATATTGCATACTAAGTCATTGCGAACCTCTTAGTAAAGAGGATTTGCTTGCTTATTTGTTGTCAGTAGAAGCTTGAAATTCCATTTTGCTATTTTTCTACATCGGGTCAACTTGCCCCGAACTTTTACAACTAAATACCCGCCGCCCAGCGGCATACCGAGCAGGAAATCTGAAAAAGGTCTCCTGCTTTTTTTCTGCCCAAAATGAGGTGGCAAAACGCCACCCCATCCACCAAGCATAGAAAGGAGGGACACGAAATGCCCTGTCCACACAACGAAATCACGATTGTACAGCGAAGCCAGCGGCAGTCTGCGGTTGCCGCCGCTGCTTACCAGAGTGGCGAAAAGCTTTTCTGTGAATATGACCAGCAAGTGAAGCACTACCCGGAAAAGCGTGGTATCGTCCACAATGAAATCCTGCTCCCGGCAAATGCCCCACAGAAATATGCAGACCGCAATACCCTATGGAACGCCGCCGAAGCGGTGGAGAAACAATGGAACTCTCAGCTTGCAAGGCGGTGGGTGCTTACCATCCCCAGAGAGATACCACCTGACCAGTATGCTGTCCTTGTCCGGGAGTTTTGTAAACAGCAGTTTGTTTCCAAAGGCATGATTGCTGACTTTGCCATCCATGACCCCCATCCGCCGGGACACAATCCCCACGCCCATGTCATGCTGACTATGAGGGCAATGGATGAACATGGGAAATGGCTTCCCAAGAGCCGCAAGGTTTATGACCTTGACGAAAACGGGGAACGGATAAAACTTCCCTCCGGCAGATGGAAAAGCCACAAGGAAGATACGGTTGACTGGAACGACCAGAAGTATTGTGAAATCTGGAGGCATGAATGGGAGGTCATCCAGAACCGCTATCTGGAAGCCAATGACCGCCCGGAGCGTGTGGACTTGCGTTCCTATGCCAGACAGGGGCTTGATATTGTCCCCACTGTCCATGAGGGTGCTGCTGTCCGGCAGATGGAAAAACGTGGTATCCAGACGAATATCGGCAATCTGAACCGGGAAATCAGAGCCGCCAACCGCCTGATGAAGTCCATCCGGCAGCTTATCCAAAACCTCAAAGGCTGGATTACCGAGCTGGGAGAAAAACGGAAAGAGCTGCTTGCACAAAAAGCG
>JAETQH010000172.1 GCA_021770785.1 Lachnospiraceae bacterium
AAAAAAGATATTATGAAAACAGCGTATCAAAAATATCGGGAAATAATCCACATGATTGAGCCGTTTGGCAAAGATGATGTCTTGCTGGTAAATATTTTAAGTGCATCTGCATTTGCCGCAATTTACTTGAGTTTGCCGGCAGAGTATCGCCTGACTCCTGTTGAAAATGCAGTTGCTTTTCCGGAAACAGAGGAATGTGAGTCATTTGTAGACGGAAAGTATACCATGAAGGAATTAAGTGACTTTTACGAATCCTCCATGAATGAGAATTTTGTGATGAGATGGTATTTGAAGCGTAGCTGCTTTTCAAAAAGATATTGGCAAGAGCAAAAAGTGCAGGCAGAAAAGAGTCAGAAATCGACAAACCCATATTCATGGAAATACGTTTTCTATCCCGGTAAAAGCGGTCAACATTTTGACGCACTTTTCAGTCATTGCGGCATTTGGTATTTAATGCAAAAACTCGGTATTCCCGAAATAACACCTGCAATGTGCCGATATGATTATGGTATGACGAAATATAGCGACGCTATTTTTACCCGTAAAGGAACACTTGCAGGCGGGGCAAAACTTTGTGATTGCCATTATGATAAAAAGCAAAAATAAAATTCAGATTTGTCGGAGAGTAACATAACAAAAAATTCAGAAGTTGCAGAAAGGGGGCGAGCAACTATGAAAATGCCAAAAGAAAAAATAGATATAAGTATGTTTGCTCCATGCGGAATGAATTGCAAAGTTTGCTATAAACACTGTTACCATAAAAAACCTTGTGCTGGCTGCCTGAATAGCGATAAGGGAAAACCAGAGCATTGTCGTAAATGCAAAATAAAGGACTGTATCAAAGAAAAATCTCTGTCCTACTGTTTTGAATGTGCTAAATATCCATGCAGTTTAATAAAAAATCTTGAAAAAAGCTATAACAAACGGTATCAAGCAAGTCTTATAGAAAATAGCTGTTTTGTTCAAGCACACGGATTAGAACATTTCATGGAACAACAGAAAGCCAAATATATTTGCCCTAAATGCGGTGGTATTATTTCTATTCACGACAAAGAATGTAGCGAGTGCCAAGCAAAAATGAAATAGCAAAGTTCCAGTTTATCAACAACCCCAAAAAAGGCAGCCGCCCCCTCAAAGCGTCTGCCTTTTCCTGTCCCCGTACTCTTACTCGCTCCTGAAAACCTCTGCCATCATCTTTGCCCCCAGCTTAAAACCGTCAATGAACATTTCCGAGAACTCATACGGGATTACGTCAAGCTGTTCGTCCATGATTTTAATGAACCGCTTGTCAAGGGGCGGCTCCAGCTTAGACAATAACTCAATAAAGTCCTCATAGTGGTTGTAATGCCCCTGATGGATTTTCCGGTATTCCTCACCTTTGGGGGCATACTGTTCCGCCGGGAAGATTTCACCATTATAAAGCTGTTCCAGTATGTTCTTCACTTCCATGACCTCCTTTTCGCTTGTAATACTATTATGTATTATATATTTGTATTTTATCATGTGTTATATAAAAGTCAAGAGAAATCGTTTATAATGGTTGCAGAAATGTAATACGGAGGTGTAACATGGCAGACAAGTTTGTAGTGCGTCAGAAGAAGCCCGACAAGAAGGAAGATAAGTCGGTAGTCATGACGCTGCGGATAGACCGGGAATTGCAGGAGGAATTTGACGCTCTGGCAGCGAAAAGCGACCGTTCCCGGAATGAATTGATGTGCATGGCTCTGCGCTATGCCTTAGACCATTTAGAGTTTATCCCGGAAGCCGGAGAGTAGGGAACCCGGCTTCTTTTTCCTATGCAGACAAAAAGAAACCCTTCCCCCGGAAAGAGAGAAGGGCATTTGCCATTATTCTGTTGCCGCCGGTATCTCCCCGACAAAGTTATAAATGATTTTGATTTCCTGAAATTTCTCCCCGTCAATCTTTTTCACCTCTCCCACCAGAATCCGGCTGATAAGGCGGTTTAAGATACCCTCGTCCAGTTCCTGTATCGTGGCGTACTGCCGGATTTCCCGGATAAAGGTGCGGACATCGTTTTCCTGTTCATTGGAACGGCGCAGCGAGAGTGTCAATTCTTTTAGCTGCTTCTGGTTTTCCTCCTGTTCCCGCTCCATTGCCGCCGTCAGCTTCACAAACCGCTGCTCTGACAGGATTCCTTTTGCCTTGTCGGTATACAGGTTCAGGAACATATCATCAATCTCCCGGTTCCTTGCTTCCAGCCGTTCCCGTTCCTTCTCCATCTCCGAAGCGTCCGCCAGATACCGCCGTTCCATCCGGCTGCAAATCCGCTGATAGAACGATTCCACGTCTTTCAGTGCCATTGCCGCAAGTTCCTGAATATCCTTCAACACAAGATTGTACAAATCCCTTGCTTCCACTTTGTGGCTGGTGCAGGAGTTTTTCCCCAGCCGGTTATAGGTCTGGCAGATATAATACGCCTTGTCTATCGGCTCCCGTTCCTCGCCGGTAAAGCGGTTCTTCCCGGTTCTGCCTACTTTCTCATAGCGTACCTGCATGGACTTCCCGCAGGTGGC